>DASPRN010000125.1:0-5318 GCA_035624425.1 Gaiellaceae bacterium
CGCGTACAACGGGCCCTGGTCGAGCCGGAGCACGCGCGCGGCGATCGCCGTCTCGCTGCGCGGGTCGCGTACCTGCCGGGGGTCGGCGTAGACCGTGGTCGCCTGCTCGCCGATCGCGAGCTGCAGGCCGCCGCGGTCGAAAATCGTCCCGCGCGTGGCGGGAATCGTCACGTCCTCGCTGTGCTGATCGGCCGCCAGCCGGCCGAGCGAGCTCGCGCGCACGCCCTGCAGCCAGGCCGCGCGCAGGAACGCGATCGCAAAGGCGATCCCGAAGACCGCGAGCAGCAGCCGGATGCGGCGGTTGGCGACCTTCGCGTTCACCGCGTCCCGCGCCGGAGCCGCACGTAGGTCGTCTGCGTGGGATCGGCGGGCACCAGGCCCTGGCGGTGCGCGAGCGCCTGGATCCGCGGCGAGGCGGCGGCGAGCGAGAGCTGCGAGGCGAGCGCCTGCTTGTCGGCCCGCAGCTGCACCCGCTCGGCGTTCAGCTTGTCGAGCCGGACGTTCAGGCGCAGGACGGCGACGTTCAGGGCGACGACCCCGGTGAGCAGGACCGCGAGCGCCGCAATCCAGAAGACGCCTCCCGCCACGCCGCGGCGGGCGCGTGGGCGGCGGCGGGCGGCGGGCTTGGCCCGCCGGCGCGGTTGCGGGGACGGAAGCGCACGGGCGGCGTTGCTCCAGGAGGCCATGGCTCAGGTGGTCTCGGCGTCGGTCTTGACGGCGGCGCGCAGGCGTGCGGAGGCGGCGCGCGGGTTGGTCGCGATCTCCTGCGCCGACGGGCGGATCGCCCGGCGCGAGAGGGCACGCAGCGTCGGCTCGTGCCCGCAGACGCAGACGGGGAAGTCGGGCGGGCAGGTGCAGCCCCGCTCCTGGGAGCGGAGGAAGCGCTTGACGATCCGGTCCTCGAGCGAGTGGAAGCTGATCGCCGCAAGGCGGCCGCCGGGCTTCAGCAGCTCGAGTGCCGCCGGCAGCGCCTCCTCCAGCGACCCGAGCTCGTCGTTGACCGCGATCCGCAGGGCCTGGAAGACCCGCTTGGCCGGATGGCCGTCACCGAAGCGCGCGGGCGCGGGGATCGCGCTCCTGACCGTCTCGACCAGCTCGCCGGTGCGCTCGAACGGCCGCTCGCGCCGGCGGCGCCCGATCGCGCGGGCGATCTGGCGCGCGTAGCGTTCCTCGCCGTAGTCGCGCAGGATGGAGGTCAGCTCGCGCTCGCTCGCCCCGTTCACGAGGTCGGCAGCGGTCTCCTCCCCGTTGGGGTCCATGCGCATGTCGAGCGGCGCGTCGACCGCGTAGGAGAAGCCGCGCTCCGGCTGGTCGATCTGCATGCTCGAGACGCCGAGATCGAAGAGCACGGCGTCGGCGCGCACCCCGTTGGAGGCGAGCTGATCGAGCACGACGGCGAAGTCGCCGCGCAGGAAGCGCGTCTGCACCGCGGTGCCCTTCCGAAACTGGTCGAAGTAGACCCGGGCGAACGGGTCGCGGTCGATCGCGATCAGCTTTCCCTTGCCGCGCAGGTCGGCCGCGAGCAGCGCCGCATGGCCGCCGGCGCCGAAGGTCGCGTCGACGACGGTCTCGCCCGGGCGCAGCGAGAGCGCCTCGCGGACCTGCTCGGCGAGAACGGGAACGTGATCAGTCGCGCTGGGTCGCAAGACGTTCGGCAACATCCTCCGCACTCCCTTCCATCACCTTGACGTGGTCGCGCCAAGCGGCGCGGTCCCAGATCTCGAGGTGGTCGCGCACCCCTGCGACGACGACCTCGCGGCCCATGTCCTTCACGAGCGTCGCCGGCAGCATCACGCGGCCCTGCTTGTCGGCCTCGGCCTCCGAGGCGCCGGAGAAGAAGAAGCGGTTCATCATCCGCCCCTCCCGGCTGAAGAGGTCGAGCCCGGCCAGGCGGCTCTCGACGAGGCGCTCCCAGTCCGCCTGCGGATAGCAGAGGAGGCAGGGATCCAGCCCGCGCGTGATGACGAGCCCGCCGGAAAGCGCTTGGCGAAACTTGGCCGGTAGCGTGAGGCGGTTCTTGTCATCGATCGTGTGCTCGAACTCACCTAGCAGCATCTTCCACTGCGCCCCACTTTAAACCACACTCCCCCACTTTGCAACCCTTTTGCGCCACCCGGCGCTTCTCAGTGCAGGAGTGAAGCCACCGTGTTGATGGCCAGCGCCACGATGACGGCGCCGAAGACGAACGAGAGCAGCGCATGACGCAGGGCTGTGTGGCGGATCGGCCTGTTCTGCAGGTTGGTGTCGGACACCTGGTAGGTCATCCCGATCGTCAGCGCCAGGTAGCCGAAGTCGCGGTAGTCGGGCGGGTCGTCCTCGTTGAAGTCGATCCCGCCGACCGGGTGCCCGTAGTAGAGGTCGCCGTAGCGCAGGGTGTAGAGGGTGTGCACCGTCGCCCACGAGAGGGCGACGACCACGATCGCGAGCAGCAGCAGCAACGCCTTGTCGGTCCCATGGCGCTTGCCGGCCTCGAGGAGCGTATAGCCGATCGCGATCAGGCTGACGACGCTCGCGGTAAGGGTGATCAGGTCGGCAACCGGGCGCGAGAAGTCCTCGTCCTGCGCGTTCACCCTGGTCGCGGCGGCGTCCATGCCGTAGATCCGGAGCCAGACCGCGAGCACCGTCACGAGCGCCATCGCGCCCCACCCGCACGAGACCGCGACCGCCCACTCGGCGCCGGTCGCAAGCAGACCCGCGAGCACCGCGGTCCCGACAACGAACGCGATCACGGTCCGCAGCGCGGCAAGGCCCCGGCGGCTCTGCTTCAGCTTCATCGGCGGGAAGCATGGCACCCGATCTCACACCGGGCGGCGCGACCGCGTTTGTAGTGATGATGGAGGCCGTGACCGTTCCGCCGTTCGAACGCTTCTACGAGGAGCAGCGCGAGCCGGTGCTCGTCCAGCTCCGGCGGATGCTGGGGCGCGACGCCGCCGACGACGCGTTCCAGGAGACGTTCCTGCGCGCGCTGCGCGCATACCCGACGCTGAAGCACGGGCGGCACCTGCGCGCCTGGGCGCTCGCGATCGCCCGCAACGTCGCGATCGACGCCTACCGGCGAGAGCGGGTCACCTCGGCCGAAATCCCGGATCTCGGGTCGGTCGACGAGCCACTCCCTTACGAGGAGCTGCGCCGGCTCACAGCCGACCTGCCGCAGAAGGAGCGTGTGGCGGTCTTCCTCCGCTTCGGCTACGACCTCAGCTACGAGGACATCGGCGCGGCGCTCGGCTCGTCGTCGGAGGCAGCCCGCCAGGCCGCCTCGTCCGGCGTCCGCCGGCTGCGCAGAAAGGAGCTCTCATGACTGTTTCCCCCCAGCTAGACGCACGTTTCCGCGACGCCGCGGCCGCCGAAGGGCTGCTCGACGTCGCCTACGACCTGATCGACACGCCCGTCGGGCGGCTGTTCGTCGCCGTCACCGGCCGGGGCCTCTGCGAGATCTCGTACGACGCGGAGCCCGAGCGCGAGGAGGAGAAGCTCGCGCGGGCCTTCGGGGCGCGGGTCCTCCGCTCGCCGCGGCCGACCGACGAGACCCGACGGCAGCTGGACGAGTACTTCGAGGGCAAGCGGCACGAGTTCGAGCTGCCGCTCGACCTGGGGCTGACGCGCGAGTTCGGCCGCGCGGTGCTCGGCGAGCTCGCCCTCGTGCCGTACGGCGAGCTGACGACCTACGGGGCCCTGGCCGCGAAGGCCGGCAAGCCGCGGGCGGCGCGCGCCGTCGGCACGATCATGAACCGGAACCCGGTGCCGATCGTGCTCCCCTGCCACCGGGTCGTCGGCTCGACCGGCTCGCTCGTCGGCTACGGCGGCGGGCTCGACCGCAAGCGCGCGTTGCTGAAGCTCGAAGGGGCCCTCGACTAGCGCAGCCCGATCCTTGTAGCGCTCGGCACAAGCCTTTATGATCGGGCAATGCCGCAGGCTGGCGCTGTCTGCGCGGCTCTGGCGCTCCCGCTCCTGCTGGTGGCGAGCGCACCCGGCGCCCCTGCGAGCTCGACCGGCCACCATCCCCATATCAATCGCGCAGCGATCGAGCTGCACGTCGCACTGCGGCAGGAGGTCAGGGCGAAGGAAAAGGCGCTCGACGGCGACAGGCAGGGAATGAATGGCTTCCTCCGGAATGCGAGGAACGCCCTGAGGCAGGCGGAGGGTCAACTCCTCTCGGCGACCATGGGCGGAGAGATCGACGCCGCGCAGGGAGCGACGGCCGTCGGCTACGCGGAGCATGCGTTCGAGATCGACCTCGGACCCGCCGGGCAGCCACTCTCGCGCTACGCCGAGGTCGCCCTGGAGACCGCCGACGAGCGCAAGCAGAGCGACCTTGCCTTGATCGCGAAGGCCGAGAAGCATCCGTTCAACGACATCGGCTGCGAGCTCGACACGACCTTCGGCGGCATGGGCACGAGCGTCGAGATCTTCGGTTGCTCGGTGCCCATCAAGAGAGAGATCGTCGCGTTCCTCAGGAAGGAGATCCCGCGTGCCGCGGCCGTGGTTGAGAACGGGCAGCCGTCGGGAAGCGCCAAGTGCGGCAAGGCGAAGCACGTGGCGGGGAAGGTCTGGGACGTGCTCTGCGTCCCCGCCAAGCCGATCCCGCCCGGACCGACGAACGGCCTCGTGATGACGGTCGGCCCCGCGGTGCCCATCGGCGCGACCGTCTGGGCGAGCGTCTACGCGCCGGGCGGCAAGTGGGACTTCGAGAAGTTCAAGGTCCGCGTATGCGCGTCGCAGATCTTCCCCTTAGGAGGGCAGACGATCTTCTTCGACTACGCCTGCCAGCAGCCGGTTACCGAAATCGACCTCACCTTCCCGACGCCGGAGTCCGGAACGTGGAGCGTGAGCGACGGAACCACGACGGTCGGCAGCGGCGCATGCTCCGGTGCTGGCACGACGACGATCTCGTGCCTGCTGAGCCCGCCCGCCTTCGAGGGGACGAGACGGGTAGCCTCGATCACGGTCACACCGGCGTGCGCCTCGGGGACGAAGGTGAAGAGCACGTACATCCGGACCCCGGTCAGCCTGGAGCCCTTCAGCGCCGTCTACGTTTGTCCGTAGAGCCGGCTGCGGACGGCTAGCCCTCCTCCAGCAGGCGCGAGTGGATTTCTCGCGTCAACCCGGCCACCTGCTCGGTCAGCTCCTTGTCCTGCCTCGTCAGCGTCGTGTTCGAGTCGAGCAGCTGCACGAGGCGCTCGGTGCCGGCCTTGATCTCCTCCTCGCGCCGCGCGGCCATCTGCTCGAGGCGCTCGTGGCGCTTCTCGGCGCGGTCGTCGGAGATCTTGTCCCGCTCGGTCTGCCGGGTCTGCGCGAGCAGGATCAGCGGGGCGGCGTAG
>DASPRN010000132.1:0-14276 GCA_035624425.1 Gaiellaceae bacterium
TCGATGGCGGCGCGCGAGATGAAGGTGACGCCGAAGCCGGCGACGACGGCCGATCGCGCCGACTCCTGCAGGCCGAGCTCGAGGCGCGGCCCGAGGTCGCGCAGCCGCGTGCCGGTCCCGCGCAGCTCGTCCTCGATCACCTGCCGGACGCCCGCGCCCTCCTGCATGACGATCAGCGGCTCGTCGCGCAGGTCGTCGAGACCGATCGTCTTTCCCGCGAAGCGATGGCCGGGCGGGCAGGCGAGCACGACCTCGTCCCGGAAGAAGGGCTCGAAGACGACACCGCGGTGGCGCCGCGCCGCGCCGACGACGCCCAGCTCGAGCTCGCGCTCGGCCACGCGGTCGACGACGGTCTGCGTGTCCGAGATCGAGAGCGAGATCGCAACGCCCGGGTTCTCGCGCTGGAACTCGCAGAGGAGCACCGGCACGACCGTGCTGCCGGGGCCGGTCGACGCGCCGACCTCGAGCGTGCCACCGAGCTCGCCCTCGCTGCCCGCCGCGAGCTCGTCCAGGAGCTGTCCCTCGAGGGCGAGCAGGCGCTGCGCGCCGCGGTAGAGCGCGAGACCGGCCTCGGTCGGCTCGACCCGGCGCCCTGAGCGGTCGAGCAGCGTCTCCCCGAGCCGCTTCTCGAGCGAGCGCACCTGCAGGCTGACCGCCGGCTGCGTCACCCCGAGCCGCTCGGCGGCCTGGGAGAAGCTCTTCCGCTCGACGACCGCGCAAAACGCTGCGAGCTGCCGCGTGTCCATATAAGGATCCATTATGCACGGCGTCACACTTTCGGCTCGATCCCGTGACAGACATGCGCGCCTTTCCCGGTTACGATCGCCTCGGGGAGGAGGCCGGGCGAACCGTACTAAGGGACCCGTTGCGCGCTGAGGCGTTGCCCTCAGGTCAGAGGTCTCGGAGCGCTGCCAGATCGTCTGCCGAGAGCTCCCAGTCGCCGGCGGCGACATTGGCGCGCACCTGTTCCGGCTTGGTCGCTCCGGCGATCACCGACGCCACGCCGGCCCGGGAGGCGAGACCAGCGATCGCGAGCTCGAGCAGCGTGTGCCCGCGCTCGCCCGCGAACGCCTCCAGCGCCTCGATCCGGTCGAAGGCCTCGTCGGTGAGCGCCTCTGGCCGGCCGGCGAGGCGCGTGCCGGGAGGCGGCGGCTCACCGCGACGGTACTTGCCCGTCAGCAGGCCACTGGCGAGCGGGAAGTAGGGCACGAACCCCACCCCGAGCTCGGCGCAGCGCGGCAAGACGTCGGCCTCCGCCTCACGCTCGAGCAGGCTGTAGTGATTCTGGAGCGCGGCGACCGGTCCGGCAGCGACGGCCTCGTCGAGCTGCGCGACCGAGAAGTTCGAGACGCCGATCGCTCGGACGCGCTCTTCCTCGACGAGCTCGACCATTGCGGCAATCGTCTCGGCGATCGGCGTGATCCCGTCCGGCTGGTGGTAGTAGTAGACGTCCACGTAATCGGCGCGTAGCCGCTCGAGCGAGGCGGCGAGAGCCCGTCGTAGGTACTCGCGAGAGCCGCGCGGCATTCCCTCGTCCGGCCCCATGCCGAACTTCGTGGCCAGCACGACCTCGTCACGCCGTCCCTCGAGGATCTCGCCGAGGAAGCGCTCGCTACCGCCGCCGCCGTAGATGTCCGCCGTGTCCAGGAAGTTGATCTCGGCCTCGAGGGCGGCCTCGACGACCTGACGCGTCTGCACGAGATCGAGCCGCCCGCCGAAGTTGTTGCACCCGAGACCGACCCGGGAGACGCGAATGCCGCTAGAGCCGAGCTCCTGCAAGCGCATGCTGCATTCTCCCAGTCCGGTGCGCGTCTGGATCGACATCACCAACTCGCCGCACGTGCTGGTCTTCCGCCCGCTGATCGCGCTCCTCCGCGAGCGCGGCGCCGAGGTGGAGGTGACCTCGCGTGACTTCGCCCAGACGGTGCAGCTGCTCGAGCTCCACGGGATCGACGCCGAGATCCTCGGCGCCCACGGCGGCCGCGGGCGGCCCGGCAAGGCGCAGGCGATGCTCTCACGCATGCCCACGCTTCACGCCTGGGCACGTGGCCGGCGTTTCGACGTCGCGCTCGCACACGGCTCGCACGAGCTGACACTGACCGCCCGACGGCTCGGGATTCCTAGCGCGACCACCTTCGACTACGAGTTCGCCTGGCTTCAGCACCAGCTCGGCTGCCGCGCGGCCACGCGGGTCGTCGTCCCGGAGGCGATCCCACCGGCGCGGCTCGAGCGCTACGGCGTGCGGCCGCCGAAGCTCCGGCAGTATCCGGGACTGAAGGAGGAGTACTACCTCTCCGACTTCGAGCCCGACCCGTCGGCGCTCGCACAGTTCTCGCCCGACCCTGGCCGGACGGTTGTCGTGGTCAGGACGCCTCCGGACGTCGCGCTCTACCACCGCCGCTCGAATCCGCTCTTCCCGCAGGTGCTCGAGCGTATCGGGCGAGACGAGACCGTCGCCGCGATCGTGCTGCCCAGGACGACCGAGCAGCGGGACTACGTGCGGGGCCTCGGGCTTCCCTCCGTGCAGGTGCCCGACCAGGCGGTCGACGGCCAGAGCCTGGTCGCGCTCGCCGACCTCGTCGTCTCGGCCGGCGGCACGATGAACCGGGAGGCCGTCGCGCTCGGCGTGCCGGTCTACACGACCTTCGGCGGCCGGCTCGGCGGTGTGGACGAGCTGTTGATCCGCGAGGGCCGGCTGATCCAGCTCAGCGACCCGCGCGCGCTCGACCTGCGCAAGCGCGAAGGCGAGGCCGAGCGCGTCCGCCGCGACCCGGCCCTGATGCTCGATCTCCTCCTCGGCGGGCTCGTGCCGCGCATCGCCCCGCAGCCGGATTGAATCGCCCAACAGATGTCGCGCGGCTCCTGCGACGTCGTCAGATCAACCACCCGCGGTCGGATCAGGCCGCCTGAAGCGCGGCTAAGACCTCGTCGCCGTAGCGCTCGAGCTTCGTTGGACCCACGCCGGGGACCGAGGCCAGCTCGGCGATCGTCGTCGGGCGGCGCGCTGCGATCTCCGCCAGGGTCGAGTTGTGGAAGACGACGTAGGCCGGGATCTCGTCCGAGCGCGACCGCTTCAGGCGCCAGCGCTTGAGCGCGGCGTAGGTCGGGTCGTCCGGCTCCTCCGAACGCGGCCTGCGCACCGGCGGCGCGGGAGCCTCGACACCGAGCTCGGCGAGGAAGCGGCTCGGCGGGCCGGCCCAGGTGAGCGCAAGGTGGCGCCTCGCCCGCGTCATGCCGACGTAGAGCAGGCGCCGCTCCTCCGCCAGTCCCTCGGGCACTCGCAGAGCCTGCTTGCAGGGCAGCTCCTTCTCCTCGACGCGCGGCAGGAAGACGGCGTCGAACTCGAGCCCTTTGGCGCGGTGCAGCGTGAGCAGATGGACGCCACCCTCGGCTCCGTGGTCGAACCGCGCCCGTAGCCACTCGACCCACTGCTCGATCGTGTGCGAGCCGTCGTCGAACTCCTCGGCCAGCACGCAGAGTCGCGCGAGGTCGGCCTGGCGCACGAGCTCGCGCTCGCCGAGGCCGTCGGGAACCGGCTCGACGAGCCCCAGCTCCCGCGCCACCCGCCGAACCTCGTCCGCGACCGAGCCGAAGCCGGCGCCGCGCAGGGCCTTGAGCAGCCGCCGGGCCGCGTCCCGCGAGAGCAGTGCCGCACCCTGGAACGGGACCTTCGCATCGGCGAACAGCTCCTCGAAGTCGACCGAGCGCGCGTTCAGGCGGATCAGCACGGCCATCTCCTCGTACGGCACTCCCTCGGCCGCGAGCGCCCGCACGCGCTCGAGCACGAAGGCGCCCTCGTCCTCCGGCGAGGCGAACCCGCGCAGCTCCGGCTCGGGGCCCTCGGGCCGCGTCGCGCGGAGCGTCTTCCCGGCGCCTCCGAGCCGCGGGACGAGCCGGTTCGCGAGCGCCAGCACCTGCGGCGCCGAGCGGTAGTTCTCCTCCAGCCGCACGACCGCCGCCTGCGGGTAGCGAGACGCGAGGCCGAGCAACCACTCGGGCGACGCGCCCGTGAACCCGTAGATCGACTGGTAGTCGTCGCCTACCGCGCAGAGCTCGTCGCCGTCGCCGAGCCAGAGCTCGAGCAGCGTCTGCTGGAGCAGGTTCACGTCCTGGTACTCGTCGACCGTGAAGGCGCGGAAGCGCTCGCGCAGCGCGGCCAGCACCCATTCGTCCTCCTCGTACATCCGCACCGCCAGCTCGAGCAGGTCTTCGAAGTCGACCAGGCCGGAGGCCTGCTTGCGCTGCTCGTACTCGCGGAAGACGCGGGCCATCAGGTCGGGCGGGATCGGCGGCTCGTGGGCCTCGAGCCCGCGGCGGTAGCCCTGCGGCGTCAGGCGCCGGTTCTTGGCCCACTCGACCTCGGTCGCGAGGTCGCCCGCGGGCCGAAACCGGTACGGCTTCGGCAGCGAGTTGCCGATCTGGCGAAGCAGCAGCGCCTTGCCAGAGAGGATCCGCCCCGGCGGCTCGCCGCGTGTCCGCACGAGCTGCGAGAGCGCCGCCGAGTGGAACGTCCGCGCCTCCACGCCGTCCACACCGAGCCGCGCCAGCCGCGCCCGCATCTCGCCCGCGGCCTTGTCGGTGAAGGTGACGGCGAGGATCTCGTCGGAGCGGAATGCGCCCGAGGCGACCTGCTGCGCGATCCGCCGCGTGATCGTCGTCGTCTTGCCGGAGCCCGCGCCCGCCAGGATGCAGACCGGCCCGCGCACCGCCTCGGCCGCGCGCCGCTGCTCGGGGTTCAAGCCCTCGAGAACGTCCACCAAGGCGCTCGCTTGCGGCGCCGACCAAAGAGGCCGCGCCGGCTTTGCCGGCACGGCCGTCCAACGCAGCATCTCGGATTCAGAACGATTCGGCCCTCCACTCGAGCTGGGTCTGAGCACCCTATCGGCGCCGCCAGACGCCCTCTGTACGCGTTCGTGACGAGAGTGCAACTTCAGCGCTGCGCCGTTGCATACGGCGACTGCGCCACCCGAACCAGCAGGTCGGCAGCCTGGGTCATCGCGTTTGACGGCTTGAGGCCGCGCTCGACGCAAAGGGCGAGGACCTCGCGAATCCGCTCGAACGCCGACGCCTCGACCGCGCGCTGCAGGGCGACGTTGGCGAGGAACGGCGCAAGCGCTTGACGCTGCCGAGGTTCAAGCTCTGCGAAGTCGCGCTCCCATTGTGGCGCCGGCTCTCGAGGGACGAGGAGCCCGACGAGCTCGTCGGCGGCTCCGGCCGCCCCGCGCGCGGAGAGCGGCTCAGGCGGCAGCGCCCCTGCCTGCAACGTCGCGGCACAAAGGAGACCCATCACGTAGACGGTGTGATATGCCTCGGCGACGACGTACCGCTTCCGCTCCGCGCCTTCGAGCTCGCGATAGCGCTCCTCGCTGAGGCTCAGCGACGGCAAGTAGCCGACCTCGTCCTCCACGCGCGTGAGCACGCGGAACCCGAAGGCTCCGGCGGGCGACCAGCGTGCCTGGAGCAGCGGCCAGGCGAGGAGGATCTCAGCCGAGACGTCGAAGTCGTCGGCGTCAAGGCACCAGGCGAGCGCGGGCTCTGAGTCCGCGACGAGCTCCGTCTTCGGCCGCGGGAGCCGGCGCGGCTTGCCGAAGTCGGTGAGGTAAAGCAGCGAATGCGTGAAGGCGTAGACATCGTCCCGTGTCGGGTTCAGCGGATCGAGCCCGAGCCCGGCTGTGGTGACCGCGGCCAGTGCCGCGCTTGGTCGCCGTTTCCGACCACCCTGCGAAGGGTTCCAGATGTCCCCGAGCCACTCGAGCTCGAGCTGGCGGTACGGGACACGCTCACGCCTTCGCGCGGCGCCCGAGGACAGCGACCGCGCGAGCACCTCGTCGAACTTCGCGTCCGGATAACCGAGTCGCGAAAGGCAGACGTGGGCGGCCGCGTACTCGCGCGCGAGCACCGGCGTGAGCGTGATGCCCGCGAGCACGCGGTCGGAACGGGCATGGGGGACGAGCTGCTTCGCGAGCGCGCGGATTCGGCGGTGGACCTGCCTGTGCGACGCGTCGACGCGTGAGGCGAACAGCAGGAGGAGCGCGGTCTCCGAGAGCACCTTCTCGGGCTGCGGCTCCTCCCCCGGCGCCGCCTGCGTCGAGAGGAGGACCCGCACCACGGTCTGCGCGACGTCGAGCACCCGTGTGAGCCGGCGCGCGAGGTCTCGCGTTTCGTCCACTGCCAACCCCTTTCGTGACTGCCGGCGCCGGCGAGGGGTACCTGCCGCCTCGCCGGCGTCCGGCTCGATCCGAGCTACCCCTGTAGCTCCGCGCCCATCTCGCGCAATGTCGCGAGCTCGGCGAGCGTCGCCACCTTGCTCAGGATGTAGATGTGGATGAACGAGTGGTAGAACTTGCAGAACCAGTCCTCTCCGCTCGCTCGCAGTGATCCGGCAGTGGGGCCGACCTCGGCCACCGCGCGACCGATGGCGCCGAAGTCGACCGCGCCCGTATCGATCAGGCTCTGGACGATCGGGTTGTGCGAGTCGCCGATGATGCCTTTCGGGGTCTCGCGTGAACCAGGACTCATCGTTCACCTCCGTCTCGAGCTCTTACGGCCGGCGGGCGCTGCGCGAATTCGAATCGGCGAAGGTCCCTCGCCTCGAGCAGGCCGACGGCCGAACAACCGCCGCAGAAGGTAGGCGTCAAGCCTGGTGATGAGTCAGGGGCGCCTCCTTTCTCGGCCCGACCGGCCGCAGATCAGCGGGCCCTCCGACTGCTGAACCGTCATCTTGCGACGATAGCCGGGGCCAGTCAAGTCGCACCCGGCCTTGTTGGGCCGCTAGAGCTTCTGTCCCGAAGAGAGTGTTTCTTCTTCTTCCAGCGGCGCGGGAGCACCGAGCAGGCGCGGGTCGCGCATCATCCCGGCCAGGCGCGAGACCAGATCGAGCGTCTCGCCGTCGCGCACGAGCCGCTCCAGCTCCGCCAGCTCGTCGTGCAGCCAGGCCGCGTCGACGATCGGGCCGCTGACGCGCATGATCTTCGAGTGGGTCGTGGGCACCGCGGTCTCGCCCTCGCCCCAGAGCTCCTCGTGCAGCTTCTCGCCTGGACGGGAGCCGACGATCGCGACCTCGATGTCGCGCTCGGGCTCCTTGCCCGAGAGCCGGATCATCTGCTGCGCCAGCTCGATGATCCGCACCGGCTCGCCCATGTCGAGCACGAAGACGTCGCCGCGCCCGCCGATCGCGCCGGCCTGGATCACGAGCGACGCCGCCTCGGGGATCGTCATGAAGTAGCGCGTCATCTCCGGGTGCGTGACCGTCACCGGCCCGCCCTTGGCGATCTGGCGCCGGAAGATCGGGATCACACTGCCCGACGAGCCGAGCACGTTCCCGAACCGGACGGCGACGAAGCGGGTCGCGACGTCGGTGCGAGCGCCGTAAGCCTCGACGATCCACTCGCAGAGTGCCTTCGACTGGCCCATCACCGTCTTCGGGTTGACCGCCTTGTCGGTCGAGACGAGCACGAAGCGCTGCGCACCGAACTCGATCGCGGCCTCGGCGGTGACCTCGGTCGCGAGAACGTTGTTGCGCACCGACTCGAGCGGGTTGGCCTCCATCAGCGGCACGTGCTTGTAGGCGGCAGCGTGGAAGACCACCGCCGGCTTGTAGCGCTCGAAGACCTGGCGCATCTTGGTGCGGCTCTTGCAGTCGCCGAGGACCGGCACGGCCGCCGCGAAGCCCCGCTCGTCGACGAGCTCGCGCTCGATCTCGAACAGCGCCGTCTCGCCCTGGTCGACGAGCACCAGCCGCTGCGGGCCGAGCCGCGCGATCTGGCGGCAGAGCTCCGAGCCGATCGAGCCGCCGGCGCCGGTGACGAGCACGGTCTGCTCGCGCACGTAGGAGGCGCTCGCCTCGAGATCGACCTCGACCGGCTCGCGCCCGAGGACGTCCTCGACCTGCACGGGCCGTATCTGCGTGGCCAGCTCGCTCTCGCCGGAGATCAGCTCGTAGAGCCCCGGCAGCGTCTTCACGGGGACGTTGCCCTCGCGCGTGGCGGTGACGATCCGCTGGCGCGCCTCGCCCGATGCGGACGGAAGCGCGATCAGGACCTCGTCCGGCTTGTTGTCGCGCAGGATGTGCGGCAGGTCGTCGGTCGTGCCCAGCACGCGCACGCCGTGGACGCGGAGGTTCTTCTTGCGCGGGTCATCGTCGATCAGGCCGATCGGCGTGTAGCCGAGCTGGCGGTTGCGCTGCAGCTCGCGGATCACGAGCTGGCCCGCGTCGCCCGCGCCGACGACCAGGACCTCCTTGCCGCGGGCGACGAGGCCCGCGCCGGGACGCTCGATCACCGTGCGGGCGAGCAGCCTCGAGCCCGCGATCAGGCCGAGTAGGAGCAGCCAGTCCATGATCGCGACCGAGCGCGGCAGCCGCACCTGGCTCACGGGCGAGAAGAAGTAGACCGTCAGCCCGGCGACTAGTGAGGCGATCGTGACGCCGCGGGCGATGCCCCACATGTCGCGCACCGAGACGTAGCGCCACCAGCGGTCGTAGAAGCCGCTGAGCACGAAGACGACGAGTTTGATCGCGACCACGATCAGGATCGTGCGCCGGAACAGCGTCTCGTAGTAGGGCGGGACGCCGTGGTCGAAGCGCAGCTCGAAGGCGAGGTACCAGGCGAGCGCGACCAGGCCGCCGTCGGCGACGAGCTGCCAGACCCGGTGCCTGTTGACGCGAATCACCTCGCACTCCTGACCGGCGACGGCTCCCGCGCGGCAGAGCCGCGCTCCGCCGCCGCCTCGCGGATCGTCGCGACGACCTCCTCCTGCGTGTCGGCCGGGATGCCGGCCCACATCGGGAGGGCCAGGTTCTCGCGGGCGGCGCGCTCGGTCTCCGGGAGCGACCCTTCCTTCCAGCCGAGGTAGCGCAACGCGGGCTGCAGGTGGAGTGGCGTCACGTAGTACGACGCGTGTCCGATCCCCGCGGCCGCCAGAGCCTCGCGGAGGCGTTCGCGGTCGGGCGAGCGGACGACATACATGTGGTAGACGTGGCCGGGCTCATCGACCGGGAGCTCGCAGAGCTCGCCGAGGCCAAGCCGCTCGTAGCGCGCGGCGGCGTCACGCCGGGCCCGGTTCCAGGAGTCGAGCTCGTGGAGGAAGAGCCGCAGCACCGCGGCCTGCAGCTCGTCGAGCCGGGAGTTGTAGCCGACCGCCTCGAAGTCCTTCTTGTCCTTCGAGCCGTGGAAGCGCAGCAGCGTGATGCGGTCGGCAAGCTCCTCGTCGTTGGCGGCGATCAGGCCGCCGTCACCGAGCGCGAACAGGTTCTTGGTCGGGAAGAAGCTGAACGTGGAGAGCGCGCCGACGCGGGCCACGCCGTCGGCGCCGAAGGCCTGCGCGGCGTCCTCGAGAATCGGCAGGCCCAGCTCGCGGAGGCCGGCCAGCGGCATGACGCGACCGAAGAGGTGGACCGGCATCAGCGCCCGGGTGCGGTCGGTCACGCGCGCGGCGACATCCTCCGGGTCGAGGTTGAGCGTCGCCGGGTCGATGTCCGCGAAGACCGGCGTCGCGCCGCGGCGGGCGACCGCCTCCGCGGTGGCGTAGAAGGTGAAGGAGGGGCAGATCACCTCGTCGCCGGGGCCGATCCCCATCGCGTCGAGGGCGAGGACGAGCGCGTCGGTGCCGTTCGCGACCCCGATGGTGCGCGGCACGCCGAGGCGCTCGGCGGCCTCGCGCTCGAAGTCCTTCACGTTCGGCCCGAGGATGAACGTCCCGGAGTCGAGAACCTCCCTGATCCGCGCCAGGATGTCCGGAGTCAGACGCTCGTACTGGGCCTTGACGTCGACGAGTGGGATCTCAGGCACGGGGGTTGAGTCTAGACGAGCGTCGCTTCAGGACCAGGTACAGGACGAGCAGCGCGACTCCTGCCACGATCGCGATCTCGACGTAGTCGAAGGCGTGGTTGACGTGGGTGTAGCTCGCCCCTGCTGCCCAGCCGATCGCGGCGAATCCGAAGCACCAGAGGGCCGAGCCGGGAATCGTCAGCAGCGTGTAACGACCGAACGGCATCCGGAAGATCCCGGCAGGGATCGAGACGAAGGAGCGGACGACCGGCGTGACCCGGCCGAGCAGCACCGCCCAGTCGTCCCAGCGGTCGAACCAGCGCTCGGCCCGCTCGAGCCGCGCCGGCCCGAGGTGCAGCAGCCGCCCGCGCCGCTCCGCCAGGGGCCTGCCGCCGTAGAGCCCGATCGCCCACCCGCCGATCGATCCGAGCAGGTAGCCGAGGGTGCCCGCCAGCGAGACCACGACGTATGCCCAGGCTGTCGACGTGATCTCGTGCCCGAACAGCACCACGTGCTGCCCGGTGAAGGCGCCGGAGGCGAGCGCGCCCGCGTAGACCATCACCAGCTCGCTCGCCGCGGGGAAGACCGCGTCCACCGCCATCAACACAAAGACCGCATAGACGCCGTGCGTGCCGACGAACGACGTCACGGAGCTCGTCAGCGAGGCGAGCAGCACGCGTGCGAGTCTAGGGGGTTGCGATCAGCGCCTGACCGTGAACGGCTTGGCGACGTCGACCGGGCCGTAGGCGTTCTGCGCGAAGACGTCGAAGACGTAGGCGCCCGGGTAGGCTGCCCGCCCGCTCCGGTAGCGGCCGTTCCAGCGAATCGTCTTCATGCCGCTCTTGACGTTGAACGGGCCGAGCCGCCGCACGAGCGCGCCGCCCCGGGTCCGGATCGAGCCGACCACCTTCGCCGGATGGGTCAGCCGGAAGTGGGCGACGACACCGCGGCGAGCCCGCACCGACCTCGGCGCGACGCGCACGAAGCCGAGCGTGTCGTTGACCCAGAAGCTCCGCTCCATCGAGGACTTGCGGGCGAGGTCGTCGGTCGCGTTCACCACCCAGCGCCAGCGGCCGAGAGGAGATGCCTGCGCCCGCGCGTGTCTGGTCGAGACGTGCCGGCTGGGCCAGGTCACCTTGTAGGTCCCCGGAGCGCGCGCCCCGTTGAAGTCGTAGGCGTCGGCGCCGGTCGGATCGACGAGCGTCGCGGTCACGTCGGACTGGCGCACGACCTTGTAGGTGAGCGTCTCGCGCTCGGCGATCCCGTCGCCGTTCGGCGAGATCGTGGGCAGCGGCGGCGGCGGCACGTAGACGCCCGAGTACACGAGCCCGATCGTCTCCTTGACGGAGCGCTCGCCGCCCGGGTCGGAAGGCCGGTTCAGGAGCTGGCCGTCGAAGGCCATCGTCGTCGAGCCTCCCGAGTCGAGCGCCGCACCGCTGACGACGCCGAGCCGGACCATCGTCTGGGCCAGCTCGAAGTTCGTCAGGCCGACGCTGTAACCCGGCCGGCGCCCGTCAACCGCCACCATCACGATCTGGCCGTTCTTGCGCTGGCCGACGCCGGTGCGCGGGTCGCGCGGCGCAATCTGTGAGGGGATGAAGTCCTCCCCGGCCGCGTAGACGGGCTTGCCGTTGCGGACGATGACCGGGCCGCCGCCGAAGGCCTCGCCGATCCCGGCCGAGGGCCAGTCCGGCGTGAGGACGAGCTGGACGTGGACGCTCGTTCCCGGCGGCGTCTCCGCCTGGAGCTTCGGCGCCTGCGAGCCGTGCGCCATCAGCACGGCGCCGTCGGCCGGGATCGGCGTGCCGCCGCCCGTCGACTGCGCAGTCACGGTGCCGGCGAGCACGCCGCCGGTCGTCGTGGGCGGAAACGGCTCGAGCACGGTCTCGACCGCGCCCTGGAGCGCGGGCGTCTTCGCGCCCCAGGCGGGCGTGAAGACCGCGGTGCCGTCGCCGGTCGGGGTCTTGTTCACCGTGAGCGGCCGGCGGCTCCCGAGCCCCTGCCAGTAGCCGTAGAGCGCAACCCGGGCGACGCTGAGCGTGCCGCTCGAGGAGATGCCGATGCTGGAGCGCGTCCGGTAGGGCGGGCTCTTGATCACGCTGTCGTCCATCACGATCCCGGTCGGGTGGCCGTCGTTGAAGTTGAAGAGGTCGCCGTTGACGCCGGCGATCGTCGCGGTCGGCGAGAGCGCCTTCTCCATGGCGGTCACGCGCGCGCGGCCGGTGATCGTGCCGCCGGCGAGGATCGCCTGGAGCGCGTAGAGCCCACCGGGCCTCGGCCCGACCAGGATGTTGAGCGCAACCGGTCCGTGCGAGGTGAACTGCACCTGGCGCGTGTAGCTGACGCCGGGCATCAGCGCCTGCGTCGTCGATGCCAACGCGGGCGGGACGAACACGGCGGCCAAGCCCACCAGCGTGGCTCCGATGAGAGCTCTGCGGAGCACGACCCCCGATTACGGTAGCGGAGAACCGGGCCGGGATGGACAATCGAGTCGTGAAGGTTCTGTGAAGCATCCACTCGCGACGCTGGCGGTATTGCTGGTCGTTTGCGGCGCAATCGCAGCCGCTGTCACGCTTGCCTCCTCCCCGGGCCACGCACCAAAGGTGGCCTCGAGGCCCACGCGCACGATCAAGAGCGTCACGCCTCAACCGCCGCCGCCGGTCGCGACCGTGGCCGGGCCGCACGACAGCGGCGTCCCGATCCTGATGTACCACGTGCTCGGCGTGCCGCCGGCGGGCGCGCCCTATCCCGACCTCTACGTCAAGCCGTCCGACCTGGCCGGCCAGATGCGGTGGCTCGCAGGCCACGGCTTCCACGCGGTCACGCTCGGGCAGGTCTTCCGCTACTGGCGCTCCGGGCTCGCGCTGCCGTCGAAGCCGATCGTGATCTCGTTCGACGACGGCTACCTGAGCGATTACACGGTCGCAATGCCGGCGCTCCGGCGCCACGGCTGGGCGGGCGTACTCAACCTGATCGTCGACAACGTCCGGCCCGGCGACCTGACCGCCCTGCAGGTTCGCCGCCTGATCGCCGCCGGCTGGGAGATCGACTCGCACACGGTCACGCACGCCGACGTGACGACCCTCGACCGGGCCGGCCTGCAGCGCGAGATCGGGCAGGCGCGCACCGACCTCCGGCGGATGTTCCACCAGCCGGTCGACTTCTTCTGCTACCCGGCGGGCCGGTACGACGCGGCTGCGATCGCCAAGGTGCGGGCCGCCGGCTACCTCGGCGCCACGACCGTCAACCCCGGGCTCGCAACCCCGGCCGACCCGTTCACGCTGAACCGCATCAGAGTCGACTACGCCGACGGTGTCGGCGGGTTCGCCGCGAAGCTGCGGCGCTACACAAGCGCGACCCGGTAGGTTCCCAAGCGTGAGCGCGACGGTCGGGACCCGCACCGGGCTCGTCGAGGAGCTGATCGCCCGCTACCCCGAGGTGCCGCCGGAAGCCGTGCTGAAGGAAGATCTGCTCCGCACCGGGATCGCCTTCGACGACGACGCGCTGACCGACAACCTCGACGGCGCCGTCAAGCCGAAGTCGTACTTCATCTTCTCGTTCGACCAGAAGCCGTTGACGGAGCTCGGCGCCGCCGCCACGCAGCGGCCGCCGGAGGAGATCGCGCTGACGGGCGGCCCCTGGGAGCTGCACCGGACGATCGTCTCGGTGCGGGTCAACCCCGAGTCGCCCTACCGCGTCGACCGGGAGCTTCGCCTCTCGCTCGAGGGGCGCCACCTCGCCGACGTGACGCTGCCGCCGATGCCCGAGTACTACCGGCACGCACTCTCGAACGGCAAGACCGTGATGGAGACGGCACCGACGATCGAGTGGGGCTACCTGATCTACCTGACCGTGCTGCGGCTTTGCCAGTACTTCGGCGCCCGCGAGGAGTGCGGCTTCTGCGACATCAACCACAACTGGCGCCAGCACAAGAAGGCCGGCCGGCCGTACACGGGCGTCAAGCCGGTCGAGGACGTGCTCGAGGCGCTGGCGCTGATCGACGGCCACGACGACGGCGCGACCCACGCCTACACGCTCACCGGCGGCTCGGTCACCTCGACCGTCGACGGGCTCGCCGAGGCCGACTTCTACGGGCGCTACGCCCAGGAGATCGAGCAGCGCTTCCCCGGTCGCTGGATCGGCAAGGTCGTGGCGCAGGCGCTCCCGAAGTCCGACGCGCAGCGGTTCAAGGACTACGGGATCTCGATCTACCACCCGAACTACGAGGTCTGGGACAAGCGGCTCTTCTCGCTGATCTCGCCCGGCAAGGAGCGCTACGTAGGCCGCGAGGAGTGGCACCGCCGGATCCTCGACGCGGCCGAGGTCTTCGGGCCGGCCAACGTGATCCCGAACTTCGTCGCGGGCGTCGAGCTGGCGAAGCCGTTCGGGTTCGAGACGATCGACGAGGCGATCGCGTCGACCGTCGAGGGGCTCGACTTCTTCATGAGCCACGGCGTCGCGCCGCGCTTCACGACGTGGTGCCCGGAGCCTACGACGCCGCTCGGCCGC
>DASPRN010000137.1:0-9397 GCA_035624425.1 Gaiellaceae bacterium
GCCCGTTCGAGCTGCGTCACTCGACGCGCATCGCGGAGCAGCTGATCCGCCCTACCGGGATCGTCGACCCCGAGGTCGAGCTGCGCGCGACCACGAACCAGATCGACGACCTCCTGAACGAGATCCGCCGCCGCGAGGAGGCCGGGGAGCGGGTACTCGTCACGACGCTGACGAAGAAGATGGCCGAGGACCTGACCGACTACCTGCTCGAGTCCGGGGTCAAGGCCCGCTACCTCCACTCCGAGATCGACACCCTCGAGCGGATCCAGATCATCCGCGAGCTGCGGCTGGGCGAGTACGACGTGCTTGTCGGCGTCAACCTCCTGCGTGAGGGGCTCGACCTGCCCGAGGTCTCGCTGGTCGCGATCCTCGACGCCGACAAGGAGGGCTTCCTGCGCGGGCAGACCGCCTTGATCCAGACGATCGGCCGGGCGGCGCGCAACGTCAATGGCAAGGTGCTGATGTATGCCGACAAGCACACCGAGGCGATCAGGTACGCGCTCGAGGAGACCGACCGCCGGCGCGCCAAGCAGCTCGCCTACAACGAGGAGCACGGGATCTCGCCGGAGACGATCGTCAAGGGCGTCTCCGACATCGCGGAGTTCCTGGCTCTGGAGTCGCCGACGGTCCCCGGCCGGCGGCGCAAGGGCCGCAAGGAGGTCGAGGGGATGGCGCCCGCCGAGCTGGAGAAGCTCATCATCCAGCTCGAGGAGGAGATGTACGCGGCGGCCGAGGAGCTCCGCTTCGAGTACGCGGCCAAGCTGCGCGACGAGATCAAGGACCTGCGGCGCGAGCTTCAGGCCGCGGCCGAGGCGCCGGCCTAGCTAGGCTCCCGGCCGATGGGGTTCCTCGTCTTCCTCGTCGTCGTCTTCGTCTTCGGCCTGGCCATCGGCGGGCTCGCCCGGCTGGCCGTGCCCGGGCCGGATCCGATGCCGATCTGGGCGACCGCGGCGCTCGGGATCGGCGGCTCGATCATCGGTGGGGTCATCACCCGGATCCTCTTCAACACTGGCGTCAGCCTCTTCTTCGCCTTCCTTGGGGCGGTGCTGCTGCTGATCCTCTACCGCCACTTCGTCCAGCATCGGCCGCTCACGGGGCCGGGGGCGCGGCGGCCGCCTGGCTGAGCGGCGTGCTCCCGCGGGGGAAGCGGCGCTCGCCGGTCAGCAGCCAGTCGTCGTCGCGCCAGACGTAAGTGTCGACCCTCAGCCCGTCGGCGGCGGCCTCGTAGACGTGCAGGCCGCGCGCCTCGCCGAGGCGTCTGGGGCGCGGCTGGCCGAGGCCGGGTGCGATCGAGACGGTCACGCCGGCCAGTCCGTCCCGCTCGACCTCGAAGTCGTGCCGCTCGCTGACCGCGGCCTGGTGGATGTGCCCAGCGAGGATCAGCTCCGCGCCGGCGTCCACCAGCGCGGCCAGGATGTGCGAGCGACGGGAGACCGGCCGCTTGCGCGAGCGCCAGGGTGCTCCGATCAGGTGATGGTGGAGGGCGACGACCTTGAGTGAGCCGCCGGGCGCGTCGGCCAGCAGCTCGGCAGCACGTCGGAGCTGCGCGTCGCGGAGTGCGCCGGACTGGTGCCGCCAGGGGCGCACCGAGTTCAAGCCGACGACATGCAGCCCGGGCGAGCGGTAGACGGGCTC
This sequence comes from Gaiellaceae bacterium, assembly GCA_035624425.1. Lineage (GTDB taxonomy): Bacteria > Actinomycetota > Thermoleophilia > Gaiellales > Gaiellaceae > AC-32. The sequence goes on from DASPRN010000137.1 coordinate 1,636, forward strand.
GACGGTCTCCCACTGGCGCTCGAACTCGCGGAACGGGTGCGTGAAGCGCGCAGGGAAGGTGTAGGCGATGTCGTGGTTGCCTGGGACGACGAGCAGCGGCCGCCCCAGGCGGCGGAGGAACGCCGCCGCGCGCTCGTGCTCGGCCCTGCGCCCGCGGTGGGCGAGGTCGCCGGTGACCGCGATCAGCTCAGGGGAAACCCGTTCGACGAGAGCCTCCAGACTGCTCTCGACGGCCGCCTCCTCGACGCTTCCGGCGTGCAGGTCGGAGATGTGGAGGAGCCGTGTTGGCAACGCCGAAGCAGGCTATACACTGAATTCAATGGCGGAAGAACCCACCGAGATCTTCGATGACCTCTACCTCGGCCTCCGGGCGGGCGGCGCGCTGCGCAAGCGGCGCCGCGGCGAGCCGCTGACGACCGAGGAGCAGGAGGCGCTCGGGCGCTGGCAGCGGCTGTCGGCGGTTCGCAAGGCCTTCGCGATCGGCGCCTTCTCGCTGGGGACCTTCGGCCTCGGCTTCACGTTGGGCGGCCTCATCTTCGGCCGCTGGCGAAAGGCCTGAGGCGCGGCCCAACCAAACGGTCGCGCCGGCAAAGCCGGCCCGACCTCTCAAACGGCATCGCAAGCGATGCCGAGGGCGGGCTGATCTTCGGCCGCTGGCGCAAGGCCTGGAGCCCGGCGCAACCGGCAGGACTGGCCACGGCGGCGCAGAAGCCTCCGGCGTGCTTGCGTCCCCTGAGGAGCAGGTCTGTTTCGACGCGCGCCGCCACGGCGTCGTGCTCGCGCGTCCCTTCACGGAGGCGCTCGTCCTCGCCGGGGCCGGCGGGATCCTCGTGGCGCAGCCCTGGCCGCTCCTGCTTCCCGGCGCGGCCCTCGTCATCGTGGGTGCGCTGCTGGCGCTCCGCGCCGTCTGGCGCTGGGAGCGGACGCATCTGGTGGTCACGACCGAGAAGCTGTTCGTCGCCGAGGGGACAGTGCGGCGGCGCGCCTCGGCGGTGCGGCTGCGCTCCGTCGAGAAGCTGGAGCTCGAGCAAAGCCTGGCCGGGCGGGTGCTGGGGTACGGCACCCTGGTCGCAGGACCCCTCGAGATCGACCACGTCCCTGAACCGCGGAACGTGTACCGGCTAGTCGAGCGCCTGGCCGGGTAGTGCCCGACGCGCCGCCGGTCGAGGTACGTGGGCTGACGAAGCGCTACGGCTCGACGGTCGCCGTCGAGGAGCTGAGCTTCGCGATCCCTGCGGGACGGATCACGGGCTTTCTCGGCCCGAACGGGGCGGGCAAGACGACGACGCTGCGGGCGCTCCTCGGGCTCGTGCACCCGAGCTCGGGCGAGGCGCTCGTCATGGGGAGCAGGTACGCGCGGCTGCGCGACCCGATCGGCACCGTCGGTTCGGTGCTCGAGGCCCAGGGGTACCATCCGGGCCGCTCGGGCCGGAACCACCTGCGGGTGCTCGCCGTGGCCGCGGGGATCTCGGTGGCTCGCGTCGACGAGGTGCTCGCCGAGGTCGAGCTGGAGCGGGTGGGCCGGCGTCGGATCGGCGGCTACTCGCTCGGGATGCGTCAGCGGCTGGGTGTCGCGGCGGCGCTCATGGGGAGGCCGTCGCTGCTCGTGCTCGACGAGCCCGCGAACGGCCTGGACCCGGAAGGAATCCGTTGGCTCAGGACGTTTCTGCTGTCGTTTGCGAGGAGCGGAGGCACCGTCTTCATCTCCAGCCACGTGCTCGCCGAGGTGGCGCAGCTCGCCGACGAGGTGGTGATCATCCACCGCGGGCGTCTGGTCGCGCACGAGCCGCTGGCGGCGCTGACGGCGCGGGCCGCCGGCGGGACGGTTGTCCGGTCGCCCGACGCCGAGCGTCTGCGGGCGCGCTTGGCCGAGGCGGGCGTCGAGGCGGTCGAGGTCGACGGCCAGCTGCGTGTCGGAGCTCCGGCCGAGCGCGTCGGCGAGATCGCGGCCGCCGCCGGTGTCGTCCTGCACGAGCTGCGGCCGCAGACCGCGACGCTCGAAGAGGTCTTTCTCGAGTTGACCGCCGGGGAGTCGCAGTGATCCGCCTCGTCCGCTCGGAGCTGCTCAAGCTGCGCACGACGAGGCTCCTGCTCTGGATCGGGCTTCTCATCCTGGCCCTGGCGGTGCTCGTGATCTCGCTCAACATCGGCCAGGACTCGATCTCACACCTCGAGGAGCCGAGCGCGCAGCACGGCGTCGTCTCGTTCGCCGCCATCTCCGCGCTGGTCGCGCTGATCGTCGGGATTCTCGATTCGGCAGGCGAGTACGCGCACGGCACCGCTACGCAGACGTTCCTCGTCGCGCCTCTCCGTGAGCGGGTCGTTGCGGCGAAGGCTCTGGCAGTGGCGCTGACCGGGTTGAGCCTTGGCGTGTTCGCGGCCGCGGTCACGTGGGGGATGGCCGCCCTCTGGCTGCTCGGGCGCTCGGTTCCGGTGCACCTGGTCTCGCGGGGCATGCTCGACCTGTTCCTGGGGGTGCTCGCCGCGGCGGCTATCGCGGGAGCGATCGGCGTCGGCTTTGGCTCGCTCGTTCGCCGCCAGACCGCTGCGATCGTGGTCGCGCTGATCTGGTTGCTGGTCGGCGAGCCGCTCCTGTCCGTCGCCTCGCTCCAGCAGTACGGCCCGGCACATGCGATCGCCGCGGTGGTGAACGCTGGAAGCCGGAGCAGCGAACTGCTCGCCTTTGGGCCGGGTCTGGCGTTGTCTCTGGCATACGCGGCGGTCTTCTGCGTCCTCGGCGCCGCGGCAGAGAAACGCTCCGACGTCACCTGAGCCCGCCAGGGGCTGTCCCTGCGGGTTGGCGGTTTCGGACACGGCAGGTGTGACGAAAGCGTGACGGTTTGTGCACGGGGTGTCGCGCCTGGACGTGGCGTTCACGAAAGCCGCGGCTAGGGTCGTCCAGGTTGAGGCGTCCGAGGAACACCCTGCCGCCTGAAGGCATCTACCACGTGACCACGCGGGGCGTCGCGAAGACCGCCACCTTCCTGGCGCCCGCCGAGTACCGCCTCTTCCTCAGCCTGTTCGCTCAGGCCGTCGAGCGGCACGACTGGCGCGTCCACACCTTCTGCCTGATGCCGAACCACTACCACCTGGTCGTCGAGACCCAGCTCTGGCGCCTCTCCGACGGCATGCACCGCCTCAACGGCGTCTACGCGCAAGCCTTCAACCGCCGCCACAAGCGCTGGGGCCATCTCTTCGGCGAGCGCTTCGCCTCCTGGGTCGTCGAGGACGACGACCACCTAGCGGACACGATCGAGTACGTCCTCCAGAACCCGGTCCGGGCCGGCCTGGTCAACAGAGCGGAAGACTGGCCCTGGTCGGGCCGCCGGGGCAGCAAAGCGAACGCTTGTTCGCATCCTCCGACCCGGCTAGACTGGGCTGGTTATGGCCAAGGAAGAGCTGGTCGTCCACGGAGCCAGAGAGCACAACCTCAAGGACATCACCGTCCGGCTGCCCCGCCATGCGCTGATCTGCGTGACCGGCCTCTCCGGCTCGGGCAAGTCGAGCCTCGCCTTCGACACGATCTACGCCGAGGGTCAGCGCCGCTACGTCGAGAGTCTGAGCGCGTACGCGCGCCAGTTCCTGCAGATGATGGAGAAGCCCGACGTCGACTCGATCGACGGCCTCAGCCCCGCGATCTCGATCGACCAGAAGACCACCAGCCGCAACCCGCGCTCGACCGTCGGCACCGTCACGGAGATCTACGACTACCTGCGCCTGCTCTATGCGCGCATCGGCCGCCCGCACTGCCCGGTCTGCGGCCGCCCGATCGCCGGGCAGAGCCAGGAGGCGATCGTCGACCAGATCCTGCAGCTCCCCCAGGGGACGAAGTTCACGGTCAACGCTCCGGTCGTTCGCGACCGCAAGGGCGAGTACAAGGACGTCTTCGAGGAGCTCCGTGCCGAGGGGTTCACGCGCGTGAAGGTGGACGGCGAGCAGCACCTGCTCGAAGAGCCGCCGGCGCTCGACAAGAAGTTCAAGCACACGATCGAGGTCGTCGTCGACCGCCTCGTCATGAAGCCCGACCTCCGCCAGCGCCTGGCACAGTCGGTCGAGACGGCGGCCGCGCTCGCCGAGGGCCTGGTCGTGATCGACGTCGTCGACGGCGAGCCCACCACCTACTCGGAGAACTTCGCCTGCCCCGAGCACGGGATCGGCCTGCCCGAGCTCGAGCCACGCGTCTTCTCGTTCAACTCGCCGCACGGCGCCTGCCCGCGCTGCACCGGCCTCGGCGCGCAGCAGGAGATCGACCCCGACCTGCTCGTCCCCGACCCGACACTCTCGATCGGCGAGGGCGCGCTGGTGCCGTGGTCGCTCGGCAACTCGAGCTTCTACGAGTCGGTGATCCAGGCGATCGCCGACCGGTACGAGATCGACCTCGAGGCGCCCTGGCAGGACCTCTCCGAGGAGCACCAGAACCTGTTCCTCTTCGGCACCGAAGGCGACCGCGTCTACGTCCAGTACCGCAACCGGATGGGGCGCCGCCGCTCGTACATGCTCGCATTCGAGGGGATCGTCGCCAGCCTCGAGCGGCGCTACCGCGAGACCGATTCGAGCCAGCAGCGCGAGCGGATCGAGGAGTACATGAGCTTCCGCCCCTGCCCGGTCTGCCACGGCGCGCGGCTCAAGCCCGAGGTGCTCGCGGTGACCGTCGGCGGCAAGAACATCCACGAGCTGACGCGGCTCTCGGTGCAGCGGGCGATCGAGTTCGTCGACGGGCTCGAGCTGACCGAGACCGAGCAGCTGATCGGTGCGCGCATCCTCAAGGAGATCCGCGAGCGCCTAACCTTCCTCGAGAACGTCGGCGTCGGCTACCTCCAGCTCGACCGCGCCGCCTCGACCCTCTCGGGCGGCGAGGCACAGCGCCTGCGGCTCGCGACCCAGATCGGCAGCCAGCTCGTCGGCGTGCTGTACATCCTCGACGAGCCCTCGATCGGGCTCCACCAGCGCGACAACGGCAAGCTGATCGGCACGCTCGAGCGCCTGCGCGACCTCGGCAACACCGTGCTCGTGGTCGAGCACGACGAGCAGATGATGCGCTCGGCCGACCACCTCGTCGACATGGGCCCGGGAGCCGGCGAGCACGGCGGCCATGTCGTCGCCGAGGGCCCGGCCAAGGCGATCGAGCGAAACCAGGAGTCGGTCACCGGCCAGTTCCTCTCCGGAAAGCGCGAGATCGCGATCCCCGACCGGCGCGAGGAGGACAACGGCAGCTTCACCGTGCGCGGCGCCCGGATGCACAACCTGAAGGGCATCGACGTCGAGTTCCCGGTCGGGAAGCTCGTCTGCGTGACCGGCGTCTCGGGCTCAGGCAAGTCGACCCTCGTGAACGAGATCGTCTACAAGGCGCTCGCGAACCGGCTGCACCGGATGCGGGTCAAGCCCGGCGACCACGACCAGGTCGAGGGGATCGACTGCTTCGACAAGGTGATCGACATCGACCAGTCGCCGATCGGCCGCACGCCGCGCTCGAACCCGGCGACCTACACCGACATCTTCACGCCGGTCCGCGAGCTCTACTCGTTGACCCCGGAAGCGAAGGTGCGCGGCTACAAGCCGGGCCGCTTCTCGTTCAACGTGCGCGGCGGCCGCTGCGAGACGTGCAAGGGCGACGGGACGATCAAGATCGAGATGCACTTCCTGCCGGACGTCTACGTGCCCTGCGAGACCTGCGGCGGCAAGCGCTACAACCGCGAGACGCTCGAGGTGCGCTTCAAGGGCAAGTCGATCGCCGACGTGCTCGAGATGTCGGTCGAAGAGGCTCTGCGCTTCTTCGCCAAGATCCCGAAGCTGCGGCGGCGGCTGCAGACGCTGCACGACGTCGGGCTCGACTACGTCAAGCTCGGCCAGCCGGCGACGACCCTCTCGGGCGGCGAGGCGCAGCGGGTCAAGCTGGCCAAGGAGCTCGGCAAGATCGCGACCGGCCGGACGCTCTACATCCTGGACGAGCCGACCACCGGCCTCCACTTCGCGGACATCGAGAAGCTGCTCGAGGTGCTGCAGCGCCTGGCCGACGCGGGGAACACCGTGCTCGTGATCGAGCACAACCTGGACGTGATCAAGCAGGCCGACTGGATCGTCGACCTCGGCCCCGAGGGCGGCGAGGCGGGCGGCGAGGTGATCGCGACCGGCACGCCGGAGCAGGTCGCGGCGGTCGAGGAGTCCGCCACCGGCCGGTATCTGCGCCAGGTCCTGCACCTGGTCCCGGCCGCGGCCTAGCGTGGCCGCGACCGCCCGGCCCGCGCCGGCCGACGAGCTCGTCTGGCTGAAACGGGCCGTGCTCGTGCTCGTGGCGCCCCGCATGGTCCTGGCCGGGATCCGCGACGACTCGGACGATGCCGCCAAGGCCCGCAGCGAGGCGGTGCTCGCGCTGGTGATCCTGGCCGGCATCGCGTCCGTCCTCTGGTCGCCGGTCGGCGGCCGGGTGATGGACGTCAACGGCGTTCACGCCCAGGACGCCCTCGACGTCGCAGTGTGGGCGTTCATCGGCGGCCTCCTCTACGGCGCCGTTCTGTACTTCGGGGGCGGCCTGCTCCTCTATCTGTTCACGTGCATCGTCGGTGGGATCACGTACCGCCAGGTTCGGCACGTCCTCGCCTTCGCGTCCGCGCCGATCGCCCTCTCGCTGTTGCTTGTCTGGCCGGTTCGGATTGCCGTCTACGGCGAGGACGTCTTCCGGAGCGGCGGCTCCGACCGCGGCGCGGGCAACTGGGTGTTCGCCGGCCTCGCGCTCGCGCTCCTCGCCTGGTCTGTGGTGCTGCTCGCTCTCGGCCTCCGCATCGTCCTCTCGAACCCCTCGAGCTCCTCCGCCGGCATCTCGTAGGTGTGTTGCTCCTCCGGGAAGGCGCCGGTGCGGACGTCGTGCGCGTACGCCTCGAGCGCGTCGCGGATCTCGCGCGAGAGGTTCGCGTAGCGCTTGACGAAGCGGGGGAGATGCCCCTCGCTCAGGCCCAGCAGGTCGTGGTAGACGAGCACCTGGCCGTCGCAATCGGGGCCGGCGCCGATGCCGATGGTCGGCACCTCGAGGCGGCGCGTGATCTCGGCCGCGACCGGAGAGGGGACGGCCTCGAGCACGACCGCGAAGCAGCCGGCCTGCTCGAGCGCCAGCGCGTCGTCCACCAGTCGCTCTGCCGCCGACGCCGTCTTGCCCTGCGTCCTGAAGCCGCCGAGCATGGTCGCCGACTGCGGCGTCAGGCCGACGTGGCCCATCACCGGGATCCCGGCGCCGACGATCGTCCGCACGCGCGACAGCGACGGCCCTGCGCCTTCGAGCTTGACCGCGTCGGCGCCGGCCTCCTTGAAGAAGCGGATCGCGTTCTCGACCGCGGCTTCGTCGGAGACCTGGTACGAGCCGAAAGGCATGTCGCCGACCACGATCGGCCGCCGCGCAGCCCGCACGACCGTCCGTGTCAGGAAGAGCATCTCTTCCATCGTCACGGGCACCGTCGTGCCCTCGTAGCCGAGCACCACCATCGCGGCCGTGTCGCCGACCAGCACGATGTCGATCCCGGCGTCCTCGGCGAAGCGCGCTCCGGGCGCGTCGTACGCGGTGACCATCACGATCTTCTCGCCGTTCACCTTCATCTCGGCGAGCCGCGGCAGCGGCAGCTTGCCCTTGGGAACGCTCATGCGCTTTCTCCTTCCAGGACGACGTTGTCGATCAGTCGAGTCGATCCGACGCGAACCGCGGCGGCCAGCACCCGCGGCTCGAAGTCGGCCTCCTCGAAGTAGTCGACCGCGAGGCCGTCGAGGGCGCCGGGAT
>DASPRN010000140.1:0-16292 GCA_035624425.1 Gaiellaceae bacterium
ACGATGTGCACGTCGGGGTGTTCGCTCTGGACGTGCTCGATCCCTTCGGGCGCAGAGACGAGGCAGACGACCGTGACCGAGCGGGCGCCCGCGTCTTTGACCGCCGCGACGGCGGCCGCGCTCGAGCGGCCGGTCGCGAGCATGGGGTCGAGCACGATCGCGTCGCGCTCGCCGTCGCCGAGCTCGGGGAGCTTCACGTAGTACTCGACCGGCTGGAGCGTCTCCTCGTCGCGGTACAGCCCGATGAAGCCGACCCGCGCACTGGACACGAGCGAGAGCACGCCGTCGAGCATCCCGAGGCCGGCGCGCAGGACCGGGCAGACGGCGACCTTCTTGCCGGCGATCCGCTGCACCTCGGTGCGCTCGAGCGGCGTCTCGACCTCGGTCGTCTCGGTGGGGAACTCCTTCGTGGCCTCGTAGGTGAGGAGCAGCGTCAGCTCGTTGGCGAGCTTGCGGAAGTGGACGGTGGGCGTGTCCTTGTCGCGCAGGTACGAGAGCTTGTGCTGGACGAGCGGGTGCGTGACCAGGGTCACGCCGGTCGGCGCCTCCGTCGTCACGCCACGTAGGTCGTGAAGCCGCGGAACCCCGGGTAGAGGGGCCGCCGCTCGCAGAGCGCCTGCGACCGTGCCGCGAGCGCCGTCACGTCGGCGCCCTCGCCGAGGGCCTCGACGATGATCTGCCCGACCTCGCGGAAGTCGTCCTCGTCGAAGCCGCGCATGGTGGCCGCCGGCGTGCCGATCCGTATCCCGGAGGCGACCGTCGGCGGGCGCTCGTCGAACGGGACCGTGTTCCGGTTGACGGTCAGCTTCGCCTTCGCCAGCCGCTCCTCCGCGTCCTTGCCCGTCCACTCGGTCGAGCGCAGGTCGACCTGGAGCAGGTGCGTGTCGGTGCCGCCGGTGAGCACGTCGATCTCGCCCTCCTGCAGCGTCGAGGAAAGCGTGTCGGCGTTGGCCCGCACGTGGGCCTGGTACTCCCGGAACGCCTCCGTCCCGGCGATGTGGAAGCAGGTCGCCTTGGCCGCGATCGTGTGCATGAGCGGCCCGCCCTGCATCCCGGGGAAGACGGCGCGGTCCACCGCCTGCGCGTGCTCCTCGGTGCAGAGGATGAAGCCGGCGCGCGGGCCGGCGAGTGTCTTGTGGGTGGTCGAGGTGACGAAGTGGCAGTGCGGCACAGGATTCGGGTGCAGCCCTGCGGCGACGAGCCCCGCGAAGTGCGCCATGTCGCAGAGCAGCAGCGCGCCGACCTCGTCGGCGACCTCGCGAAAGCGGTCGGCCTCGACGGTGCGCGGGTAGGCCGAGCCGCCGCAGACGATCAGCTTCGGCCGGTGCTTCTTCGCCAGCGCCAGCACCTCGTCGTAGTCGACGACGTTCGTCTCGCGCGAGACGCCGTAGTGGACGATCGTGTAGAGCCGGCCCGAGAAGTTGACCTTCAGCCCGTGCGTCAGATGCCCGCCGTGCGAGAGCTCGAGCGAGAGGATCGTGTCGCCCGGCTCCAGCGCGGCCATGTAGACAGCCATGTTCGTCTGCGCGCCCGCGTGCGGCTGCACGTTCGCGTGCTCGGCGCCGAAGAGCTCCCTCGCGCGGTCGATCGCGGTCTGCTCGATCTCGTCGACGACCTCGCAGCCGCCGTAATAGCGCCGGCCCGGATAGCCCTCGGCGTACTTGTTCGTCGGCACCGACCCGATCGCCTCGAGGATCGACGGCCAGGTGAAGTTCTCGGAGGCGATCAGCTCGACCTGGCTGCGCTGGCGCTCGAGCTCGCGAGTGAGCAGCTCGGCGATGGCGGGGTCGACCTCGGCGAGGCCCGCGGTGCGGAGGTGGTGCACGGTCTCCTGCGCTACGGCCACGGCGAGGCGCCGCTCGTCGGCGCCGCTCTCAGGATGCACGAACTCTGCTCGTGAATCCGTCGGAACTGACCGGTCGATGCCTTCGAATGCTCGCCCGAACGCATGTAGCAATGCTACTCGCGCAGCCTGCTGACGGTCGCAAGCGCCTCCGCGGCGGGAACCGCGCCCTCGCGGAGGACGCGAGGCTCGTCGCCTGTGAGGTCGACCACGGTCGACGGCGTGCCGGCGAGCTCGCCCGCGTGGACGAGCGCGCCGCACGCCGCGCGGATCTCGGGTGGGATGTCTTCAACCCTGCGTGGGTCCGGGCCGCCGTGCGCGTTCGCGCTCGTCGCGAGCACCGCGCCGACCTCGTCCAGCACCTCGGCGGCGACGGCCGGCAGCTCGGGAACGCGGACCCCGATGGTGTCCGGGCGCTCCCCCGTCAGCCACGCGTAGCGCCGTGCCGGGTTCGGGAGGATCAGCGTGTAAGGCCCGGGAAGGAGCGCGCGCAGCAAGCGGCCGTCGAGCTCGGGCACTCGCTCCAGCAGCCGCTCGATGGTGTGGGCGAGCAGGGCGACCGGCTGCTGCCCGCTGCGGCCCTTGAGACGACCGACCTCGGCGGCCGCGGCCTCGTTCTCCGGGTCGGCGCAGAGGCCGTAGACGGTGTCGGTCGGCAGCACCACCAGCCGGCCCGCCCGGATCGCCTCGGCCGCGTCCGTCAAGCGAGGAAGCCGAGCACCGCCCGGCCGAACGCCTCCGGCGACTCGACGAAGATGAAGTGGCCGGTCCCCGGCAGGATCTCCGTCTCGACGTCCGCGAGCTCCGCGGAGATCTCGGCCGCGCAGAGCGGGCCGGTGATGAAATCGAGCTCGCCCGTGACCACCAGCGTCGGTGCCGTGATGCGGGCGAGCTCCGGGCGCAGGTCGAACGACTCGAAGATCTCCTTGTTGAAGAGCAGCAGCGTGTCGGCGTTCGGGGCTTCGACCCGCAACGTGTCGAGGTAGGCCCGCTCCTGCTCGCCGAAGTGGGCGAAGTAGAAGGGGAACTCGCGGATCGAGAGCTCGCCCAGCTCCTCGTCGCTCGAGAACTCGCCGGCCTGCTCCGCCTGCAGCGCCGCGAGCGCGTCCTCGTACCAGGGCTCGGCCTGGTGCCCGGCCATCGCTTCCTCCATGGCGCGTTCCTGCTCCGGTGCCCAACGGGCCAGCGTGCTCGCGAGGATCAGGCGCCCGACCCGTTCGGGGTACCGCGCCGCGTAGGCCATCGCGACCACCCCGCCGTGCGAATGGCCGAGCAGGTCGATCCGCTCCAAGCCGAGATGCTCGCGCAGCTCCTCCACGTCCTCGGCGTAGTCGTCGATCGCGTAGGCGCGCGCATCGGAGGGCCGGTCGGAGCCGCCGGTGCCGCGCGGGTCGAGCAGGACGAGCTCGAGGTCGTCGTCGAGCCCGCCGAGGTTGCCGAGGTAGAGCGACGAGAAGCCGGGCCCGCCGCCGTGGCAGACGAGCAGCGGGCCGCTCCCGGTGCGTGTGTAGGCCAGGCGCCGCCCGTCGGCGGTCGTCAGCCCGTCCATCTGCCCTCGACCACGCGGTCCCTCCCGGCCAGGTCGGGAGTGATCGTAGCCCGCTCGAAGCCGAGGTCGCTCAGCAGGCTCCGGATCCGCTCGCCCGCGCAGGCCGCGGTCTCGAGCACGAGCCAGCCGCCGGGCCGCAGCGCCTCGGTCGCGGCGCGGGCGACCGCCTCGGTGGCGCCATGTGCGACGAGCGCCACGTGCGGCTCCCAGTCCCGCACCTCGGGCTGCAGGGTCTCGAGCTCCTCCGGCTCGACGTACGGCGGGTTCGAGACGACGAGGTCGAACTGCGATTCCCCCAGGCCGCTGGTGAGATCGTGCTCGACCAGGTGGACGCGGCCGTTCACGCCGGCCAGCTCGAGGTTCTCGCGCGCGAGAGCGATTGCTCCGGGCGAGACATCGACGGCGGTGACGCGGGCACCCTCGTGCTCGTCGGCGATCGCCAGCGCGATCGCGCCCGTGCCGGTGCCGACGTCGAGCACGTCCGGCGCGGACTGGTCGCGGATGTGCTCCAGCGCCCGCTCGACCACGACCTCGGTCTCCGGCCGCGGGATCAGCGCGCGCCGGTCGGTCTTCAGCGTCAGCCGCCGGAAGCCCCACTCGCCGAGCACGTAGGCCAGCGGTTCGCGCCGCTCGCGCCGCGCGATGTTGGCCTCGAAAGCCGCGAGCTGATCGGGCGTGAGCTCCCGGTCGAGCTCGGCGTACAGCAGTGCGCGGGCGCAGTCGTCGCAGGCGCGGGCGAGCAGCAGCTCGGCCTCGAGGCGCGCCGACTCGATCCCCGACTCCGCCAGCCGCGCGGACGCCGCGGACAACGCTCCGCCGAGAGTCATGTCGATGCGGTTTCGAGAGCCTGGCGCCGCTCCTCCGCAGCCAGCGCCTCGGTGAACTCGTCGAGCTCGCCCTCGAGGATCTTGTCGAGCCGATGCACGGTGTGGTGTACGCGGTGGTCGGTCAGCCGGTTCTCGGGGAAGTTGTAGGTGCGGATCTTCTCCGCACGCCGACCCGAGCCGATCTGCGAGCGCCGCGTTGCCGCTTCCTCGGCCTGCTGCCGCTCGCGCTCCGCCTCGTAGAGACGGGCACGGAGGACGCGCAGCGCCTTGGTCTTGTTCTGGAGCTGCGACTTCTCGTCCTGCATCGCGACGACGATCCCCGTCGGGACGTGGGTGATTCGGACCGCCGAGTCGGTCGTGTTCACGCTCTGGCCTCCCGGCCCGGTCGAGCGGTAGACGTCGATCTTCAGGTCGTTCGGGTCGAGCTCCACCTCGACTTCCTCGGCCTCCGGCATGACGGCCACGGTCGCGGTCGAGGTGTGGATCCGGCCCTGTGACTCGGTCTCGGGAACGCGCTGGACGCGGTGCGTCCCGGCTTCCCACTTGAAGACCGAGTAGGCGCCGTCGCCCTTGACCGCGAAGACGATCTCCTTGAAGCCACCGGCCTCGTTGCCGCTGACCTCGAGCTGCTCGACGGTGAAGCCTCGGCGCTCGGCGTACCGGGTCAGCATCCGGTGGAGGTCGGCCGCCCAGAGCGCCGCCTCGTCGCCGCCGACGCCCTGGCGGATCTCGACGATCACGTCCTTGCGGTCGGCGGGGTCGGCCTCGACGAGCGCGAGCTTCAGCTCCTCCTCGAGGCTTTCGAGTTGCTGCTCGAGCTCGGGCACGAGCTCCCTCAGGTCGCCGTCGTCCCGGGCCGCGCCGAGGTCGTCGCGGAGCTCGCGCCACCTCTGCGCCAGCTTGTACGGGCCCTCGAGCTCCTTCACGCGCCGCCCGACTGTCGCCGCCTCGCGGTGGTCGTTGTAGACGGCGGGGTCGCTCATACGCTCCTGCGCCTCGAGGTAGGAGCGCTCGAGCTCCTCGACGAGCTCTTCCATCAAGCCATCACCTCGACGCGCTCGGCGCCGAGGGTGTCTCCCTTCTCCAGCTCGAGCACCTCGCGCAGGGCGCGGATCGAGACCTCGAGCTGGTCGAGCGTCGGCTCGCGCGTCGTCAGGCGCTGCAGCCAGAGCCCCGGTGCGAGCAGCGTCATCACCACGCGGTTGCCGGTGTGCTTGCCCGCGAAGCGGATCAGCTCGTAGGCGAGCCCGGCGATCACCGGCAGCAGCAGAATCCGGGACACGATCAGCCAGTACCAGACCGGCCGTCCGAAGAACGCGAACACGAAGACCGCGATCACCATCACCCAGAGCAGGAACGCGGTACCGCAGCGCGGGTGGATCAGGCTGAAGCGCTGGACCGTCCGCGGCTCCAGCTCCTCACCGGCCTCGAAGGCGTTGATCGCCTTGTGCTCGGCGCCGTGGTACTGGAAGACGCGGCGGAGGTCGGGCAGCATCGAGATCAGGACCAGGTAGAGGACGAACACCGTCACGCGGATGCCGCCCTCGACCAGCACGAACCAGAAGCCGTTCGAGATGGGCAGCAGGTCGGCCAGGAGCGCGGGGCCGACCTTGAAGAGCGAGATCGCGAAACCGATCGCGAGCAGGAACGCAAAGACGAGCGCGCCCTTCGAAAGCTCCTCCTCGGCCTGCTCGTTGTCCTCGGCGGCCGCGTAGTTGGCGGAGATCGCGAGCGCGCGGAAGCCGATCGCCAGCGACTCGCCGAGCGCGATCACGCCGCGGATCACCGGCAGGCGGAAGAGCCTGTGCCGCTTCATCACCGACTCGATCGGGCGGCAGACCTCTGCGATCTGGCCGTCCGGCTTGCGGACGGCGACGGCCCAGTTCGAAGGGCCGCGCATCATCACGCCCTCGAGGACGGCTTGCCCGCCGATCGGGGCGCTCACAAGGCGCTCGCTTGCGACGCCGTCCAGAGAGGCCGTGGCGGCTTTGCCGGCGCGGCCGTCCAACGCACCGTCTGGGGGTCCGGAACGATGTCCACCCCGATCGAGTCGCCTCTTGTCTCTCTAGGCCTTGTTGGCCTTTTCGCGGTCGGCCTTCTCGAGGCGGCGCTGGAAGCGCTCGACCCGGCCGCCGGTGTCCATCAGCTTCTGCTTGCCCGTGTAGAACGGATGGCAGGCCGAGCAGACCTCGACGTGCAGCTCGGGCCTGGTGGAGCGCGTCTGGAACTCGTTTCCGCAGGCGCAGTGAACGGTCGCCAGGACGTACTCGGGATGGATGCCGGTCTTCATCGTCCACCCAGGATAGCAACGGCGGTCTGCGTGGCCACGTTGCCGCCCGAGACGACCGCGACCGCTGTTTCGCCTGGTTCGAGCGGGATCTTGCCGGCAAGCAAAGCGGCCACCCCGACGGCCGCGGCGGGCTCGCAGGCAAGCTTCGCTCTCGCGTAGAGAAGGCGGAACGCGTCCTCGATCTCGTTCTCCGTCACCAGCACGACGCGCTCGACCAGCTCGCGGCACATCGCGAGGGCAATCGTGCCGGCGAAGGGCGCGGAGAGCCCGTCGGCAATCGAGCGCGGCTCGACCGCGACCGGCTCGCCGGCGGCAAGGGCCTCGTGCATGGCAGGGGAGAGCTCCGGCTCGACGCCGATCACGCGCCTGCCCTGTGCGGCGACGGCGATCCCGGAGATGAGCCCGCCGCCGCCGATGGGGACGATCAGCGTCGTCGTCTCCGGGAGGTCCTCGACGACCTCGAGCCCGACCGTGCCCTGGCCGGCGATCGTCAGCGGGTGGTCGAACGGGTGCACGAGCGTGCGGCCCGTCTCGGCCACCAGATCGGCGAGGCGGGCGTAGGCCTCGGTGGGATCATGCGACTCGAGGTCGACTGTCGCCCCGTAGTCGCGCGTGGCGGCGATCTTCACCTCGCTCGCGCCCTGCCACATCACGAGGAGCGCGTCGATGCCCTCGGCGGCGGCGCCCCAGGCAAGCGCCTGCGCATGGTTGCCGGCGGAGATCGAGATCACGCCGCGCTCGCGCTGCTCAGGCGTGAGGTGGGCAAGGTTGTTGAGCACGCCGCGGGGCTTGAAGGAGCCCGTCTTCTGGAAGAGCTCGGCTTTGAGGTGAACGTCCGCCCCGGCGATCGCACTCAGCGTCTGCGAGCGGAAGAGCGGCGTGCGTTCGAGGCGACCGGCGGCGGCTTCGCGGGCGGCAAGAACGTCGTCGAGCGAGACCATGTGTACGCATCGTCACACGATCGGCGCGAGGCCGTCGCAGACAGGTGACGCTTTCGGCGGTACCGTCGACGCCGGGTGGCGGGTGGAACACCATTCCCCACCCCTTGAAGGGGAGGGGTGAACATCTAGACGGGGTTCCCGGGCTACGTCAGCGTGTACTCAGGGCCCGAGCCGCCCTCGGGTGGGGTCAGGCGGCCGCCCTTGGCCGTGATCGCGCCGCACTGGACGCAGTTCGACGCCGTCACCTCCACGCCGCCCTCGACCGCCTCGTAGACCTGGGCGGGGCACATGTGCTCCCAGAGCCGCGCAAGCTCCGGCGGCACATCCGTCCGCAAGCGGATGTGGTTCGGCGCGTCGTCCCGAGTCTTGTTGCCGCTCAGGAAGACCGACGAGAGCTTGTCGAACGTGAGCACGCCGTCCGCCGCGGGGTAGGACTCGGCGCCGCCGGCCGAGATGAGCTCCTGGTCGGCATCAGGCTCGAGACTCGAGCTCCCCGGAGGGACGGCCCCGCGGGTGGCGGTCATCGCGCCGGCCAGCGCACCGCCGAGCACGAGCCCGCGCCCGAACGCCGGCCGCATGTTCCGCACCCGCCGGAGGTCATCCCAGACAAAGCTCTCGCGAAGCGACTCGTCGTACCGCGCGAGCACGCCGGGCCGCCAAGGCGTCTCGCCGGGCTGCAGCGCCGCGAACGCGGCCTCGGCGGCGAGCCGCCCGGACTCGACCGCGTAGTGGATCCCCTTCAGCGCCGGCACGTTCACGAGCCCGGCGCCGTCGCCGCAGATCAGCAGGCCCGGGGCGTGCAGGCGCCGCGGGAGCGAGAGGAACCCGCCCTCCGGAATCGTCTTCGCTCCCCAGGCGACGCGCTCGCCGCCCTCCAGCAGCCCGCGCAGCAGCCGGTGCGTCTTCAGCTCCTGCAGGAGGTCGTGTACCGACAGCTCGACGTCGCGGTAGTCGAGCCCGACCACCATCCCGAGCGTGACCAGGTCGTCGCCCATCGGATAGACGAACGAGCCGCCGAACTCGCGGTACCTCGCGCCGGCGCGCAGCGGCCAGCCCAGCGTGTGGATGACGCGATCGAGCGGCTTCTGCACGCGCCAGACCTCCTTGACCCCGAGCGCCCAGACCTGAGGGCTCTCGCCGTGCAGGCCGAAGCGGTCGAGCGCAACGCCCGTCAGGTGCCCTTGCGTCCCCTCGGCCAGCACCGTCACGCGCGCGAGCACATCCGAGCCGGGCTCGAAGTTGGCGAGCTCCTCTCCGCCGCGGCCGCGGCCCTTGTCGCCCGTGCGCACGCCGCGCACGCGCGCGTCCGAGACGAGCAGCTTCGTGGCCGCCGTCTCGGGAAGGATCGTCGCGCCGCCTGTCTCGGCCTGCTCCGCCAGCCAGCGGCCGAGCTGCGAGAGCGAGGCGACGAGATTCCCGTGGTTGCGCATCGTCGGCGGCGCCGGGATCCGATGCGCGCGCCGGCGAGTGAGGAAGTAGACCGACTCGTGCTCGACGCGCCCGTAGAACGGCATCTCCGAGGTCCGCACGCGCCCCCTGAAGAGCGTGCGCAGCGAGCGCGGGTTGACGACGGCGCCCGAGAGCAGATGCGAGCCGGGCTGCTTGCCCTTCTCCAGCACCGCCACCGGCACGTCGCCGAGCCGAGCCGCCAGCTCGGGCGCGCCCTCGAGGAGCTGTCCGAGCCTGATCGCGCAGGCGAGCCCGGCCGGGCCGGCGCCGACGATCAGGATGCCGACCTCGATCCGCTCGTCCTCGGGATCGCTCGGCGCCGCGACAAACTCGCGCGCGTCGAACGGCGGCGGGAACTCGGACGGTCTCACGCCGCCTTCTCCCTCACCTCAGGCTCGCTCGCGTGGGGGAAACCGTGTTTCCCCCACGAACCCCCTTCCTTTTCCAGGCTCGCCTCAGACCACACGCCGCTCAGGTCGGCGCGCGGTCTGAGGAAATCGATCCGGGGAACCTCCCGGTTCCCCATAACCCCCTCCCCAAGGCCGCTCATGCGGCCTTGCGCTGCCTGACCAGCTCCGTGAGCTTCGGGACGATCTCGTTCAGGTCGCCGACGACCCCGAAGTCGGCGTACTCGAAGATCGGCGCGTTCGGGTCTTTGTTGATCGCGACGATCAGCGCCGAGCTCTGCATCCCGACCTTGTGCTGGATCGCTCCGGAGATGCCGACCGCGACGTAGAGCTTCGGCGAGACCGTCTTGCCCGTCTGGCCCACCTGCGCCGAGTACGGGTACCAGCCGGCATCGACAACGGCGCGGGTGGCAGCGACCGCGCCGCCGAGCGCCTTGGCGAGCTCCTCGACCTGCGCGAAGCCCTCCGGCCCGGCGAGCCCGCGGCCCCCGGCGACGATCACGTCGGCTTCCTCGATCGACGGCCCCTCCGCCTCCTCGTGCGCCTGCTCGACCATCGTCGCCGCGAGCGAGAAATCCTGGAGGCGCGACTCGAAGGTCACGACCTCCGCACCGCCGCCGCTCTCCGACGGCTCGAAGGTTCCCGATCGGACGAGCGCCAGGCGCGGCTCGGAGGTCCAGCCCGCGTCGACGTAGACCGAGTCGCCGAGCGCCGGCCGCTTGCCCACGAGCTCCCCGTCCTCGACGACCAGGTCGGTCAGGTCGTAGTTCAGCCCCGCGTCCAGCCGTGCGGCGAGCCCGGCCGCGACATCTGCGGAGAGGACGCTGGCCGCGAAGAGCACGGTGTCGAACCCGCGCTCGCGGACGAGCGTCTCGAGCGCGTCGACCCGCGGTTGCGGCAGCGGCGAGGCCAGCAGCACGTCATCCATCACGTGGACGCGCCCGGCGCCGAACTTCGCGGCCTCGGCGGCGAGCCCCTCGACGCCCTGGCCGAGCAGCACCGCCTCGACCTCGCCCCCGAGCGACGCGGCCTTCGAGAGCACGCCGAGCGAGTCCCTCTGCAGCGCGCCCTCGTGGTGTTCGAGGAACACGAGCGTCTTCATATGGCCTTCTTCTCGAGAAGGAACTCCAGGATCTTCTGCGGCGCGGACCCGTCGTCCTCGATCTTCACCGTGTCGCCTCGCGCCGGCGGCTCGCCCAGCGCGACGACGGTCGTGCGGGAGCCCGCTTCACCGGCCTCTTCCAGGCCCACCCCGATCACGCCGAGCGAGAGCGTCTCCTGGGGCTTGCTCTTGGCGCCCATGATCCCCTTCAGCGAGGGGTAGCGCGGCTCGTTGATCGCATCCGAGACCGCCACGACGGCGGGCAGCGGCGCCTCGATCACGTCGTAGCCGTACTCCGTCTGGCGCTTGCCGCGCACCACCCCGTCCTCGCGCGTGAGCTCTGCGACCTGGGAGATCAGCGGCCGCTGCAGCCGGTCGGCGACGGCCGCCTGCAGCACGGCGCCGTCGGAGTCGCTCGCTTGCTGGCCGAACAGGACGAGGTCGGGCGACTCCCGCTCGAGCGCGGCGGCGAGGATGCGGCTGGTCGCGACGAGATCGGACCCGGCGGCGCCGTCGTCCGCGACGAGCACGAGCCGGTCGGCGCCCATCGCGAGCGCCTTGCGCATCGGCTCGAGCGCGCGCTCGGGCCCGAGCGAGATCACGACCACCTCGGTCTCGCCGGCCCCCTCGCGCACGCGCAGCGCCTCCTCGACCGCGTTCACGTCGAAGGGGTTCAGCGCCGCCTCGCCGGAGCGGTCGAGGCGCCTGGTCTCCGGATCGATCCGCGTCTGGGCGGACGAATCGGGCACGCACTTGACGCAGACCGCGATCTTCATCGGCGCCGAGGATACAAGCGAGGACCCAGGCGCCGACTAGGCGGCGCCGAACCGTGGAGGCCGTGCGGGCTTCGCCCGTGCGGCCGTCCGGCGCACCCCCTGGGGAGCACGCCGAGTGACCTGGCACCGAGATCCGCCTCTGCTAGGGTCCCGGCCTTCGGCCGCCCGTGACTCGCTTCCGGACGACAACCCGAGGAATCCTCGCTCTCGCGCTTGCCGGTCTCGTGACCCTCGTCGCAGGCAGCGCATCGGCGGGCTACGGCCGAGCGCCCGCGACGCCGAAGCAGCCGCCGGCAGCAATCGTCTTCCCTGTCCTCGGGCCCGTCACCTACATCGACGATTTCGGCGCGCCTCGGCCCGGCGGGCCGCACCAGGGGATCGACATCCTCGCGCCCAAGCGTGCGCTGGCCCTGGCGGCCGAGTCCGGGAAGGTCAAGTTCTGGACCCATTCGACGACCGCCGGCTGCATGCTCTACCTCTACGGCGCAAGCGGGACGACCTACTACTACATCCACCTCAACAACGACCTGACGAAGCACAACGACAACAAGGGCAAGTGCGTCGCCGGGACCGCCTACGCGAAAGGGCTCAAGAACGGCGCGAAGGTTGCGGCCGGCCAGGTGGTCGGCTACGTCGGCGACTCGGGCGACGCCGACGGCCTGCATCCTCACCTGCACTTCGAGCTGCACCCGAACGGCGGCAAGGCCGTCGACCCGTATCAGTGGCTGCAGGGCGGCCAGCACCTGCTGTTCGCGTCCCGCCAGGGAACTGCGTTCACGCTCGACCTGCGTGGGACGGTCGCCGCGGCAACCATCGACACCCTTCGTCTGAAGGTGACGAGCGTCAGCGCCTGGCCGATGAAGCAGAGCCAGCCGATCTCGCTCAAGCTGCTCGTGACCGTCCCTTCGTCGGCGATCGTGCAGACGGTGAGGAAGATCGGCAAGCCGGGGACCGCGGCCGACCTGCTCGAGGCGAAGCCCGGGCAGAAGGTTCAGGTCTGGACGGGCGCGGCGCCGACGACGCTCAAGGCCGAGCGCGGCGACGACCTCGTCCTGAACGCCTCACTGGTCTCACTCGTCTCGAAGTAGCGCTACTTGCCGGTGAAGCGCGGCTCGCGCTTCTCGGCGAAGGCGGTCAGGCCCTCCTTCGCGTCATCGCTCCCGAAGAGCTCGCCGAACTCGCCGGCCTCGCGCTCGAGGTTCTCGATGTGGTCGCCCTGGAGCGCATGGTTGAGAGCTCGCTTCGCCGCGGCGAGCGCGACCGAGCTCTTCGAGGCGAGCAGCTCCGCGACTTCGCGCGCCTTCTCGAGCACGGGGTCGTGAACGGCGTCGACGAGCCCGATGCCCAGCGCCTCTTCGGCGCCGACGAGCCGCCCCGTCAGGATCAGGTCCTTCGCGACCCCGAGCCCGCAGACCCGAGCCAGCCGCTGGGTGCCGCCCCACCCCGGGATGATCCCGAGGTTGATCTCCGGCTGGCCGAGCTTCGCGCCCGAGCCGGCGTAGCGGATGTCGCAGGCGAGCGCGAGCTCGCAGCCGCCGCCGAGGGCGAAGCCGTCGATCGCGGCGATGGTCGGCTTCGGCATCGTCTCGAGCAGCTGCCCGCAGCGGTGCCCGAGCCCGCCCCACTCGATCGCCTCCTCGACGCCCAGCCCGCTCATGTACTTGATGTCGGCGCCCGCGACGAAGGCCTTCCCGCCGGCGCCGGTGAGGATCAGGACACGCGCTTCGTCGTCGCCGGCCAGTGCCTCGAGCCGGTCGCGCAGCTCTTCGAGCGTCGGCCGGTCGAGCGCGTTCATCGCCTCCGGCCGGTCGACCGTGACGGTCGCGATCCCGCCCTCGCGTTCGACGGCGATGCTCAGGCCGCGACCGCTCCCCTGAGGAAGTCGACGATCTCCGAGGTCGGGGCGCCGGGTGTAAAGACGGCGGCCACGCCGTGGCGCTTCAGCTCCTCGGCGTCCTCGGCCGGGATCGTCCCGCCGAGGACGACGAGGACGTCCTCCGCGCCGTTCTCGCGAAGCCCTTCGATGATCCGCGGCACGAGCGTCATGTGCGCGCCCGAGAGGATCGAGACGCCGACCGCGTCCGCGTCCTCCTGGATCGCGGTCTCGACGATCTGCTCCGGCGTCTGGTGGAGACCCGTGTAGATGACCTCCATCCCCGCGTCGCGCAGCGCACGTGCGATGATCTTCGCCCCCCGGTCGTGACCGTCGAGACCGGGTTTTGCTATGACGACACGGATCTTGCGCGCCACGGGCCCGAGTATATGAGCGTCAACCTCACGATCGTCGGCTGCTCCCCGGCATGGCCGAACCCGGGCGGCGCGCAGTCCGGCTACCTGCTCGAGGGCTCCGGGCGGCTCCTGCTCGACTGCGGCCCGGGGGTGCTCGCCAAGCTTCGCGAGCAGGAACCGTGGCCGACGGTCGACGCGATCGCGATCACCCATTGGCACCTCGACCACTGGGGCGACCTCGTCCCGTGGGTCTGGGGCGGAACGCTCGGCCCGGGTCAGGACGTCCGCCAGCCGGAGCTGTGGGTGCCGCCCGAGGGCCGCGAGCTGCTCTCCTCGATCGGCGGACGCCTCGGCCGGCCGGACATGTTCGAGGACGCGTTCGACCTGCGCGAGTACGCCGAGGGCGAGGCCTTCGAGGCGGCCGGGTTCGAGGTCACGCCCCACCGCGTGCTCCACTACGACCTGCTGGCCTTCGGCTTCCGCGCCTCCGGCAACGGGTCGGTGATCGGCTACTCCGGCGACTCGGGCCCAAGCGACAGCCTCCGGGAGATCGCGCGGGACGCCGACCTGTTCGTGTGCGAGGCGACGCTCCTCCAGCCGAACCCCGAAGGCGGCGTGCGCGGCCATCTCAGCTCGCAGGAGGCGGTCGAGGCATTCGAGGCCTCGGGTGCCAAGCGCCTGCTGATCACCCACCGGCCGTTCGAGCGCCCGCTCGAGAGCTCGCTCGAGCAGGCGACCGATGGCATGCAGATCGAGGTCTAGCCGGGAGTTATGTTCGAGCGCGGCTCGAAGTAGTCCACGAGCCACTTGGCCCTGGCGCCCGAGCCGACCGGCACGAGACCGACCTGAAAGGTCGTCGGCTGCATCTTGTACTTGGGCTCCGCGATGAGGCCCACCTCGACGAGAATCTCCCGGTTCGTCGCCGCGTCGAGCTGGTAGCTGGCGGTATCGACGTTGTTGGCCGGGAAGAAGACCACCGGTAGCGCGTTCGCATGCGTCCAGCGCTTGTAGGTGTAACCGGCCTTCAGCGACGGGGCGACGACCGACCACGAGCGGCCGATGTTCCGCCGCGGCACGACCGTCGTGAGGAACGTCCGGATCGTGCTCCTGATCTCCGGGTCGAGCTGCTCGAAACGGTGCACGGCCACCCCCTGGGCGTTCCGCAGCGGCTGCGCCGGGGCGGCCGATGTGCTGGCGCTCGGCTGGTCGGAGCCACCCGTCAACCTGAAGCCGAGGACGATCGCGCCCGCAGCCAGGACGATCAGGCCGAGCACGAGCATGACGCGATTGAAGCGCGCCGAGGCAAGCGTGCTCTGCAGGAAGCTCATCCCGAGCCCCCTAGAAGACCGGCGTCTCGCGCCAGACGCCCCAGGTCTCGCGGAGCGCGTCGCACATCTCGCCCATCGTGACGTAGGCCTTCGAGGCCTCGACGATCAGCGGCATCAGGTTCACGTCGTCCCGCGCCGACGCCTCCTTCAGCGCCGCGAGTGACTGCTCGACCGCCGCCGAGCCGCGCCGCGCCCGCAGGGCCTGCACGCGCTCGATCTGCTTCTGCTCGAGCGCCGGGTCGATCCGGAGGATCTCCACTTGGGGCTCGTCCTCGAGCTGGTAGCGGTTGACCCCGACGATCACGCGCTGCCTCGCCTCGACCTCCGACTGGTAGCGGAACGACGCCTCGGCGATCTCGCGCTGGAAGAAGTTCTCCTCGATCGCCGCCACGACGCCGCCGAGCTTCTCGATCCGATCGAAGTAGTCGTAGGCCTCGGCCTCGAGCCGGTTGGTGAGGTCCTCCAGATAGTAGGAGCCACCCAGCGGGTCGATCGTGTTCACGACGCCCGTCTCGTGCGCGATCACCTGCTGCGTGCGCAGCGCGAGCCGTACGGCGTTCTCGGTCGGGAGGGCGAGCGCCTCGTCGAACGAGTTCGTGTGCAACGACTGGGTCCCACCGAGGACCGCCGCCAGCGCCTCGAGCGCGGTGCGGACGATGTTCACCTCGGGCTGCTGCGCCGTCAGCGAGACCCCGGCGGTCTGCGTGTGGAAGCGCATCAGCCACGAGCGCGGGTTCTTCGCCCCGTAGCGCTCCCGCAGCTCGCGCGCCCAGATCCGCCGGGCCGCGCGGTACTTGGCGATCTCCTCGAAGAAGTCGACGTGGGCGTTGAAGAAGAACGAGAGCCGCGGGGCGAAGTCGTCGACCGCGAGCCCGCGGGCGATCGCCGCGTCGACGTAGGCGAACCCGTTCGCGAGCGTGAAAGCCAGCTCCTGCACCGCGTTCGAGCCGGCCTCGCGGATGTGGTAGCCCGAGATCGAGATCGGGTGCCAGCGCGGCAGCTCCTGCGCGCAGAACTCGACCATGTCCGTCACCAGCCGCATCGAGGGCTCCGGCGGGAAGATCCATTCCTTCTGCGCGATGTACTCCTTGAGGATGTCCGTCTGGATCGTCCCGCGGAGCTCCGAGCGCGGGACGCCCTGCTGCTCGCCGACGCAGATGTAGAACGCGAGGAGCATCGCCGCGGGCGCGTTGATCGTCATCGAGGTCGAGACCTCGCCGAGCGGGATCCCCTGGAAGAGCGTCTCGGCGTCGGCGAGCGAGTCGACCGCGACGCCCTCGCGTCCGACCTCGCCGAGCGAGCGCGGGTGGTCGGAGTCGTAGCCCATCAGCGTGGGCATGTCGAACGCCGTGGAGAGGCCGGTCTGCCCGTGCTCGAGCAGGTAGCGGAAGCGCTCGTTCGTCTCCTCGGCGGTGCCGAAGCCGGCGAACTGCCGCATCGTCCAGAGCCTGCCGCGGTACATCGACGGGTAGACGCCGCGCGTGAACGGGTAGACGCCGGGGTACCCGAGGTCACGGTCGTGGTCGGTGTCGACGGAGTCGCGCGTGTAGA
>DASPRN010000045.1:0-7820 GCA_035624425.1 Gaiellaceae bacterium
CCCTTGGGCACCGTGCCGACACAGGTGTCGAGGCCCGAGCCGTGCTTCTTGTTCTGCTCGGCGCACTTGAAGTTGGCCTTCACGTGCTTGTGCAGCTTGATCACCGCGCCCGCCTTCGGGTTGGTGATGGTCACGGTCGGCGGCTCGGCGTCGACCTTGAACGCAATCAGCTTCGTCGCCTCGATGTTCCCGGCGTTGTCGACCGAGTGGTACTGGACGAAGTGGTTGCCGGTCGTGAAGCCCGAGATCGGGCCGGAGTAGGTGGTCGAGGGACCGCCGTCCAGCGAGTAGACGGTGCTCGCGATCCCGGAGCCTGAGCCGTCGTCCGCGCTCAGGGTCAGGGTCGGCGACGCGTACCAGCCGCTGTGGATCGGCGGGCTGAGCGAAGCGGTCGTCACGGGCGGCGTCGTGTCCTGCACGATCGTGATGTCCGAGTTGTTGAGGTCGAAGAACACGTTCCCGATCGCCTCGACCTTGATCCGGGCGTGCGTCGTGGCGATGTTCGGAAGCGTCACCGACTGCGAGCCGTCGTTCGGCGTCGATGCCGCCAGCACGGTCGGGAAGGTGTGACCGCCGTCCGTGGACAGGCTGATCTTCACGTTCGACGTGTTGATCCCGTTGGCGTCCGTCCCGGCGACATTCCACGTCACGGCCATCTGCGCCGCCCCGCTGACGGAGGACGGGTTCGAGGTGACGAGGAACGGCCCGGTTCCCGGCGCGAGGGCCAGCGTCGTGTTCGCGAAGTTCGACCCACCCTTGCCGTCACGCGCCGTGAAGCGCATGTCGAGCCGCGGCGGGCTCGCATTCCCGGCGAGGGACGAGCCCAGGTAGTCCGCGGTCGGGAGGAACTCCGAGTAGCACTCCGTGACCGCCTGGGTGACCGGCGGTGCGATCGGCCCGGTCGGGCACGAGCCCGTGTCGGCGTTCGTGTTGTTGTCGAGGATCTGCTGGAGGTCCGGGAAGACGCGGGTCGGATCGCTGGTCAGGTGGTTCTCCCCCGGCGAGTTGTAGAGCAGGGAGTCGGAGTCGCTGATCTGCCCGGACTGCGGGAACATCGCGAACAGCGGGCCGTCCACCTTGGTGTTGTTGAGGAGCGCGGTGCCGTTCGCGCCGCCGCGGTCGTCCTGCTCCCACGAGTAGACGAGCGGGTCGCCGTCGGCGTCAGTCGCCGAGCCCGTGAGCGCGAACGGCGTCCGCAGCGGGATCGTGAAGCCCGAGGGCGCGCTCACCGACGGGATCGAGTTCCCGGTCGAGGAGGTCGTGCCCTGGTTGTCGACTGCGCCGCCCTTGTCGGTCTCGCCGACGAAGCCGGACGCGCCGGCGGTGAAGTCCTGAACGCCGAGCAGCACGGGGACGTTGGTCAGCGCGAGCGTGCCGCCGTAGGTGACCTGGAAGCCGGTGTTGTTGAACGTCCCGCCGCCGAAGCCGGCCACCGTGGCTGTGGCCCCGGACGGCAGGATGCCGGACGTCCCCGGCGTCGTCGTCGAGACGGTGCCGGACGTGCCGCCGGTGCCGTTCGTGACGGAGAGCTGGCTCACGTCGCCGAGCCCGTTGAACGTCACCGTATAGCCGGTGTCGGCGACGGTCCCGATCGACACGGTCGTGTTTGCGATCCAGCCCGCCACGCCGGTCGTGCCCTTCACGGTCTCGCGGACGGAGCTCGTGCACGGGGCCGTGCAGTTGACGATCGAGATCGACGCGACGTCGGTGCTCGCGAGCGTGCCTCCGAACGTGACCGTGAAGCCGGTGTTCCCGGCGCCCGCCGAGGAGACCGTGCCGCCGGCCGGCAGCAGCGGCGCCATCGCGGCGACGATGTTCGCGTTCGAGACCGCCAGGCCGCCCGAGCCGAGCACGACGGAGGTGTTGCCGCCGTACTGGATCTGGAACGACTGCGTCGTGCCGTTGAAGGAGCCGAGCGTGACGGCCTGCTGCTCGTTGCCGCCCTGGATCGCCGCCTGGATCCCCGCCGCAGTGTTGTTCTGCCCGCGGGTGATCGGGATCGTGTCGTTGCCGTTGTAGTTCAACGTGTAGGAGTTGCCATCCGCCGTGTAGCCGGTCAGGGCGACGTTCTGGACCTCGCTGACACCCTGCAGCGCAGTCTGGATCGCTGCGGCCGTGAAGTTCGTGCCGTTCACGATCGGCGCCGAGACGTTGCCGTTGTAGTTGAGCGTGAACGAGTCGAACGCGCCGCCGTGGTTCGTCTCCTCGATCGAGCCGAAGCAGCCGCCGCAGCTCAGGTTGTCGAACGAGAGCGGGGCCACGTCGGTGCCGGCTGTGCCGGTGCCGCTGAAGGTCACGGTGAAGCCCGTCGAGGCCGCGCCGGTGACCACTGCGCCGCCCGGGAAGCCGGGAATGGCGTTGATCGCCGCCTGGATGTTCGCGTTGGAGTAGGCCAGCGCCGAGCCGCCGATGACGGCGGAGTCCGCGCCGTTGTAGCGGATCTGGAACGGCGAGTCGTAGACCACCGAGCCGCCGCCCGAGTTGGCGAGGCCCGACGCGGCCGCGGTGTACTGCAGCGTCCGCGCCGAGGGCACGGCGGTGACCGTGAACGTCCCGTTGTAGCCCGAGACGCCGACGCCCGACACCGTGACGATGTCGCCGACCGAGCGGCCGTGGGCGGCCGCGGTGCTCAGCGTGACCGTCGTCCCTGACTCGGTCGCGCCCGGGACGGCGAGCGTGATCGTGCCGCCGCCCGTGCGCGGCAGGCCCGAGGTGGGGTTCGTGTACGTGAAGGAGCGGCTCGACGGCACCGACGTCACCGTCCAGGTGCCGTTGTAGCCGGCGTTTCCGGCACCCGAGATCGTGACGACGTCACCGGTCTGCAGCGTGTGCGTGGCGCCCGTCGAGCCGGTCGCCACCGTGACGGTGTTCCCGTCCTCGGTCAGGCCGCCCATCTGCGTCGAGCTCGGGGCGGCGCCGATCGCCACCGTCAGCGGCTGGATCGTCGCCGAGGGCGCGTACCCGGGGCCGAACGTCGCCGTCTGCACCTCGTTGCCGCCGCCGAAGTGGCGTAGCGAAGCCGTCTGCACCTCGTTGATCGCGGCCTGCGCGCTCGAGGTGTACGTGGAGATCTCCGTCTGGCTGCGCTCCGAGAAGTACGGGTCGCTGTGGCGCTGGAGGTCGTCGGTCAGGCAGATGCCCGCGTAGGCCATGATCGAGGAGCCGCTGCCGGGCTCGACCGAGGTCCCCGCGTTGCGGTTGCCGGAGGAGCAGTTGAGCTGGTTGCCGTTGAACGGGTGGTTACCGCTGTACTGGTGGCCCATCTCGTGGGCCACGTAGTCGATCGCGTAGAAGTCGCCGACCGGCGTCGGGATCCCGGTGCAGCCGCCCGCCTTGTTCGAGCGGCCGACGACGCCGAGATTCGCCACGCCGCCGCCCGGCTGGCCGAGCGCGAGGTGGCCGATGTCGTAGTTGGAGGCGCCGATGATCTGGCCGATCACGAAGCGCGCGCGCGTCGTGCTCGAACAGCCCGTCACCTGCGACTGCGTGAAGCAGGCCGCCGCGCCGCACGGGCCGTTCGGCGCCGTCGCCGCGGCCCAGTCGTTCAGGTTGAGGAGGTCGTTGTTCGCGATCAGCTGCATGCGGATCGAGAGGTCGTCGTGGTACGGCTGGTCGACGCGGTTGATGAGCGCGACCTTGGCGGCCGTCACGTTCGCGGGCCCCCCGACGTACGCGGCGTAGCCCGGGTCGGTGATCAGCGCCAGCCGGTAGGTGCGGAGGACGTCACCGGTCGGCACGCTTGGCGTGCGGTCCGAGACGTTGATCGGCGACTTGCCGAGCACGCCGTGCTCGGTGAAGGCGAACGAGTCCTTCTCCTGGTGGAACGCGTAGCTGACGTAGACGTTCGGGTTCTTGCGGTAGTAGGGGTCGATCAGCCAGCCGCCGTGAGGGGAACGGACGGAGGCGTGAAAGCCGATGGGGCTGAGGTCGGCGACGATCGACGCGGCGGGGTCGTCCACCCCGTAGCCGCCGTAGGTCGCGATCTCGGGATGCTTGCGCTGGAGGCCGGGCGCCATGATCGCCGTCCGGTAGAGCGCGAAGCGCTCGAAGCGCCCGTTCGGCGCGGGCAGTGAGATGACGACGGGACGCGTGCGCGCGGCCCTGGTGTTCTCCCACGGCGCGGGCGCGAGGACGCGGTGCAGCGAAGCGCGCTTGAGCGCGAACGGCCGCACGCTGCTTCGCAGCCGAACGGTCGGCTTGACGCGCACCGACTTCAGCGCGGTGCGGTGCCAGAAAGCCTTGCTGTTGTGAACGTCGCGGAGCGGTGGGTGGCCGGATGCGGCCCCCGCTCCGAACGAGATCGTGAGGACGGCACCGGCGGCGCAAAGCCCGACGACCGCCGCCAACGAGCGCACGCGCAACGGCGTGCCCGAGTCCTTACCCGCCTTCATAGCTGTTCTCCCCTCTCTCTCCTGCGTTCCCCCCTGCGCGATCCTCCGCCCTGCGAGACCCCCGTGTCAAGCGGCCTCCGTCAGCCCGCGGCTTCGGCCTTGCGCAGGCCGCGGAAGGCCCAGAGGGAGAAGCCGAGCACGAGCGCCAGGCCAGCGGCGAAGGCGAAGCCGGCCTCGGTCGGCGACCCCGCCAGGAAGCCACGGCCCGCCTCGACCACGCGCGTCACCGGGTTGACGACGGCGATCGAGTGGATCCAGCCATTCAGGAGGGAGAGCGGCACGTAGACCGGCGCGAAGAAGAGGACGATGAAGACCGGGAACTGCATCACCGGGCCGGCCTGCAGCGTCCGGAAGCGCATCGCGACGCCGCAGGCCCAGAGCAGCGCCGCCATGTTCATGAGCACCGCGAGCGCATAGAGGCCGAAGAGGTCGACCCCGTTGCCGCCGACCTTCATCCCGACCGCGAGCGCGACCACGGTCAGCACCGAGGCGGTGAACATCCAGCGCACCAGTGCCGCGATTCCGTAGCCGAGCACGATCCCGCTCCGGTGCGGCGCCGCCAGCAGCAGCCGCCGCGCGAAGCCGCCCTCGAAGTCGCGTGCGATCCCGAAGCCGGTGAAGACGCCGCCGAATGCGGCCGACTGCAGCAGCACGAACACGAACTGGAACGACGTGTACCCGAGCGGGTAGTCGAAGCCCGGCACGTCGCGGATCCGCGAGAGCCCGCCCGCGAACGCCGTGAAGAAGAAGAGCGGAAAGACGATCGACGGGATCCACAGCGACGGGTTGGTGAAGACGTTGTGCAGCGTCCGCCACGCGACGCCTCGTGCCACCGCCCAGGTCTTCACCTAGCCATCCTTACCTTGAGCGCCCAGGACGAGAGCGACAGCCCGACGATCGCGATCACCGCGGCGATCCCGAAGCCGAGCGCCAGCGCCTCGGCGTCCCAGCCGGTGATGATCAGGCTGCGCACGCACTCGATCAGGTACGAGACCGGGTTCGCGGTGGCGGCGTCGCGGAACCAGGTGACCTGGATCAGGTTGCGCGGGATGTTCATCGAGGAGATGAAGAGGAAGACGAAGAAGGCCGGGAACAGGCCCTGCACGGCCTCGCCGGAGCCGGTGCGGAGGGCGGCCAGGGCGCCGAGCGCGCCGAAGCCGAGCGCGACCAGGAACGCGAAGGCGCCCAGCGCGAGGACGCCGAGCGGCCCAGACGCGAAATGGACGCCGACCGCGAAGCCGACCGTGAGGTAGACGACTCCCTGCAGGAGCCCGAGCGTGACGACGCCGCCGAGCTGGCCGCCGAGCACGGCGAGCCTGCGCATCGGCGTCAGCGTCAGGCGGTTGAGGAAGCCGGTCTGGATGTCGCGCGCCAGGTCGGTGCCGGCGTTCATGGTCGAGAACAGCGCGCCCTGGATGAACGGCACCGCCAGCGCGAAGGCGAAGAACGAGCTGGTCGGGAACCCGGGCAGCCGCGTCTCGGCCTTGAGCCCGCCGGAGTTGACCGCGAGCAGGAGCATCGGGAAGACCAGCGGCGCGATCACCGCCGCGGGCTGGCGAAGCGTGCGCACCACCGACCGGCGCGCGAGCACGAAGACCTGGTCGGCGAAACCGCTCAAGGCATCACGATGGCGCTTCTCCACGCACGTCTCTAAGCGGGCTCCATCGCCAGGCCTTCGAGCTGCTCCTCCTCTTCCTCGGCGGCGCCCTCGAGCGAGCGGCCGGTCTTGGCGAGGAAGACGTCGTCCAGCGACGGCTGGTGCAGTTGCAGCTGCTCGACCTTCAGGTGCTCGGCGTCGAGGGCGCGCACGATCCCGGCAAGGTCGGCCTCGCCGGAGCGGAGCCGCACCGCGACGCCGTGGTCCGAGCCGCACGGGTCGCCGAAGCGGGCGATGATCGCGGCCGCACGCTCGCGCTCGGCCGGGTCGGCCGGGAGGACTTCGACGGTCGGCCGCCCGACGCTCGCCTTCAGCTCCGCCGGCGTGCCCTCGGCGACGATGTGGCCGTGGTCGATGATCCCGACCCGCCCCGCGAGGACGTCGGCCTCCTCCAGGTACTGCGTGGTCAGGAAGACGGTGACGCCGTCGTCGCGCGCGAGCCGGCCGACCTCGTCCCAGAGCGCGGTTCTGCTCTGGATGTCGAGCCCGGTCGTCGGCTCATCGAGGAACAGGATTCGCGGCGAGTGGACGAGCGCGAGCGCCAGGTCGAGCCGGCGCTTCATGCCGCCCGAGTAGGTCTTGACCTTGCGGTCGCCGGCCTCGCCGAGCCCCACGCGGCCCAGTAGCTCGTCGGCACGCTGCTTGCGCGTCTCGTGCGGCATGCCCTGGAGCGAGGCCTGCAGGCGCAGGTGCTCCCGCCCGGTCAGCAGCGGGTCGAGCGCGGCCTCCTGCAGCGCGGCGCCGATCGACGAGCGCACCTGCGGCCCCTGGTGGACGACGTCGTAGCCCGCCACGCGGGCCGTCCCCGCGGTCGGCGGCAGCAGCGTCGTCAGCATGTGGACGGTGGTCGACTTGCCCGCGCCGTTGGGGCCGAGGAAACCGTAGATCTCACCCGTCTCGACGACCAGGTCGATCCCGTCCACAGCGCGGGTCTCCTTGAAGACCCGAACCAGACCCTCCGCCTCGATCGCCGGACCGTCCATCCCCGCACCCTAGCGAGCGTCTATCGTCCCGGCCGTGCGCCTGGACAGCCGTCCCGTCGTGATCGCGGCCACGATCGTCGGCATCCTGCTCATCGCGCTGGCGATCTACTACTGGGCCGAGCCGGCGCACGCGCTGCCGTCCTGGCTGCCGGGCCACGAGGCTGGATCGAACCACCACCACGTGAAGCACGGGATCGCCTCGTTCCTCGTCGGGCTCGCCCTGCTCGTCTTCGCCTGGTTCCAGACCGGCCCGCGGCGCGAGCGCACCGGCGACTGAGTTGCCGCTCGCCTCGATGCTCATCACGTACTGGCAGGCGATCGTGCTCGGCCTGCTCCAGGGTGTGTCCGAGCTCTTCCCCGTCTCGAGCCTCGGGCACAGCGTGATCCTGCCGCAGCTGCTCGGCTGGAACATCCACCAGAACGACAAGTACTTCATCACCTTCCTCGTCGCGACCCACCTGGCGACTGCCCTCGTGCTGCTCGGCTTCTTCTGGCTCGACTGGGTGCGGATCGTGAAAGGGCTCGGGCGCAGCCTCCGTGACCGCGGAATCGGCGCGCAGGACACGGACGCCAAGCTCGCCTGGCTGCTCGTCGTCGGGACGATTCCGGCGGGGATCCTCGGCCTGCTGCTCGAGAACAAGCTCCGGCACGTCTTCGCCTCGGCCCAGTCGGCGGCGTACTTCTTGATCCTGAACGGGTTCCTCCTGTTCGGGGCGGAGCTGCTCCGGCGCCGCGCCGTGCAGGTCGAGCAGGACGACGACGCGCGGATCGCGCGGCAGATGACCTTCG
>DASPRN010000086.1:0-10979 GCA_035624425.1 Gaiellaceae bacterium
CCGCCGCCCCCGCCGCCGGCCCCGCCGCCACCCCCGCCGCCGCCCCTCGCGCCTCCGGCGCCCCCGCAGCCGGACCACGGCCACGGTCATGGACGCGGCCGCGGACAGGGCCAGGACCGCGGGCACGACGGCGATCAAGAGGGCGGGCACGATCACGGGACCGGGCACGACGGCGGTCACCGGGGCGGGCACGACCACGGACAGGGCCAGAGCCACAACCGCGGGCACGACGGCGGTCAGGGGCGCGGGCACGACAACGGGCACGGAGGAGACCAACACGGCTCCGGTGGCCGGCACGACCACGGGCACAACCACTAGCATCCGGCCGTGGCCCGTCTCCGTCCACTCCGTTCCCCCGGTGCAGTCGGCCTCGCGCTGGCCGCGTGGGACGTCTGGCGGCGCATCCCGCCGCACCATCGCAAGCTGATCGTCAGGCAGGCCCGCAAGCACGGCCCGCGGATCGCCTCGAGCCTGCTCGAGGCCCAGCAGCGCCGGCGCCGGCGGCATTAGGCCGCCAGGACGGGCTCCTAGCTCAGCGCTTCGCGGAGGATCCGGTCCTGTTCGCGCAGGTGCGCGGTCGGGTAGCCCTCGCTCGGGCTCGCGCGCCAGGGCCTGCCGACGAAGCGGAGAGACACGCCCTCAGGCAGCCCGCCCTCGAGGCGATGCCGGATCGAGCGCCAGGCGCCCATGTTCTGCGGCTCTTCCTGCGCCCAGACAAGCTCCACGAGACTCGGAAACGACTCGATCAGCCTGGCCGCTGCGGCAACCGGGAACGGATAGAGCTGCTCCAGCCGCCCGATCGCGACCCAGTCGGCGTCGCGTCGCAGGTCGTGCCCGGCGAGGTCGAAGTAGATCTTGCCCGAGCAGAGGACGAGCCGCCGCACCTTCTCCGGCGAGGCCTCCGGGTCCGGCAGCACGGGCCGGAAGGAGCCGCCCGACAGCTCCTCGAGGCGAGACGACGCCTCCTTCAGGCGCAGCAGCCCCTTGGGCGTCATCACGACCAGCGGCCGCGCGCTCGGGTCGAGCGCCTGGCGCCGGAGCAGGTGGAAGTGCTGCGCCGCGGTCGTGCAGTTCGCGATCCGGATGTTCTCCTGCGCCGCGAGCTGGAGGAACCGTTCGAGCCGCGCGCTCGAGTGCTCGGGGCCGTTGCCCTCGTAGCCGTGCGGCAGCAGCAGGGTCAGGCGAGAGGTCTGTCCCCATTTCGAGAGGCCGGAGACGATGAACTGGTCGACCGCCACCTGCGCGCCGTTGACGAAGTCGCCGAACTGCGCCTCCCAGAGGACGAGCGTCTCGGGCGCGGCCACCGAGTAGCCGTACTCGAAGCCGACGCACGCCGCCTCTGACAGCGGCGAGTTGTGCACCTCGAACGACGCGGCCGACTCACGCAGGCTCTGGAGCGGCGTGTAGATCTCCCCGTTCTCGGCGTCGTGGAGGACGAGGTGGCGGTGGGAGAAGGTGCCGCGCTCGGTGTCCTGGCCGGTCAGGCGCACCGGGATGCCCTCGGCGAGCAGGCTCGCGAATGCGAGCTCCTCGGCCTGGCCCCAGTCGATCCCGCCCTCGCTGAGCGTCGTGCGCCGGCGATCGAGCTGCTTGGCGAGCTTCGGGTGGACGGTGAATCCCTCCGGGAAGGTCAGCAGCTCGTCGTTGAGCGCACGCAGCCTGCTGTCGGCCACCTCGGTCACGATCTCGTGGTCGGTCGAAGCCGGGATGCGCCCTTCGTACGCGACGGCCGGCATCGCCTCGCCGAAGGTCGAGCGCAGCCTCTCGTGGGCCTCCTTGAGCCTCGCTTCGGCCTGGCTCGACAGCCCGTCCACCTCGTCCTGCCCGAGCACGCCCTCCTCGATGAGCTGCTCGGCGTACTGCTCGCGCACGCTCGGCTGGCGCTCGATCCGGGCGGCCATCAGCGGCTGCGTGTACGCGGGCTCGTCCTGCTCGTTGTGGCCGTGACGGCGGTAGCCGACGAGGTCGATGACGACGTCGGTGCAGAAGCGCCGCCGGAACGCGAGCGCCAGTCGCACCGCTGCGAGCGCCGCCTCGGGGTCGTCCGCGTTGACGTGGACGATCGGGATGTCGAAACCCTTGGCCAGGTCGCTCGAGTAACGGGTCGAGCGCCCGTCGGCCGGATCGGTCGTGAAGCCGATCTGGTTGTTGGCGATCAGGTGCAGCGTGCCGCCCGTCGAGTAGCCGGTCAGGTCGGAGAGGTTCAGCGTCTCGGCGACGACCCCCTGGGCCGGGAAGGCGGCGTCGCCGTGGATCAGCACCGGCATCGCGACCGACGAGTCGACGTACCCGTCACGGGTCGAGCGGTCGGTCTGCTCCGCGCGGGTGCGGCCCTCGACGACGGGGTCGACGGCCTCCAGATGGCTCGGGTTCGAGGCCAGCGTGAGCGTGATCTCGCCGGCATCGGTGCGGCGCGTGCCCTCGGCGCCGAGGTGGTATTTGACGTCACCGGTACCGCCCTCCGGGTCGGAGGCGACCGCCTCGAGCGTGCGCTCGCCCTCGAACTCGCGCAGGATCGACTCGTAGGGCCGGCCGAGCACATGCGCGAGAACGTTCAGCCGGCCGCGGTGCGCCATCCCGAAGACGACCTCGTGCGCACCCTCGTCTGCGCCCAGCTCGATCGCCTCGTCAAGCATCGGCACCATCACGTCGATCCCCTCGATCGAGAACTGCTTCTGGCCGAGGAACGCGCGGCGGAGGTAGCGCTCGAAGCCCTCGACCTCGGTGAGACGCTCGAGCAGCCGCCGCTTCTCCTCCGGCACGAGCGGCCGGCGGTAGCGGCCGGACTCGATGGCCGCCCGCAGCCAGAAGCGCTGGTCGTGGTCGGAGATGTGCTCGATCTCGTAGGCGATCGTGCCGCAGTAGATCTCGCGCAGGCGCGGAAGGATGTCGGCCGCCGTCTCGCCGGGGACGTGGACGCCCAGCAGCTGGGCAGGGATGCGCGCCTGAAGCTCGGGCGTCAGCTTCGGCGTGAGGCGGTCCGCCTCCAGGGCCGGGTCGCCGACGGGCTCGGAGCCGAGCGGGTCGAGGTGCGCGGCGAGGTGGCCGTGCCTGCGGATCGCGCCGACGAGCGCGACGGCGGCGGCAACGCCGCCCAGCAGCTCCTCATCGACCGCGGGCGCCCGGGCCGGAGCCTCGGCGGGAGCGGGAGCGGCGGGAGCGGGAGGAACGGCGACCTGGCCGTTGCCTTCCTCGTGCTCTTGCACCAGCTCCACGAGGCGCGCGAGCCCCGGGTGGGTGGCGACCAGCTCACTCGAGCCGCTCTCGAACAGCTCGCGCCACTCCTCGGGCACGGCCTCGGGATTCTCGAGGTACTCCTCGAGAATCGCGCTCGCAAAGCCCGCATTGAGCCCGTCGACGTCGTGCATGCTCACATCTTTGTTGTACCAGCGCCGTTCCCTCTCGCGCTGGCCGCGCCTGCTCCGAAGGCGCTCGCTTGCGACGCCGACCATAGAGGCCCTACCGGCCTCGACGGTAGGGCCGTCCAACGCACCCCGTTGGGAACGGGAACATCAGCCCCAGCTGCCGCAATTCTCAGAAGATCGGGTGGTTCGTGATCACCGCGATCGCGAGCCCGCCGATGAAGCAGATGCCCCCCGTGAGGACCGCGAGCTGGGCCAGGCGGGCGTGGCTGCCGCCCATCGCCGTAGCGACGAGCGCGAGCAGGATCGCGAAGGGAATCAGGCGAACCGGCCGGTAGACGAGCCCGATCAGGCTGGCGAAGATGGCGAGGGCGGCCAGGAAGCCGGCAATCGAGTCGGCGGGGCGGCTCTCGACGACGGGCGGCGTGCTCACCCGGCCACCGGCCGCGCGACGCGGGCGACCCTGCGCCGGGGCGAGCCGTGCGGGCCTGGCCGGGGCACGCGGCCGCGGGGCCGCCAGGGCTCGCGGGGCTCCGGCCCGGGCAGCGCGGCGTGCACCACCGCCGGCTCGGGGGGCTCCGGCTCGGCCTTCACTGCCCAGTAGACCACGCAGCCGAGGTAGGCGATCGGGATCTTCAGGATCACCATCATGAAGACGAACTCCCAGACCATTCGCGCCAGTGTAGAAGAACGGGTCGCGGGCCGGGGCGGTCCCGGCCGCCCCGGCCATGAGGCACCTGCCCGTCAGCCCGTGCTCACGTTGCCCCGCGCTGCGTGATCGTCGGCCCGTGGGCCGGAGGCGAGCTCCCGGAGTCGAGCAGCACCCAGGGCACGATGATGCCGAGCAGCACGAGAACGAGCACGATCGCCGCAATCGTCGTCGTCTTGGCACTCATCGCCTACCCCCACGCGATGGCCGTGGAGTAGCCATCGGGGAAGAACCGGATCTGCATCCAGCGGTGCTTGTGGATCGTGACCCAGGGAATGGTCGTGGGACACGAGAAGTAGGCCCCGCCCTCGATGGTGATCTGCGAGTAGCCGACGCCGCCGGAGACGACGTTCGCGTAGTCGCCATAGCCGCTGCACAGGTTGCCGTTGTGCGTCGTCCACATGTTCCGGTACGTGATCGTCCCGGAGCGACCGCCTTTCCCGCACCAGCTGACATGGAGATACGTCTCCTGGTTGTAGGGCCAGGTCCCTCTGTGGAGATGCCAGACCTGGTTGTACCTGCTACCGGAACAGGTGGCATCGAACCCGAGGCTCGAGCTGTCGTCCAGCACCGCGCCACCGCCCGAGTCATAGTCGGAGCCGCACTGATCGCTGCCCTCCACCACGCAGGTCGGGACCGCCAGGTAATCGTCGGCCATCCCCGCCGACCGGGCCGCGCCTGGGAGCAGCATCGCCAGCGCCGCCAGCGCGAGGACGAGCCCTGCGGCCGCCGCGGCCGTCCACCTCTTGCCTGTTTGCATGTTCCACCTCCCGTCGACTCCTCTCGACGGTAGGCCTGTCCGGCGCACACGTGTGAAACGGAGACGTGTCGAATCTGCAACATCTTCTGGTGGGGTCCTACCGGAGCCGGGCGGCGCTGCCTAGTGGCCGTTCTGGCCATGCCCGAGAGAGCCTCGCCGGGCGTCGACAGGGCTCCCAAGCTGCAAGACTTGCGGAATGCGGCTGCCCGACAGCGCGCAGGAGCTGATCGAGTCCGGGACGCTCGCGCACCTGGTCACGCTCAACCCGGACGGCTCGCCACAGGTGACCTGCATCTGGGTCGGCGTCGACGGGGAAGACCTCGTGTCAGGCCACCTCTCCGGCGCCCAGCGCAAGCTCGCCAACGTCCGGCGCGACCCGCGGGTGGCGCTCTCGTTCGAGGGTACGACCGTGCATCCGCCGGGGCTGAAGGAGTACCTCGTCGTGCACGGGCGGGCGCGGCTCGAGGAGGGCGGCGCGCCCGAGCTTCTTCAGCGCCTCGCGCGCGTGTACCTGGGTCCGGAGGTGAAGTTCCCGCCGATGGACGACCCGCCGCCCGGTTACGTGATGCGCATCGCCGTCGAGCGAATCGGCGGCGTCGGCCCCTGGCGGCCGCGCGGCTAGGGCATGAAGCCGCTCCCGCCCGGAGGGACCATCGGCGTCGCCGCCCCGGCCAGCCCCTACGACGCGCGCTCGGAGATCCTGCGCGGGGTCGAGTGGTGGGAGGCGCAGGGCTACCGGGTGAAGCTGGCCGAGCACGGCTACGCGCGGGACGACTACGTCGCCGGCGACCCGCGCGACCGCGCCGAAGACCTGAACGCGCTCTTCGCCGACCCCGGGGTCGACGCCGTTCAGGCGCTGCGGGGCGGCTACGGCTCGGCGCAGGCGATCCCCCATCTCGACTTCGACCTGATCGCGTCCAACCCGAAGCCGTTCGTCGGCTTCTCGGACATCACGGCGCTCCACGTCGCGATCCGGCAGCGCACCGGGATGCCGACGATCTACGGGAGCGGCCTCGTCGGCGTCGGCGACCCGGAGTGCAGCGAGTTCACGCGCGAGCGATTGCTCGCCGTCCTGCGCGGCGAGGCAACCGGCCAGGTGCCGCCCAATCCGGACGACCCGTACGTTCGACCGATCCGCGGCGGGACCGTCAGCGCGCCGCTCGTCGGCGGCTGCCTCTGGCTGCTGCTGCAGACGATGGGCACGCCGTGGGAGCTCGACCTCGAGGGCTCGATCTTCTTCTTCGAGGACGTGAAGGCGCCGCCGTACCACGTCGACGGGATGCTGACCCAGCTCCGGCACGCGGGGAAGCTCGACGGCGTGGCCGGCGTTGTCGTCGGCGAGATGAAGGACTGCGACTGGGGAGACCTCCGCCCGGCCTCCGACTGGGCCCGCTCGCGCTCGCTCGAGGACGTGCTCGATGAGCATCTCGAGCCGCTCGGCGTCCCGGTCCTCTACCGCCTCCCACTCGGCCACGGCAAGCACCTGGCCGCGCTCCCGCTCGGCCTTCGCTACACGCTCGACGCCGACCGGCGGACGCTCTCGCTCGACGAGTCTCCGTTCGCCTGATGGCCCGCTGGTCGGCGGAGGTCGAGCTCAGGGGCGCCGGCGGCGAGCCGGTCGACCTCTGGCGGACACTCTCGTCCCACGGGGTTGCCGACCTGCCGCCGAACGCGATCGACGAGGAGACGCGGTCCCTGACGACGACGCTCGCGCTCCCACGCGGGCGGGCGCGCACGATCCGCATCGGCCCGGGGCGCCCCGGCTTCGCGCTCGTCGAGGCCGAGAGGGTCCACGCGCGCGACGCCGCCGTCCTCACCAACACCGCGCGGCAGATACTGCGGCTCGACGCCGACCTCTCGCCCTTCTACGAGCGGGCGCGCGACGATCCCGACCTCGACTGGGCCTGCGAGGGAGCCGGGCGGATGCTGCGGAGCCCGACGGTCTTCGAGGACGTGGTCAAGACGATCTGCACCACCAACTGCGCCTGGTCGGCCACGGTGCGCATGGTGACGGCGGTCGTCTCGGAGCTCGGGCCGGAGGCGCCCGCGGGGCGGCGCGCGTTCCCCACTCCGCAGGCGATGGCCGAGGCCGGCGAAGCCTTCTACAAGGACGTCGTCCGCGCCGGCTACCGCGGCGCCTACCTGCGCTCGCTCGCGCGCGACGTCGCGGACGGAAGCCTCGACCTCGAGGCCCTGAACGACCCGGAGCTCCCCGACGACGAGGTCGCCGACCGCCTGCTCGCCCTCCCCGGCTGCGGGCCGTACGCAACCGCGCACATGATGATGCTGCTGGGCCGCTACTCCCGCCTGATCCTCGACTCGTGGACGCGACCCAAGTACGCGCGCCTGAACGGCCGCAAGGCGAGCGACAGGACGATCGAGCGCCGCTTCCGCCGACACCGCGACTACGCGGGCCTCGCGTTCTGGCTCTACCTCACCCGCGACTGGGTAGACGAACCGGCCGGCTAGGGCACGGAAATCACCCGCGGAATCACTCGTTCGAGCGTCCGAGGCGAGTTCGGCATCAGCCGATGCACCTCTCGATGCGGCGGTTCAAGTCTGCTACCCCTGCGCGCACCACGGCGAGTGTGCGTTCGGGGCCCCTTGCGCGCCTGCGTGCGGAAGAGCGCGGGATGGCGCTGATCGCCGCGCTCGGCATTCTCGTCGTGCTGACGATCGCCGGCACGGCGGTGACGGAGTACGCGACCCGGAACTTCGTGGCGAGCGGCTCCACGAAGGCCTCGACCAGCTCCTACGGGCTCGCGGAGGCCGGGATCAACGATGCGCTCTCGATCCTCGCCAACCAGCTCGACGACACGGGCGCGATCAAAGCCGGTGGAATCGACCCGCGCACCTCGACCCTGCTGCCGCAGACGACGGTCAACTACCCGTCGCTCGGCGGCTCGGTGGTCTATTCCGGCACGATCAACTCCAGCTACGTCTGGACGATCACGTCGACGGGGTCGGTCAAGGTCGGCAGGACCGCACGTCACAGCACGATCACCCGGAAGGTGTCGGTCGTGGGCCTCAACGACGGAGCGGACAGCAGCTCCTGGAGCCGCTTCTACCAGGACAGCACGGGCTCGTGCCTGACGATCGACGACACGACCTTCGTGACGAACGTCGGCACGAGAGGCGACCTCTGCATCCGCAACAACGGCGCGATCACCGGCTCGAACGTGAACGTCGACGTCGGCGGCAACGTGAGCATCAGCGGCCCCGACGCCACCTCGACCAAGTACGGCACGGGCGCGAACTCGGGTGCCTCGAACACGTGGTCAAACCCGACCAGGACGAGCGCGAACGACTCGAGCTACACGACGAGCGCGATCGCCCCCGGCACGAACGGCGGCAACAGCGCGATCCTGAACGTCACCGGCTTCGGATTCTCGGTTCCCTCGACGGCCATCGTTCGCGGCATCAGCGTCTCGATCGAGCGCAAGTCGAGCAGCAACAGCGGCACGAACAGCAACTACCTCAGGGACAACACGGTCCAGCTCATCAAGGGCGGCACGGCTACCGGGAACAACAAGGCGGCGACGGGCACCAGCTGGCCGACGTCCGACGGGGCCGCCAACTACGGCAGCGGCAGCGACCTCTGGGGGGTGACGCTCGGCGCATCGGACGTGAACAACGCGAACTTCGGCGTGAAGATCATCGTCCACAACTACAGCACCAACAGCACGAGCATCACTGCGTCGATCGACTACGTCACCGTCACGGTCACGTACTCGAGCGACACCAACGGGATCGGCACGTCGGGCTCGCCGATCGCGAACGCGAACATCGGCGGCAGCTGCACCTACAACGCGCAGTCCGCCCACACCCCCTGCACGTCGACCGACCACGTCTACGCGGGCACGATCACCAGCACGCCGGCGGCGTCCAACCCCGCGCTCAAGATGCCACAGGTCGACTACAACTACTGGTGGGCGAACGCGAAGCCGGGGCCGAAGCACTTCTGCACCAATGCCAACCCCGGCCTCTCGAGCACCTTCTTCGACAACGACGCCGGCTCGACCACCGGCCCGAACGGCAGCATCACCATCAACGGCGAGATGGCGCCACCCACGTCCGACTACGACTGCGAGGTCTGGGAGAACGGCCAGATGGTCGGCGAGCTGAAGTGGAACCACACTACCCACCGGATGGACATCAAGGGCGTGATCTTCGTCGACGGGAACTTCCGCTTCGACTCTGACGGCGAGATCGTCCACTACTACGGCCGCGCGAACATCATGTCGTCGCGCGACGACGAGATCGACGCGCTCGTCTGCGCCGGCGGCGCGACCGACGCGAACGGCAACCCGACCGGCAACACCTACGCGACGAGCTGCTATCCGAACATGACGAGCTGGGACCCGACGCAGAACATGATGGTGCTGATGTCGGAGATGCCGAACGAGTACGACCAGGGCTCGACAACCTGCAGCGGCTCGTACCCGGACTGCATGGACGGCTACAAGCCCTCGGGGTTCCAGGGGATCATGTACTCCACCTCCGACTGCCTGATCCACCAGAACTTCAGGGACAGCGGGCCCGTGATCTGCAACACGATCACGCTGCCAAACGAAGCCGGCGGGGACCCGACCTTCTACACGTTCCCGTACACGGGCAACCTGACGGACGGGCAGAAGTACCACGACGTCGCCACCGCGACGCACTTCGAGCTCGACGTCGGCCAGCAGAGCGGCTGACGCTGCTCAGTGGTAGCCGCGGGTCGCCCCGTACTCCTCGGCGACGTACTTCGGAACCGCCCGCGACCACGCTTCCTCGACGAGGTCGCGCATCTCGTCCGCGTCGATCGCCGCGAGCGAGACGTGAATCCAGTTGAAGCGCAGATCGGACTCGGCGGGCCACGCGAACTTCCCCGGCTCCGCGTCGACCACCCCGGGGCGGAGCTCTCGCAGGAACCCGCAGCCCATTCGCGAGCCGTCGGCGGCCAGCGCCGGGTAGACGATCTGGCCGACGCGGAACTTCAGGGATCCGCCAACGTGCGCCTCGTAGCTCCGGGGCAGCGAGCCCGCCAGCGCCCGAACCTCGTCGACCGTCACTGCCACGCCCGTGAGGATAGGTCGGACCTTGCATTCAACCAACTCGCCGCCGCGGCCGACATGTGCGGCCGCGGCTCAAGAACGACGCGATTCCAGAGGATAAGTCGTTCGAAGTCGTCATGCCTCCGCGGAGCGGAGGCGGACTTCGAACGACGAATGGAGCCAACGGGATTCGAACCCGTGACCTTCTGGCTGCCAGCCAGACGCTCTCCCAGCTGAGCTATGGCCCCTGGTCGACCCGGATTGTAGCTAGGCCGTCGCCGAGGCGAACTCGACGCTCGGGACGTCGCCCCACAGCTCTTCGAGGCGGTAGTACCCGCGCGCCTCGGGAGTGAAGACGTGGAAGACCACGTCCAGGTAGTCGGCGACGATCCAGCGGCCCTCGGGCTCGCCGGCCACCGACGCGGGCAGCGAGCGCTCCTCCTGCTTGAGCCGCCCGTGCACCTCGTCCCAGATCGCCTTCGTCTGGCGCGGGTTCTGCCCGGTCGCCAGCACGAAGAAGTCCGTGTAGCTGCACACGGGTCGCATGTCGAGGATGAGGATGTCCTGCGCCAGCTTCTCCTGCGCGAGGCCGGCGATTCGGCGGGCGTGTTCGATCGGTGTCAGTGGCTCGTGTGGTTCCTAGTCGGAGTCGCGGTCAGTGTAGCCGCGGTACAGGCCGAGGTCGCGGATCGCCTCGGCCACCGCCGGCGGAACCAGGTCGTCGATCGGCTCTCCCCGCGCCACCCGCTCCCTGACCTCGCTCGAGGAGACCGGCGGCGAGGCGAGCTCGAAGGGGACGACGCGGTCGCCATAGCGCTCGAGATCGGCGGGCGGGTAGCCCGAGCGCGTGCCGACCGCGAGCCGCACCCAGCGCAGCACCTCGTCCGGCTCCTTCCAGGACGGGAAGTCCGCACCCTCGTCGGCGCCCACGACGAAGAGCGCGTCGCCGAAGCGCCCGCCGCGGACGGCATCGACGGTGAAGGCGTTCTCGTCGAGCTCGACCTCGGCCGGGGTATCGCCGAACGCCGCCTGGGCCAGGCGTAGGCGGGCGTCCACGTCGGCGACGACCCGGCGATGA
Source organism: Gaiellaceae bacterium (assembly GCA_035624425.1). Taxonomy (GTDB): domain Bacteria; phylum Actinomycetota; class Thermoleophilia; order Gaiellales; family Gaiellaceae; genus AC-32. The sequence goes on from DASPRN010000086.1 coordinate 10,946, forward strand.
CCGGGCCGGGCGGCCACGAGGACGAGCAGGCGTT
>DASPRN010000130.1:0-23938 GCA_035624425.1 Gaiellaceae bacterium
CGCCATCCCGACCGCCGCCGAGACGAAGTTCTGCACCGCCAGCCCGGCCATCTGGGTCAGGTACGACATCGTGTACTCGCCGCCGTAGAACTGCCAGTTCGTGTTCGTGATGAAGCTCGCGGCCGTGTTCAGGGACAGGTGCGCGGGCACGCCCTTCATGTGGTCGGGGTTCAGGAACAGGTGGCCCTGCGCGCGCTGGATCAGGTAGAGCAGTCCCCAGAAGAGGACGCTGAACGTCAGCACGGTGATGCCGTAGCTCTTCCAGTCCTGCTCGCGCTCGCGCTGTGTTCGCACGATCCGGTAGAAGCCGCGCTCGATCCAGCCGAGCCAGGCGAAGGCGCCGCGCGTCGCGAAGGCCCCCTCGGTGTAGACCCGCGCCATGTACAGGCCGAGCGGGTACGCGAGCACGACCAGCGCGAGGGCGTAGACGAGGAGCTGGGCGATGCCCTGGCCTGACACCTAGAGCTTCTCCCCCCGGAAGAGCGCGTAGAGGAGGTAGCAGAAGACGAGCAGCGAGACGACCAGGCCGAAGATGTCCGAAGCCGACATCAGACCTTCTCCAGGACGAAGAGCAGCAGCAAGGCGACGCCGAAACAGGCGATCGCGACTCCGATAGCCGCCAGGTCGAACATCGACTCGACGCTAGAACGGAAGGCGTGAGCGGGGTGCGAAGCTTGCCGCTCTTCGTGTGAAGACTGTGCGAAGTTGCCGTTACCGGCTGGCCGGGTCGACCAGGCGGTAACCGGCACCCGGCTCGGTCAGGAGGTACCTGGGGCGGGCCGGGTCGGGCTCGATCTTCCGGCGGAGCTGCGCGACGTGCACGCGCAGCAGGTTCGACTCGGTGCCGTAGCCCGGCCCCCAGACCTCCTGCAGAATTGCCCGGTGCGTCAGGAGCTTGCCCTGGTTGACGGCGAAGACGCGCAAGAGGTCGAACTGGTGCGGCGTCAGGTGCACCGGTTTGCCCGCCGCCCGGAGCTCGCGCTTCTCCAGGTCGAGCTCGAGCTCGCCGACGGTGATCACGGGCTCGCCGGACGGCGCTGCGCGTCGCAGGACCGCGCGCAGGCGGGCGATCAGCTCGTCGATCCCGACCGGCTTGGTGACGTAGTCGTCGGCGCCCGCGTCGAGGGCGGCGACCTTCTCGCGCTCGTCCCCGACCGCTGAGAGGACGATCACAGGCGCGGAGCTCCAGGTGCGCAGCTCGCGCACGACGTCCGTGCCCGTGCCGTCGGGGAGCACCAGGTCGAGGATGACGGCCTCCGGCGGGCGCATCGCCGCGGCGGCGAGGGCGTGCTCGGCGTCCTCGGCGGTGTCGACCTCGTAGCCCGCCCCGCGCAGGCTCGTCTTGAGCGCGCGCAGGATCTGGCGCTCGTCGTCGACGACCAGGATGCGCGCCTTGCTCATGACACGCCGGCGTTCTGCGCCGCGGGCAGCTCGAGCACGAAGGTCGCGCCCTGGCCAGGGCGCGACTCAGCCCAGACGCGGGCGTCGTTCGCCTCCGCGAACCCGCGCGCGATCGCGAGCCCGAGGCCCGCGCCGCGTCCGCCGTCCGGGCCGCTCTGGAACGGCTCGAAGATCCGCTCCCGGTCGGAGGCGGCGATCCCCGGGCCGTGGTCGACGACCCGCACGCGGACGCGGTTCGGCGCGCGCACGGCCTGGACGTGGACAGGCTCGGATCGCGGCGAGTACCTGAGCGCGTTCTCGAGCAGGTTTACGAGCACGCGCTCGATCTGCTGGCCGTCGACCCGCACGGCGAGCTCGTCCTCGGGAAGCTCGACCTCGACCCGCCCGCCGGCCTCGCCGGTCTCGGCCAGCGCCTGCGCGACGAGCTCCTCCACCGGCCAGACCTCCGGCTCCGGCTGCGCCGCCCCGGCTTCGAGCCGCGAGAGGTCGAGCAGGTTCCCGATCAGCCGGTCGAGCCGGGCCGCCTCGTCCTGAATCGTCGCGACCAGGTCTTGCTCGTCCTCCGGCGCGAGCTCGAAATCACGGCGAGCGAGGGCGCTCGCGGAGGTGAGGATCGCCATCAGCGGGCTGCGCAGGTCGTGGCTGACGGCGCGCAGGACGGCCGTTTTGATCGCGTCGCTCCGGCGCAGCGCCTCGGCCTCGAGCGCCTCGGCGGCCAGTCGCTGCCGGTCGAACGCCACGCCGAGCAGTGAGGCGAGTGCCGGCAGCAGGCGCCGTCTCGCCGCCGCGCCGCCGGGCCTCGGGTTGACGAGGTGGATCGTCCCGACCCGCCGGCCTCCCGCAAGAAGCGGGTGGCCACCCGGCTCGTTGCTCGCGTCGGGCCCGAGCTCGATCGTCGCCCGCTCCGCCTGCAGGGCTTCCGCCGCCTCGGCCTCGATCCGCGCGAGGTCGGCCCCGATGTCGCCGTGCCCGAGCAGGGAGCCCGCGATCTCGGCGAGCAGCGCGCCCTCGGTGGCGCGCCGGCGCGAGCGCGCGGCCAGCTCGCTGACGACGACGGAGACGACCAGGAAGACGCCGAGCGCGAACCAGTTCCGCGAGTCCTGGAGCGTGAAGGTGTGCGTCGGCGGGAGGAAGAAGTAGTTGAAGGCGAGCATGCTCGCGACCGAAACGGCGATCGCGGTCAGTAGGCCCCAGAAGACGGCGACCGGCAGGACGGCGAACAGGTAGAGCACGGCGAGGCTCAAAACCGGGACGTGCGGCTCGAGCAGCCAGATCAGTGCCGTGACGGCGGCGACCAGCGCGGCTCCCACGAGGAGGCCGGCCCATCTGCGCGGGACCTGCCCGAGCGTGCTCATGCGGCAAATCATCGCAACCCTGGGCTTCCTGGACGCGGCGTAGGCCCCGGTGGTAGACCTCGCGACGTGAAGGCTTCGAAGCTCCTCGCGAGAGCAGCAGTGAGCGTCGCCGCGGTCGCCGTCGTGACCGGAGTGATCTTCGGACTGAAGGAGATCGCCCCGGTGCGCAGCCTCAGCGTGCTCTACCTGTTCGCCGTCCTGCCGGTCGCCGTCTTCTACGGCCTCGCCTACGCGATCGGGGTCTCCGTCCTGAGCATGCTCGCCTTCAACTTCTTCTTCCTGCCGCCGTTGCACACGCTCGCGCTCACCGACTCCGGCGACTGGGCCGCGCTCGGGGTGTTCCTCGTGACGGCGGTGGTCGTCAGCGAGCTGGCGGCGCTGGCCCGGCGGCGCGCCCTTGCGGCGGCGGACGCCGAGGCGCTCAGGCGGAGCGATACGGTCAAGACCGCCGTCCTCCGCGCGGTCAGCCACGACCTCCGCTCACCGCTGACGGCGATCCGCACCGCGGCCGAGGGGCTCCGGAGCGGCTCGCTCGAGCTCGACGAGGACGACCGCGTCGGGCTGCTGGAGACGATCGGGATCGAGACCGCACGGCTCGAGCGCCTGGTCTCGAACCTGCTCGACCTGTCGAAGCTCGAGGCCGGCGCCGCGCGGCCGCGGCTCGAGCTCTGGCCCATCGACGAGCTGATCTCGCGGGCGCTCGACGCCCTCGGAGCCGACGCGGCGCGGGTCTCGGTCCGGAACGAGGGCGGGGTCCCTCCGGCGCTCGTCGACGCCGCCCAGCTCGAGCGGGTGCTCGTGAACATCCTCGAGAATGCGCTACAGCTGTCGTCTCCTTCGGACCCGGTCGAGGTCGCGGTGGCCTCGGACGGAGCCGAGATCGCGGTGCGGATCTCCGACCGCGGGCCCGGGCTCGAGGGCCAGGACCTCGACCGCATCTTCGAGCCGTTCGAGCGGGGCGCCGGCGTGCGCGGCGGGACCGGCCTCGGCCTCGCGATCGCGCGCGGCTTCGCGGAGGCAAACGGGTGCCGCCTCTGGGCTGAGCCGAGCCCGGGCTCCGGCGCCACGTTCGTCCTGACCCTTCCGGCGGCCGCCTTCCCGGCGGAGGTCCGCGGCTGAGCGGAGCCCGCGTGCTGGTGGTCGACGACGAGCCGCAGATCCTGCGCGCCCTGCAGACCAATCTCCGCGGCGCCGGCTATGAGGTCGAGACGGCAGCCACCGCCGAGGCCGCGCTCGCGGCGGCCGCCGCCCACCCTCCCGACGCCGTGATCCTCGACCTCGTGCTCCCCGACGGGCGCGGCACCGATGTCTGCCGCGAGCTCCGGCGCTGGAGCGAGGCGCCGGTGCTCCTGCTCTCGGTGGTCGGGGAAGAGCGCGAAAAGGTCGCCGCCCTCGACGCGGGCGCCGACGACTACATCGAAAAGCCGTTCGGGTTCGACGAGCTGCTGGCGCGGCTTCGCGCCGCCCTCCGCAGGGCCGGCCCCTCGGGTGAGCCGGTGCTCGAGATCGGCGATCTGGTGGTCGACGTCGAGAACCGGACGGTCACCGTCGCAGGCCGCAGCGTCCAGCTCACGCCGAACGAGTTCGAGCTCCTGCGAGTCCTGGCGCAGAACGAGGGCAAGCTCCTGACCCACCCGACGATCCTGCGCGAGGTCTGGGGGCCCGCGTACGGCGACGAGTCGCACTACCTGCACGTCTACGTCTCGCAGCTCCGCCGGAAGATCGAGCCCGATCCGGCCCGTCCGCGCTACCTCCTCACCGCTCCCGGCGCCGGCTACCGGCTCGTCGACCCTTCCACGGCGGCCTCTTGAGTCGTTCTTGAGCCTCTTGCGGCCCCCCTTGAGGCGGGCTTGAGAGCACCAGGGCTAGCGTCCTCGTATGGCCGTAAGCGCCACTCGCGCAAGGAAGCAGAGCCCCCTCGCCTACCGGCGGATCGTCGTTCCGCTCGTCCCACAGGCAGAGTCGGTCAAGGCGGTTTCGCTCGCGGCCGAGCTCGCTGCCGACCATGGTGCAGTCATCACGGCGGTCGCCGTGATCGAGGTTCCGACGGCGCTGCCGCTCGAGGCCCACATGCTCCAGGAGGAGGCGGCTGCCAAGAGGACGCTCGAGGAGGCGCGCGCGATCGGAGCAGGCCGCGGCGTCACCGTGCGCACCGAGATCAGGCGTGCCCGGCTCGCCGGCGAGGCGATCGTCGCCGCGGCGGAGCGCGGCGGCGCCGATCTGATCGTGCTGAATGCGTCGAGGAAGGAAGGCTGCGAGCGCCGCGGAAGGATCTTCGGGAAGACGGTCGACCACGTGCTCAAACACGCACCCTGCAGGGTTATGGTCGCCGCGCCGAGTCCTTCCCACTGAGAGCGACCAGCTGCCCGAGTCCAGACCGGACACCGCCAAACTCGATCTCGACGAGCCGCCCCCTCCACGCGGCGGGCTGATCGGCTCCGCATTTCTCGCCCTGGGGAGCGCCCGCCGGTTCCTGATCGGCCGCCCGCGGGCGACCTACGAGATGGAGGAGACGCTCCTCCCGAAGACGCTCGCGCTTCCGATCTTCTCCTCTGACCCGATCTCGTCGGTCGCGTACGCCACCGAGGCCGCGCTGGCGGTGCTCGTGGCGACCTCGCTCGCGGCGCGCCATGACGTTCTGCCGATCTCGGCGGCGATCTCCGCGCTGCTCCTGATCGTCGCGATCTCCTACAGCCAGGGAATCAAGGCCTACGAGGGAACGAGCGGCGGGTCGTACGTGTTCGCGCGCGAGAACCTGGGCGTGTTCCCCTCGCTCCTGGCCGGAGCGGCCCTGCTGACGGACTACATCCTCACGGTCGCGGTCTCGGTGGCCGCCGGCGTCTTCGCGCTGACCTCGGCGCTGCCCTCGCTCTCGAGTCACAGGCTGGCGCTCTCGCTCGCGTGCATCCTGATCCTGACGCTTGGGAACCTGCGCGGCGTGCGCGAGGCGGGGCTGCTGTTCGCGTTCCCCACCTACGCGTTCCTGGCCGTCATGTACGCGATGCTCGCGGTCGGCGTCGGCAAGTGCACGCTCGGAACGTGCCCGACTGCGACGGTGCCCCATCAGCTCCCGACGGGCGTGGGGACGCTGACGCTGTTCGTCGTGCTGAAGGCCTTCGCGTCGGGCTCGGCGGCGCTCACGGGAGTCGAGTCGATCTCGAACGGCGTGACCGCGTTCCGGCACCCGCAATCGAAGAACGCCGCCCGCACGCTCATGATCATGGCCGTCTCCGCGGTGGTGCTCTTCCTCGGCGTCTCGTACCTCACCGTCGAGATGCACGCGCTCCCGAGCGGCACGGCCTCCGTCCTCTCGCAGATCGCGCGCGCCACCTTCCCCGCGGGATCGCCCGGCTCGGTCATGTACTACCTGATCCAGGCCTTCACCCTCGCGATCCTCGTGCTCGCTGCGAACACGTCCTACCAGGGCTTCCCGCGGCTCGCGGCGCTGCTGGCGCGCGACGGGTTCCTGCCGCGACAGTTCGTCAACCTCGGCGACCGGCTCGCGTACTCGAACGGGATCCTCGTGCTGACTGCCGCGGCCGCCGGCCTGGTCGTCGCCTTCAGCGCCAACGTCAACTCGCTGATCCATCTCTACGTGATCGGCGTCTTCACGGCGTTCACGCTCGCGCAGGTCGGAATGGTGCGCTACTGGCTGCGGACACGGCGGCGCGGCTGGCGCCGGAGCGCGCTCCTGAACGGCATCGGCGCCACGGCCACGTTCGTCGTCGCCCTGATCGTGATCGCGACCAAGTTCCTCGCCGGCGCCTGGATGGTGATCATCGCGATCCCGATCATGATCGCCGCGTTCTACGCCACCAGGAGGCACTACCGGGCGGTCGCGCGGCGCCTGCGAGCGAAGGCACATGCAGTCCTCGCGCGGCGCGAGATCGAGAACACCGTCGTCCTCTACGTCGAGCGCCTCGACGCGGCGACCCGCGAAGCACTCTGGTACGCGCGGACCGTTTCGGACGGGTCGTTCCGCGCCGTCCACGTGCCCTTCCCCGGCAGCGATCCCGGCATCGCCCCCCGCTTCTTCGGGTGGACCGAGGGCGAGCCTCGCCTCGAGATCCTCTCCGAGCAGGACGAGCCGCTCGACGCGATGCTCGAGTACATCTGGCGCTTCCCGAAGGGCGACAACAACGTCGTGACCGTGGTGGTTCCCGAGCTCTTCCGCTCGCCGTCGCTGCTCGCGGCGGTTCGCCGGAGGACGTTCAAGCTCAAGATCCGGTTCCTGCGTGAGCCCGACACCGTGGTGGCCGACGTTCCCCGGCTCGCGGAGCAGGACGCCGGCTTCGTGGAGCCGGGCCGCGTCACCTGCATCGTGCCCGTCGCGAACGTGCACGCCGCCTCGCTCCGGGCGGTCCTTTACGCGCGCTCGCTCGGCTTTCGCGACACCAAGGCGGTTTCGTTCGCGTTCGAGGAGAGCGACGCGCGGGCGATCGAGCGCGACTGGGAGCGGTTCCCGACCGGCGTCCCGCTCGAGGTTCTCGAAGCACCGTACCGCGACGTGGGCAGCCCGCTCCTCGGCTACGTGCGCCGGATCACGGCCGATCCGGAGGCCGTCGCCGTCGTCGTGATGCCGGAGCTCGTGGCGCGGGGGGTGGACCGCCTGCTGCACAACCAGCGGGCCCTCTACCTGAAGCGATTGCTCCTGTTCGAGCCGCGGGTGATCCTGACCTCGGTTCCGTTCCAGCTGACCTAAAACGCTCAGGGAATCGTCAGGACGATCTTGCCGAACTGCTCGCCGGCCTCCATGCGCTCGTGGGCGGCGCGCGCCTCGCCCAGCGGGTAGACCGAGTCGATCACCGGGCGCGCGCGGCCCGACGCGACCAGCTCGTAGGCGCCCTCGAAGTCCTCCTTCGTCCCCATCGTCGAGCCGTAGATCGTCAGCTGCTTCCACCAGATGCGGTGCAGGTTCGCGGGAGGGTTCGGGCCGGTGGTGGCGCCGCAGACGGCGATCCGGCCGCCGGCGCGCGCCGCGGCGAGCGACGTCGCCCAGGTCGCCTCGCCGACGTGCTCCAGGACGACCTCGACCCCCTCGCCGCCGGTCGCGTCCTTCACCGCCTCGCGGACGTCGCCGCTCGCGTGGTTGACCACGGCGTCGGCGCCGAGCTCCCGTGCCCGCTCGAGCTTCTCGTCGCTCGACGAGGTGACGAGCGCCTTCGCGCCGAGCGCCTTCGCGATCGCGAGCCCAGCAGTGCCGACGCCGCTGCCGATCCCCCAGAGCAGCACCCACTCGCCCTCGCGCAGCCGCGCCTTCGTCACCAGCAGGCGATACGCGGTCTCGAACACGAGCGGGAAGGCCGCGGCCTCCTCGAACGAGAGCCCCTCGGCCAGCGGGTAGACGTTCGCCTCCGGGACGGCCACGAGCTCCGCATGCGTTCCGTCCATGTGCTCGCCGACGACCGTGATCGTCTCACCGTGCTCGAGCCCGGGGTTGATCACGACCCGCTCGCCGGTGTCCTCGCGGATGCCTGCGCCGTCCGCGCCGAGGATGCGCGGCTTCGGCACCGAAGGAAGTCCCTTGCGGATCCAGAGGTCGAGATGGTTGAGCGAGGCGGCGCGCAGACGGACGAGCACCTCCCCGGGCCCCGGCTCGGGAGCGGGCGCGTCCTCGTAGCGGAGAACCTCCGGGCCGCCGTCCTCGTGGATCCTGATCGCTTTCACCAGGGCACAATCTCCCATATGCAGGCGGCCGAGTTGACGGGGCTCGCGGAGGAGGTCGGCCTCGACGCCGTCGGGGCGGCTCCGGCCTCGGCGTACGACGAGACCGAGCGGCACATCCGCGAGCGCCGGTCGCGAGGGTTGTTCGCCGACATGCGCTTCACGATGGCCCGGCCCGAGGTCTCCTGCCACCCGGAGAAGCTCCTCGACGGAGCGCGCACCGTCGTCTCTGCCGCGCTCTGCTACTGGGCGGAGGGAGGAGAGGTGCCGGCCGGCCACGGGCGGCTCCCGCGCTACACGTGGTTCGACGCCTACGCGGTCCTGCGCTCGCGGCTCGAAGAGCTGGGGCGGAGGATCGGCGGCTCCTACCGCGTCCTCGTGGACTCGAACCAGCACGTCGACCGCGAGGCGGCCGCGCGCTCAGGGGTCGGCTTCTACGGCAAGAACACGATGCTGATCACCCGGCGCCACGGGTCCTGGGTCGTCCTCGGCACCCTCGTCACCGACGTCGAGCTCGAGCCGACGCCGCCGCTCGACGCCGACTGCGGCTCCTGCACGCTCTGCATCGAGGCCTGCCCCACCGGCGCGCTCGACGAGCCCGGCGTCCTCGACGCCACGCGCTGCCTCTCGTACTGGACGCAGGCGGGCGCCGCGATCTCCGAGGAATACCGGCGCGAGCTCGGCAACCAGGTCTACGGCTGCGACATCTGCCAGGACGTCTGTCCCTGGAACCGCGGCGTCGAGAAGCGCCGCGCCGGCCGGACGCCGCCCGCGGGAGCGGAGCCGCACGTCTCGCTCGCCGACTGGCTCGAGGCGAGTGCCGAGGAGCTTGCCCGCCGCTACGACCGGCTGTTCGTCCCGCGCAACGATTCGCGCTACCTGCGGCGCAACGCGCTCGTCGCGCTCGGCAACACCGGCGGCGACCGGGCGCTCGCGGAGCGGTACGCCGACGGGGACGACCCGCTTCTGCGGGAGCACGCCGAGTGGGCGCTCGCGCGGCTGGAGGAGCGGGGATGACCGAGCGCTGGGCATGGATCGCGGCCGGCGCGTTCATCGGCGCGACGCTGCTGCTTCTCGGCTGGCTGGTCATCCGCCTCCGGCACCAGAGCGACCGACTCGAGCATCGGGCAGACGCGCTCGAGGCCGCGAACCGGTGTGCCCGCGCGCTCAGCTCTTCGCTCGACCTCGACCAGGCCTTCGACGCCTTCATTCGCGAGGTGCGGGGGCTCGTCCCGTTCGACCGGATCGCGATCGTCCTCAGCGAAGAAGGCACGGCCAGGGTGATGGCCGTCGCCGGGGCCGGTGCTGACGAGGTGCTGCCGCCCGGCTCGGTCCGGCCGACGCCCGGGACGCTGCTCGAGGAGCTGCTCCGCACGAACACGGCCGTCTACCGCCGCGACATGCAACACGCCGAGTATCCGGAGGAGCAGGAGTTCCTCGCGCTCGGGCTGCGCTCGCGCCTGGCGACCCCGCTGCTTCAGGGCGAACGGACGATCGGGATGCTCTCGCTCGTCCGCCGCGAGCCCGACACATTCAGCCCCGAGGAGATCGAGCTCACCGGCCTGCTCGGCCGCCTCGTCGCGAGCGCGGTCCAGAACATCCGCGCCTACGACGCGGAGCGCCGGACGGTCGAGGAGCTGCACCGACTCTCGGCGCTGCGGGCCGACTTCGTCTCGCTCGTCTCGCACGAGCTGCGCACGCCGATGTCAGCCGTGATCGGCTCGGCCCGTACGCTGCAGCAGCGCTGGCGCCAGCTGAGTGCCGCGCAGCGCGATTCGTTCCTCCAGCTGATCGCCGGCGAGACCGGCCGCCTGGCAACGCTGATCGGCGAGGTCCTCGACACATCGCGCATCGAGGCGGGCACCTTCAGCTTCCGCTTCGGCGAGGTCGATCCCGCCGCGCTGGTCCGCGACACGGTCGCCACCGTGGAGGCCGCCTCCGACGAGGTGAGCCTGCGGGCCGAGGTGCGCGAGCCGCTACCGCTCCTCCGCGGCGACCACGAGCGGCTGCGGCAGGTGCTGTTGAACCTGCTCGAGAACGCGATCAAGTACTCGCCGGCCGGCGACGAGGTCGAGGTGCGGGCCTACGCCGGGAACGGCCACCTGCGCATCGACGTGCGCGACAACGGGCCGGGGATCGCGCACGAGGACCAGCGCCTGATCTTCGAGAAGTTCGGCCGCGTCACCAGCGGGAACACCCGTCCCGGAACCGGGCTCGGGTTGTTCATCGCCCGCTCGATCACCGAGGCCCACGGCGGCACGCTCGAGGTGTCGTCGGCCCCGGACCAGGGCGCGACGTTCACGCTCGACCTGCCGGTCTAACCTAAGCGCTAGCTGTTCGCGGCGGTCCGGACGCGGGAGACGCCGAGCTCTCGCTGCAGCTCGCGCGCTCGCTTTGCCACCGCGCGGCGGAGCTCCGGCGGCTCGAGGACGACCGCCTCGCCGCGATAGCTGAGGATCTCGCCGACCAGCCACTCCGGGCTGCCGACGGGCTTCTCCGCGACCGCCGAGCCGTCGGCCAGCGGGTGCGCCCCCTTCTCGACCTCCCAGCGTGCGACCTGCTTCGAGTACCAGATCCGCGCGGGCCTCGCGTCGCGGAAGACGTGCGGGTCGAAGCCCTCGCGCGGCTCGAAGTGGGCGCGCTGGATCCGGGCGCTGCGCATCCGGTCGAGCCTGAACGAGCGCTCGCCGTCGCGGGTGCGGTCCCACGTGTGGACGTACCAGAACGGCAGCCGTCGCTCGAGCGAGTAGGGCTCGACCAGGTGCGTCGAGACTTCGTCCTCGCCCTCCTTCAGGTAGTCGACCTCGACCAGGCGGCGCTCGTTGGCGCCGCGGCTCAGGGTGGCGACGAGGTCCTCCTCGGCCCGCCCGACGTTCGGCTCCGGCGTCTGCGCCAGCTCGAACTCGCCGAAGGTCTCCTCCAGCTTCGCGCGCACGCGCTCGAGCGGCGACCGCGCGTCGGCGGCGATCATCGGGCCGACGAACTCGAGCGCGAGGCGGATCGCGCGCGCCTCGAGCGGCGTCAGGCGCGGCGGCGCGCGGAAGGTGTCGCCGAAGAGCTCCTTGTCGACCGTCACCGTGTCGTCGTGCAGCTCTGCGTAGACCGCGTAGCAGCCGCCGCCGAAGTTGACGAGGTTGAGCAGCGAGAGGTGCTCCTCGAGGTCCTCGGCCGGGATGTTGAAGCGCTCGACGAGGTCGGCGGCCGGGATCTCCGCCTCGGGCTCGTCGCCGCACTGGTCGAGCAGGTAGGCGAGCAGCGCCTGCAGGACCGCGAAACGCTCCGGCGCGACCGGCGCCGCCGGCCGCTCGGCGGGCTCCTCCTCCGCGCCGTCGGACTCGGCGGCGAGCCGACGGGGCGCCTTCTCGTGACGCTCTCGCGCCAGCTTCAGCCCGCGGGCGATCTCGCGTCGGAGGTCCTCGGGCTCGCGCGGAACCGCCCTTCCGTCCTGGCGCAGCACCCACGAGGCGAGCAGCGCCAGGCTCGAGTACTCGGTCACGAAGACGCCGTCCTCGACCTTGCCGCTCGAGCCGTAGGTGCGCTGCACCCACCAGGCCGTGTCACCGCCGACCTCGATCCGCGCCTCGCCGGCGGGATCGCCGATCTGCCAGGGCGGGCGGCCACGGTACTGGTCGACCTCGAACTCGGCCGGGAGGCGGAAATCGCGCTCGCGGCGCGTGGCGAAGCGGATCTCTCCGCGGATCCGCGACACCCGGAAGGTGCGCTCGTCCTCGGCGTCGAGGTCGTGCCCGACGACGTACCAGGCCCCTGCATCCTGAAAGAGCGCCAGGGGGTTCACGGTCCGCTCGCGCTCCTCGTCGCGCGCGATCGACCAGTAGGGGAACTTGACGGTGCGCTGCTTCGAGATCGCCGCCTCGAGCTTGCTCAGCCGGCCCTGCATCTCGATCGAGTACTCCGGGTCTAGCACCTCGACGCGCATCGCGGTCTGGGTCGGCGCCTCCGAGAAGCCCGGCCGGCCGAGCGCGAGGTTCTGCAACGCGAGCCGGAGCGGCTCGGCGTAGGCGAACTTGCCTTCGAGCAGGAAGAGGGCCGTCTGCAGGGCCGCGAGCTCCTCCTCGTTCAGGTCGAGCTCGGGGAGGAAGTACCGCTCGGAGCGCATGTTGTAGAGCTCCTCGCCGGTGTGCTCGTCGCGCTGCGAGGTGAGCGGGACGCCGAGCGCCTGCAGCTCCGCGCGGTCGGAGTAGAACCGGCGCGCGAAGGCCTCGTCCGACATCTCCTGGTAGCCCTCGACGCTGGCCTTGATCTCGCGCGCGGTGACGGGCCGCCGCTCCGCCATCAGGAACGCGACCAGCGAAAGCTGCCGGATCAGCTTGTCGGTGTCGTGGCTCAACTCTGCGAGCTTATCGCTCGCTCGGCGTCGTCACGCGGCGACTTTGGACCGCTCGAGGTGCTGGTGCGACGGGCAGTAGTCGCGGTCGGGCAGCGGCGTGCGCTGGCACGGCTTGCCCTTGCGCGTGGTTGCCCGGCAGCGGGCGACGCCGCCGTCGAAGGCGCCGGCCTCGATCTGGCTCTCGATGAACGCGACCGCCGCGGCGACGCCCTCGCGCACCGCCCACGCGACGCGTGCCTGGCAGGTGATCGGGAAGTAGCGGCGGATGTCCTGGAAGAGCGCGCGGTCGGGCTTGGCGAAGTAGAGCGGATCCTTGGCGAGCCGCTCCATCGTCTGCTCGCAGGCCTCGAGCACCTCGCGCCGGTACTCGACCCGGGTTTCGTCGTCCACGTACGGGTCGATCAGGTCCTTGATCGACCGGTAGATAGCACGTGAGTACTGATACATGCAGGCCTGGATCTGGAGGGCTCGCTCGTCCAAGGTCAGTATCTCCGGCTCCTATTAATCTCCCGCAAAGCTTTGTTAACCAGCGGTTAAAACGCGTTCTGGGACTGGGCGCTTGAACGCGAATATAACGAACCCGGCGCCTGTTACAAAGTCCTCTTCTCTGTTTGCTGCCGGGTAAACGCCTCTCAGGGCGTGATCCGGCGGGCGTACGCGGAGCCGTAGCCGTGCTGGTGGGCGTTGAGGATCGCGCTCTGGGCGGCGACTTCGTTCGAGTAGACGCCGGTGAAGACGACGAGGTACCCGGGGTGGAGGCTCGAGTACTGCGACGAGACGAGGACGCCGACCTTCTCGAGGCCGCCCCGAATCGCCCGGCGCGCCTCGGAGTAGGCCTCAGCACGGCCCGTGGACGCCGGGAGCGAGTCGAGCACGATCGTCCAGCCGCTGCGCCCGGCCGGCCAGGCGAGCGGCCGGTTCGGCGGCGGCGGGGGCGGCGGTGGTGGCGGCGGAGGCTGCGCGGTCGTGGTGGGCGTGCTCGTCGTCGGCGGCTCGGGAATGCTCTGGGTGGTCGGGACGCTGGACACGGACGACGTCTGGACGACCGTCTTGCTGCTCGCGTCCGAGCGGTCCGCGAGCCAGATGGCGGAGGCCGCTCCCGCGACTCCCGCGATCACGAGCGCGCCCAGCGCCGGCCAGATCCAGTCGCCGGGGTACCAGCCCAGCCGGCGGCGCCAGGCCGTGCCGAGTCGCGTGATCAGCCCGCCGCGGCGCGGCAGCCGCTCGCCGCACTGAAGGCAGTACTCCTGCCCCTCGCCGTAGGGCGTCCCGCAGCGAGGGCAGCGCGGCTCGGGCTCGGACACCTGCTAGCGCTCCCAGGGGTCGGCGGCGGGCTCGGACTCCTCCGACGCGGCGACCGCGGCGACGTCTTCCTCGGCGTCGTCTTCGGCGTCCGGCTCCTCGTCGGCCGCGGCGTGGCCGCAGCTGGCGCAGAACTTGGCGTCGGCGGGGAGCGGGTGACCGCAGCTCTCGCAGGCGACGACCGGCTCGGCGCCGACGGGACGGCCGCAGTTGGCGCAGAAGTGCGAGCCCCACGGCTGCGGCGCGCCGCACTCGCAGGTGGTCGGAGCGCGCCGCGCGGTCGCGACCGCGGCCAGCATCGAGTCCAGCTCGTGCAGGCGCTCCTCGAGCGCGATGATCTCGCGGCAGCGCTCGATCAGCAGCTCGTCGCGGAAGGTCGAGTGCCGGTACATCTCGAGCGTGAGCCCGCCGAGGTCGCGGATCCGGCTCTCCCGCGCCTTCAGGATCGCGCGCCGCTCACGGCGGAGCGCACCCGGCGAGGGTGCCCGCCGGAAGACGGGCGCGGGCTGCTGAGAGGGCTCGCTCCGCTGACGGCGGGGGATGCGGTTTAGCAGGGAAAAACGCGCCACGGGGGGCGCGAGTCTACCGGCTGGGCCGGTCTACGGACTGGCTCGCCCCGCGGCCGAATCCCGACAGCAGCGCGAGGAAGAGCGCCAGGCCCGCGAGGCCGACGACGATCCCGACCCAGGCCCACACGAGGCCGAACAGGATCCCGATCACGATGATCGCGAGCGCCAGTCCGATCATGGGCGCCGCACGGCGCTAGAGCTGCACGACAACGAGTCGCTCTTCCGTCAGCTCGTGGACGGCGTAGTGGGGGCCCTCACGCGTGTTGCCCGAGTCCTTGACGCCGCCGTAGGGCATCTGGTCGGCGCGGAAGGTCGGCGCCTCGTTCACGATCACGCCTCCGAATTCGAGCTCGCGGCCGGCACGCAACGCCGTCTGGAGCGCGCTCGTGAAGATCCCGGCCTGCAGGCCGTAGCGCGTCCCGTTCGCGAGCTCGATCGCCTCGTCGAGCGAGTCGACCGGGTTGACGGTCACGACGGGGCCGAAGACCTCCTCGCAGCTCACCTTCAGCTCCGGCGGTGCGCCGGCGATCACGGTCGGGAAGATCAAACCGTCGCGGTCCTCGCCGCCGGACAGCATCTCGGCGCCGGCGGAACGGGCTTCCTCGATCCACTCGAGGATCCGCTCCCTCGCCCCCTGGTCGATCACCGGGCCGACGTCGGTCGCCTCGTCGGCCGGGTCGCCGACGACGAGCGCTTCGACGCGCGGCATGAAGCGGTCGAGGAAGGCGTCGTAGGCCGCACGCTCGACGTAGATGCGCTGGACCGAGATGCAGCTCTGTCCGGCGAAGGCGAACGCGTTGGCGGCCATCGCGGCGGCGGCCGCGTCGAGGTCGGCGTCCGCCGCGATGATCACCGGCGTCGCGTTGCCGAGCTCGAGGTTGATCTTCTTCTTCGGCGCGCGCTCGGCCAGCTTCCAGCCGACGCCGCCGGAGCCGGTGAAGGTGATCGCCTTGACGCGCTCGTCTTCGACCAGCACGTCGCCGATCTCGGATGCGGAGCCGGCGATCACGCTGAGCCAGCCCGGCGGCAAACCTGCCTCCTCCTCGAGCTCGGCGAGCAGGAGTGCCGAGAGGGGCGTCTGGCTCGCGGGCTTGAGGACGACCGCGCAGCCGGCGGCGAGTGCGGGGGCGAGCTTGTGCGCCACGAGGTTGAGCGGGAAGTTGAACGGCGAGATCGCGCCGACGATCCCGATCGGCCGCCGCAGCGTGAAGGCGAGCTTGCCCTCTCCGGCCTGGGCCGCGTCCATCGGCACCATCTCGCCGGCGAGCTTGCGCGCCTCGACCGCGGCGAAGGTGTAGGTCGACATCGCGCGGGAAGTCTCCGCCCGGGCGGCCTTGAGCGGCTTGCCGGCCTCGTCGGAGATCTGCTTCGCGATCTCGTCGTGCCTTCGCGCGATCCCGGCGACGACCCGTACCAGGATCTCGGCCCGCTTGTGCGCCGGCAGCGGCTCCTGCATCGCCTGCTCGGCGGCATCGATCGAGCGCTTCGCCTCGGCTGCGCCCGCCTTGGCGACCCGGCCGACCACCTCGCCCGAGTAGGGCGAGCGAACCTCGAGCCAGTCGCCGGTCTCGATCCACTCGCCGGCAACGAACAGCTTTCGTTCGACGGTCGTCACGGCCACGAGGGCTAGTCTAGAACCGTGGCCCCGGCCGCCGACGCGCTGATCGTGGATGCCGTCCGCTCGCCGATCGGCAAGCGGAACGGCACCCTGGCCCCGCTGCGCGCCGACGAGCTCGCCGGGCAGGTGCTGAACGCGCTCGCCGAGCGCAACGGGCTCGATCCGGCCGAGGTCGAGGAGGTGCAGATGGGCTGCGTCTCGCAGGTCGGCGAGCAGGGCTGGAACATCGGGCGGATGGCGCCCTTGGTGGCGGGGTGGCCGGATTCGGTGCCGGGGACGACAGTCGACCGGCAGTGCGGCTCGTCGATGCAGTGCAACTTCAACGCCGCCGCCGCGGTCTGGTCCGGCCAGCTCGGCCTGGTCGTCTCGGCGGGGGTCGAGTCGATGTCGCGCGTGCCGATGGGCTCGAGCGGCGGCGACCTCTCGGAGAAGCTGCTCGAGCGCTTCGAGATCGTGCCGCAGGGGATCTCCGCCGAGCTGATCGCTGACGAGTGGGGGTTTTCGCGCGAAGAGCTCGACGCGTACTCGCTTGAGTCGCACCGGCGGGCGGTGGCCGCCATGGACGAGGGGCGGTTCGTTGCGGAAATCGTGCCGATCGACGTCTCGAATCCGCATGTCGGCACGCTGTTCGCGGTCGACGAGACGCCGCGGGCCGACACCTCCGCAGAGGCGCTGGCCGCGCTGCCACCGGCGTTCGCGCCCGAGGGGAGGGTGACTGCGGGGAACTCGAGCCAGATCTGCGACGGGGCGGCGGCGGCGCTGGTCGCGAGCGAGGCCGCCTGCTCGCGGCTCGGGCTCGAGCCGCGGGGGCGCTTCGTCTCGTTCGGGCTGGCCGGCGTCGACCCGCGGCTGATGCTGCACGGGAACCCGCAGGCGTCCGAGCGCGCGCTAGCCCGGGCGGGGCTCGGCTGGGACGACGTGGCGGTGATCGAGGTGAACGAGGCCTTCGCGTCGGTCGCGCTCCAGTTCCTGCGCGACACCGGGCTGGTGGAAAGGGCGGGTGACGTCAACCCGAACGGCGGCGGCATCTCGCTCGGTCACCCACTGGGCGCGACGGGCGCGCGGATCACGGCGACCCTGCTGAGCGAGCTCGAGCGGCGCGAGGCGCGCCACGGCCTGGCGACGATGTGCATCGGCTTCGGCCAGGCGATCGCCGCCGTGATCGAGCGACTGTAGGCGCGCGCGAAAGAGTCACGCATTCGGCGCCGTCGCGGCACAGACACGTCACACGTCCGGCGGTAGCGTCACCCACGAGGGTGGCGGGCAGTCTTCCCCACCCTGGGTGGGGGTATTGGGTTCTCGCGTGCGCGCGCGTGAACATCTAGGATCGCGCGCCGTGGAGATCTCGCGCGTCGGCGTCGTCGGGCTCGGCACCATGGGCGCCGGGATCGCGCAGGTCTGCCTCCAGGCCGGGGTCGAGGTGATCGGCCGCGAGGTCGAGCCGGAGCTCGGCGAGCGGGCCCGCCAGACGATCGACCACTACCTCACCCGGGGCGTCGAGAAGGGCCGGCTGAGCGAGGACGAGAAGGACGCCGCGCTCGGCCGCCTCTGCCTCGTCACCGACCTGTCCGAGCTCGGCTCGTGCGGGTTCGTGATCGAGGCAGCCTTCGAGGATCTCGACGTCAAGCGGGGGCTCTTTGCCAAGCTCGACCGGATCGTCGCGCCGCCGGCTGTCCTCGCCACGAACACCTCTGCGCTCTCCGTCACGCAGATCGCCGAGGCGACGCAGACCCGGGAGCGCGTCGTCGGAATGCACTTCTTCAACCCCGCGCCGGTGCTGCCGCTCGTCGAGGTGATCCGCACCGCGCATACCAGCGACGAGACCTTCGACGCCGCCTACGACTTCGCGCAGCGGATCGGCAAGGAGCCGGTTGCCTGCAATGACACTCCCGGCTTCATCGTCAACCGGATCCTGATCCCGCTTCTGAACGACTGCGTGCGCGTCCTCGACGAGGCCCGCGTCACGCCGGAGGACGTCGACCGCGCGATGCGCTTCGGCGCCAACTGGCCGATCGGCCCGTGCGCGCTGATCGACCTGATCGGCGTCGACGTCCACGTCCACGCGTCGGAGGCGCTGCACGCCGCGCTCGGCGAAGAGCGGATGGCGCCGCCGCAGCGGCTGCTCGAGATGCAGCAGGCCGGGCAGCTCGGCCGCAAGAGCGGGCGCGGCTTCTACGACTACGAGCCGCTGTCCTAGGCGAGCTAGCCGGACAACCGCGCCCAGACGTTGTCGACGAGCTTCGCCACCGAGGGCAGCCCAATCGAGTCCGTGAAGTCGAGAACGCCCGCCGCGAAGACCCCGGCGCCCGAAGCCGCCCGGTAGTACGTCATCTCTGCGTCGTGGTCGCCGATCGCGTGTGAGATCCGCGCGAGGACGATCGTCCCGGAAGGCGAAGCTGCGACCCGCTTGTCGACCTCGACCCCGTAGTGCCCGAACGTCGAGCCGTTCGCGAGCCCGGTGCCGGCGAAGGCCCAGGGAGCGCTTGCCTCGCCCTGGACGACGTACGGCTTCTCGTTCGCCCCCGTGTCGCTGGCCGATCGTCCGACGCCGACGAGCGCGGCCTCGGGCCGGCCGATCCGACGCCACATCGCGATCCTGCGCAGATGGTGGCCCTCGCGCTGCACCTTCCAGAAGAAGTTGTTGGCCGAGAGGAACATCAGGTTGCCGCCGAGGTCGCGGAAGCGCTCGACCACGTCGTACACGTGGCTCGTGACGTACTCCTCGTGCCCGGCGAAGACGACCAGGTCGTAGGCGTTCCGAAGCGCCTCTCCGCTCGCGACCGCGGACAGGTCGTCGTCGGAGAGGTAGTCCGCCGTCTTGCCGGTCTGCCGCAGCCAGCCGAAGAAGGCCGCGTTCCAGTCGCGGAAGCGGTAGGGGAGACCGGGGTCGACGTAGGGCCGCCGCAGGTCGACCGTGGGGCTCGCGTCTCCGATGTACCACGAGTCGCCCCAGCCGTCGCCGTTCTCGTCGCGGACGTTGTATGCCTGCCAGGTGTTGGTCGGGACGATGACCGCGACTCGCTGGCTGCCGAGCGCCGGTGCGCGCACCACCAGCGGCGCGTAGCCGACCCTTCCGTCCGAGGTCGTGACGCGCAGGAAGTAGACGCCGCTCGGCCAGGAGTCGGTGTGCGGGATCAGCACGTGGAGGGTGTGCGGTGCGTTCCGGTTGCCGCGCCAGTCGAGCCGCACGGACGAGGTCTGGGTGACCGCGTTCGTATACGCGTCGCGGGTGGCCGGCGAGCCCGGGCTCCGGTAGGAGAGAAACTGGATCCGGATGGCCGGCGCGTCGGTCGCGATCGAGAACGCGGCCTGCGCGCCCTGCGGGTAGCTCGCCCGCAGGAACGAGACCTCGACCCCGAGGATCCGGACGACGAGGCCGCTCGTCAGATGATGCACCCGAGGGTGCTCGAAGCCGTAAACGCGCTGGCTGCCGTTCGTCCCCGTGACCACGAACCGGAGCAGGTACGTGCGGGGAGCGAGGCTCCGGGGCGGCTGCCAGGCGATCGTCTGCCGCCCGGCGGCCAGCTGGCGCTTGTCCTGCCAGACGATCCTCACGGGCCGCCGCACCTCGTCGGTTGCGACCGCCTGCACCCGCACGGTCCCCGGGCGGTCGAGGCGGAAGCGGATCAGCGCCCGGTCGCGCAGGCCGTCCCCGTTTGGGCTCACGGTCGCAAGCTCGCGCGTGTCGCCGAAGAACGGCTTGCCGCCGTTCGAGACGCTCAGCCCGAGCAGGTGCGGAGGGCCGACCGAGGCGGGGGCCCGGCCGACCGCCAGCAGGGCCGCTACGACGGCCAGAGCGAGGAGGGCTGCGCGCATCACCCATGATTGTCGCGCCTGGCGGCCGGGTTTACCGTTTCCTAACAAGCCGCTTATTGCGAACACATCGCCCTCCGCGATACTCCGTGCACATGGGACGACTCCCGCTTCTGCTTGCCGCCACACTCGCGCTCGCCGTGCCTGCTGCCCTGCTCGCGGCCCCCGGCACCGACGGCACGATGTCGGTCAAGCGCGGGCGGGCGGTGATCGTCTTCAACAAGCTCCAGGGAACCGCGATCGGCCGCATGGCGACGGGCAAGATCCGGATCCGCGTGCTGCGCCCGAAGAAGGACGCGGCGCCGGAGTTCCACCACTGCCGCAAGCGGATGATCAACCGGACAACGACCGTCTGTCAGGGCAAGAAGCTGACCTTCCGCGCGCTCGGCGGGCACTACGTGATCCGGCTGCAGGGGACGGGAATCTTCATGTCGGCCGCCGGCCAGGCCACCGGCTCGACCGACGGCGCCGGCATTCCAGGCCTCTCGAACGGCGTCATGTCGTTCGACGACGGCCCCTACGGCACGATCCCGGACGACCCGACGCCGTTCATGCTCGGGACGCCCCCGCCCCCGCCGCAGCGGCGGTGACGGGCGTCTCTGGCATCCTGAGTCCATGGCAGCCAAGGCTCAGACGGTGCTGGTGGTCGAGGACGAGACCTCGATCGCGTCGTTCGTCGCGCTCTACCTGAAGAACGCCGGCTACGGCATCCGCACGGTCGGCACGGGCCAGGAGGCCCTCGACGTGCTCGCGCGCGAGCGCCCGGACCTGATCGTCCTCGACCTGATGCTCCCGGACCTCGACGGGCTCGAGATCTGCAAGCGCGTGCGGCAGAGCTCGGACGTCCCGATCCTGATGCTGACCGCGCGCGACGAGGACGTCGACAAGATCATCGGCCTCGAGGTCGGCGCCGACGACTACCTGACGAAGCCGTTCAACCCGCGCGAGCTGGTCGCGCGCGTCAAGTCGATCCTGCGCCGCAGCGTTCCCGAGCGCCGCGAGCTGCAGACGCGACAGATCACCCACGGCAAGCTCGAGATCGACGCGGGCCGGCGCGAGGTTCAGGTCGACGGCGAAGAGGTGCAGCTCGCACCGAAGGAGTTCGACCTGCTCTGGGAGCTGCTCGACCACCGCGGGCTCGTGCTGACGCGCGACCAGCTGCTCGAGCGCGTTTGGGGCTACACCTTCGCCGGCGACACGCGAACCGTCGACGTCCACGTCCGGCAGTTGCGCCGGAAGCTCGGCGAGGCCTCGCCGATCGTGACCGTGTGGGGGGTCGGCTACAAGGTCGCTCCCGCGCGGGACGCGGCGCCCGCCTAGCCGGAGCTCGCGGCCATGCTTCGGTCGCTCCGCTTCCAGCTCCCGGCGCTCTTCCTGCTCGGTGTGGTCCTCGCGGGCCTCGTCTCGGCGGCGATCGCGCTGCGGCTCTTCCAGAGCTACGCGCAGAACCGGGCCCGGGCACAGGACTACGTCGAGCTCTCGAACGAGGCAAGGGGCCTGACGCAGCTCTACCGGCGCCAGGCCGGCCTGCGATTGCTCTCCGCCAAGAAGCTCGAGCTGGCGACCGGCGGCGACAGGATCTTCTACCGGGGCATCCCGGTCTTCCCCGGCCAGGGCAATGCGTTCCGCCGTCTGCCCGGCGGCGTGGTCGATGTCGCGCGTGTCAAGGCCGAGCGGAAACCGCTGCGCTTCACGTTCAGGCCCCCGGGAACGCGCCGGCTGTATCTGGCTGTCGCGAGGCCGCTGAAGGTCGGCCGGCAGACCTTCGGCGTGATCGCGGTCGCCAAGCCTCGGACGGTGTTGAACCAGCGCTGGCTCGCCCTGATCGAGCGGTTGCTGATCGCCTTCGCCGGCGGCCTCCTGGTTGCGGGGGCGTTCGGCTGGTACCTCTCACGGCGAATCACGACTCCGGTGCTGGAGCTCTCGCGTGCGGCCGACGAGATCGCGGGCGGGCAGTACGACGTCGACGTGCCCGAGGTCCCTGGTGGCGGCGAGATCGACGACCTCGCGGGCCGGTTCCGCGAGATGGCGTCGCGCCTGGCCGAGGCCGAGGAGCTCGAGCGGAACTTCCTGATGACCGTCTCGCACGAGCTGCGCACGCCGCTGACCGCCATCCGAGGCCACGTCGGAGCGCTCCGCGAGGGCGTCGTCACCGACGAGGAGTCGCGGGCCGAGTCGCTGGCCGTGATCTCCGCAGAGGCAGCGCGGCTCGAGCGGCTG
Organism: Gaiellaceae bacterium; assembly: GCA_035624425.1. GTDB lineage: Bacteria > Actinomycetota > Thermoleophilia > Gaiellales > Gaiellaceae > AC-32. The sequence continues at coordinate 22,291 of DASPRN010000130.1, forward strand.
GTCGGCGACGTGCTCGACCTCGCCAAGCTCGGCGCCCATCGCTTCACGGTGCTCCGCGAGGAGGTCGAGATGGAGATGCTCGTCGACCGCGCCTACGTGACGTTCAGCGAGGAGGCCCGCCGCCGCGGGATCGACTACCGCTGCCAGGTGGACGCGAAGCCGGTGATCGTCTCGGACGGCGACCGCGTGCTGCAGATCATCTCGAACCTGCTTGCGAATGCCTTCCGCTGGACTCCGGACGGCGGGCGGGTCGATCTCGAGCTGAGCGCCACCGACGGGACGGTCTACGTCGCGGTCGACGACAGCGGCCCCGGGATCCGGCCGTCGGAGCGAGAACGGATCTTTCGCCCGTTCTGGTCGCGCGGCGGCGGCGGCACCGGGCTCGGCCTCGCGATCGCTCGCGAGCTGGCCCTGGCGCTCGGTGGCCAGCTCCGGCTCGAGACCTCCGCCGAGCGCGGCAGCCGCTTCGAGCTCGCGCTACCCGCGAGCCCCAGGTAGCGCTATTGCGTGCTCCAGCGGGCGACGTCGCGGATGCTGACGATCCCGACGGCGCGGTCGTCCTCGACGATCGGGACGTGGCGGAAGCCGTTGTCGAGCATCACCTTCGCGGCGTCCTCCGGAGAGGCATCCGGGGTCAGGGTGATCGGGTCGGCCGTCATCCACTCGCGGACGCGCGCCTCGCTCGTGTGCACGCGGCCCGCGACCGCGCGGGTGAGGTCGCGCTCGGTCACGATGCCGATCAGCGTTCCGTAGTCGGAGACGACGGCCGAGCTGACGCGGCGCTCGACCATCTTCTGGGCCGTCTCGCCGATCGTGTCCTCCGGCGCAACGGTCAACACGTCTCCTGTCATCAGCTCGCGGATCGTGGTCACGCTGCGAGCGTAACACCCTCCGTTGCCCGGGCAAGGGCTTCGAGCAGCGCGGCGATCTCGGCGCGAACCTCGTCGTCGGCGAGCTCCCCGGCCTCGTCGAAGCGCATGAAGGCCTCGCGGACGAGCACCTCCGGCTCCTCGACGACGACGGCTCCGGGGAACTCGAGCGCGTCGCGGAGCTGCTGCTGGGCCCGGGCGGTGCCGCCGAGGCCGGTCGAGGCGCCCATGATCGCAACGGGCTTGCGGGCGAGCGGCGAGGCGAGCGGCGGGCGCGAGGCCCAGTCGATCGCGTTCTTCAGCACGCCCGGCAGGCCGCGGTTGTACTCCGGCGTCGCTATCACGAGCGCGTCGGCGTCGCGGATCGCGTTCTTGAATGCCGCGACGCTCACGGGATCGCCGGCCGCCTCGACGTCGCCGTCGTAGTGCGGCAGGTGGCGCACGTCGAACTCGACGAGCTCTACGCCATCGGGCGCGAGCTCGCGCGCGGCCCTGAGCAGCGCCTTGTTGTACGAGCCGGCGCGCAGGCTGCCGGCGATCCCGAGGATCTTCACGTTCGTTACGCCTCCCTGGTCGCCGAGACGGCGGCCGTGAGCTGGACGGTGGTGGTGCCCCAGTCGAAGGCGCCGTTGGTGTCGACGACCAGGCGCTCGTCGCCGGCCTTGCCGGTCCCGACGCCCCGGACGCGTCCGTCGAGCTCGATCTCGAACGGCGTGCCCTTGATGGTCAGCTCGCCGCGGACGCGGAACGCGTCGTCGCCCGTCGGCTCGACAGCGGTC
>DASPRN010000119.1:0-7224 GCA_035624425.1 Gaiellaceae bacterium
GCGTTCGTCGTGCTCGAGGGCAGCGGGACGCTCGAGCTCCTGCCGCCGCCGGCGGGCGGGGAGACCGAGACGCACGAGCTGCGGCCCGGCCACGTCGTCGGGCGGCCGCCGGGCACGAGGATCTCCCACTCGCTCATCGCCGGGCCGGAGGGGATCACCTACCTCGCCTACGGCACCCGCGAGCCGAACGACATCGTCTGGTACCCGCGCTCGAACAAGATCTTCTTCCGCGGCGTCGGGCTGATGACGCGCCTGGAGCACCTCGATTACGACGACGGCGAGCCCGCCGATTGGTAGAGGCCTCACCGGCAGGCCAAGTCACTTTGCTTGAATGGGCCGGGCGATGGGGACGCAGGTGGAGGAGCTGCCGGACAACAAGGTCCGGCTGAGGGTGGAGGTGCCGCAGGCGGACCTCCAGCACGCCGTCGAGCACGCGACCTCCGACCTGGCGGCTTCGGTCAAGGTGCCCGGCTTCCGCAAGGGCAAGGTGCCGACCGCGGTGCTCGAGGCCCGCATCGGCCGCGAGCGGATCTTCAACGAGGCGGTCGAGACCCATATCGGCGGCTGGTTCCTGAACGCGGCAGCGGACAACCGCATCCGCCCGATCGCCGCGCCGGAGTACGACTACGACGTGCCCGAGTCCGACGACGACCCGTTCAGCTTCACGGCCACCGTCGCGGTGCAGCCGAAGCCCGAGCCCGCCGACTGGACGAAGCTCGACGTCCCGTACGTCGAGCCGAACGTGCCGCAGGAGGTCGTCGACCAGGAGCTCGAGGAGCTGCGCTCGTCGGTCGCGGAGCTGACGCCGGTCGAGAACCGGCCCGCACGCACGGGCGACGTCGCCGTGATCGACGCCTTCGACGACTCGGGCGACGGCCAGCGCGACCTGGTGGTCGAGCTCGGCACGGGCCGCCTGCTCGAGGAGCTCGAGCGTGCGCTGATCGGTTCGAGCCCGGGAGAGACCAAGGAGCTCGAGCTCGAGCAGCCGGACGGCTCGACCGCGAAGGCCACGGTCACGCTGAAGGAGCTGAAGGAGAAGGTGCTGCCGCCGCTCGACGACGAGCTGGCGCGCGCTGCGAGCGAGTTCGACACTCTCGAGGAGCTGCGCGCCGACATCGAGCGGCGCATCGGCGAGGTACTCGAGGAGGAGGCCGAGACCGCGTACCGCGCGGCCGCGGTCGACATGCTCGTCGAGGCATCGGGCGTCCAGGCCGCCGGCCCGTTCGTCGAGTCGCGCACGCGCGAGCTCCTCAGCACGTTCGTCCGCTCGCTCGAGCGGCGCGGGATCAGCGCCGAGGCATACCTGCAGCTCTCCGGACAGACCGGCGACCAGCTCGTCGAGCGGCTCCGCGCCGAGGCCGAGCTGTCGGTTGCGCGCGAGCTGATCCTCGAGGCCGTCGCCGACAAGCTCGGCCTCGAGGTCTCCGACGAGGAGATCGAGGAGCTGATCCGCGATCAGGCGGAGGGGCATGGCGACGATCCCGACAAGGCCGTCAAGCAGGTCTTCGAGGGCGGCGCCCAGGAGACCCTGCGTGCGGACCTGCGCCTGCGCAAGGCGCTCGACCGGGTCGCGGCAGAGGCGCAGCGCGTTCCGGCGGAGGTTGCGCGAGCCCGCGAGAGCATCTGGACCCCCGACAAGGAATCCCCCCCGACCGACACGAAACTGTGGACCCCCGGCAGCAAGGAGCCGGCTTGAACCCAGAGGAGACGCTATGAGCCCGTTGATCCCGATGGTGATCGAGCAGACCTCGCGCGGCGAGCGCGCGTTCGACATCTACTCGCGCTTGCTGAACGAGCGCATCATCTTTCTCGGAACACCCGTCGACGACCAGATCGCCAACCTGATCATCGCGCAGCTCCTCCACCTGGAGTCGGAGGACCCCGACAAGGACCTCTCGATCTACATCAACTCGCCAGGGGGCTCCGTGTACCACGGGCTCGCGATCTACGACACGATGCAGTTCATCAAGCCCGACGTGCAGACGATCTGCGTCGGCACGGCGATGTCGATGGGCGCGCTCCTTCTTGCAGGCGGCGCGAAAGGAAAGCGGATGGCCTTGCCGAACGCCAAGATCCTCATCCACCAGGTCTGGGGCGGCTTCCAGGGGCAGGCGACCGACATCGAGATCCATGCCCGGGAGACGATCGCCCTCAAGCGCAGACTCGAGGAGATCATGAGCGAGCACACCGGCCAGAACATCGACAAGGTCTCGAAGGACATGGAGCGCGACTACTTCATGACCCCGCAGGAAGCGCAGGACTACGGCATCATCGACAGTGTGATCATCCACCGCGACACGGCCAGGGACGGGGCCAAGGCCGACACCTAGCCCTAGCTTCTAGGCCGATTCCGAGGTAAAAGGAGAGACGTGGCGCGCGCATCCGACGGCAACGAGCAGCTTCTCTGCAGCTTCTGCGGCAAGAGCCAGCGGCAGGTCAAGAAGCTGATCGCAGGCCCCGGGGTCTACATCTGCGACGAGTGCATCGATCTCTGCAACGAGATCATCGACGAGGAGCTGACCGCTCCCGCGCAGCTCGACCTCGACAACCTGCCGCGCCCGCGCGACATCTACTCCGTCCTGAACGACTACGTCGTCTCGCAGGAGGAGGCCAAGCGGACGCTCGCCGTGGCGGTCTACAACCACTACAAGCGGGTGCAGATGGCGGCCGAGGACGACGACGTCGAGCTGCAGAAGTCGAACATCCTCCTGCTCGGCCCGACCGGCTGCGGGAAGACGCTGCTGGCGCAGACGCTGGCGCGCATCCTCAACGTGCCGTTCGCGATCGCCGACGCGACCGCGCTCACCGAGGCCGGCTACGTCGGCGAGGACGTCGAGAACATCCTGCTCAAGCTGATCCAGGCGGCCGACTTCGACATCAAGAAGGCCGAGACCGGGATCATCTACATCGACGAGGTCGACAAGATCGCCCGCAAGGCCGACAACCCGTCGATCACGCGCGACGTGTCGGGCGAGGGCGTGCAGCAGGCGCTGCTCAAGATCCTCGAGGGGACGGTCGCCTCGGTGCCGCCGCAGGGCGGGCGCAAGCACCCGCACCAGGAGTTCCTCTCGATCGACACCACCAATATCCTCTTCATCTGCGGCGGCGCCTTCGCCGACCTGGAGAAGATCATCGGCAAGCGGATCGGCAAGCACGCGGTCGGCTTCGGCGCCGAGATCCGGTCGCGCAACTCGTTCGAGGCCTCGGAGATGTTCGGGAAGGTGATGCCGGAGGATCTGCTCGCCTACGGGCTGATCCCCGAGTTCATCGGCCGGCTCCCCGTCATCTCGGCCGTGCACCAGCTGCAGCGCGAGGACCTCGTCCAGATCCTGACCGAGCCGAAGAACGCCCTCGTGCGCCAGTACCAGCGCTTCTTCGCCTACGACTCGATCGAGCTCGTCTTCACGGAGGAGGCGCTCTGGGAGATCGCCGAGAAGGCGCTCGAGCGTGAGACGGGTGCCCGCGGCCTGCGGTCGATCATCGAGGCGGCGCTGCTCGACGTGATGTTCGAGCTCCCGTCACGCAAGGACGTCGTCAAGTGCGCGATCACCAAGGAGACGATCGAGCGCGGGATCAAGCCGACGCTCGTCACCACCGCCGGCGCGGACGACGAGCAGGCCGAAGAGCTGGCCGAAGAGTCGGCCTAAAGGCGCGGGGAAACCCCTGGTTTGAGCGTGGGGGAACCCCTGGGTTCCCCCACGAGCCCCCTCCTTGCGGGCGGAGGCTCAGTCACGGGCGTTTCACGAGCCGGCGGCTGGGGTTTCCGTTCCGGCGTTCTGGTCGTAGCGAGCCTCCCGCCGGGCAAAGCCCGGCTCCGGCGGCGGATCGACGCGCCTCGAGCCCGGGGTCTGACCCCGGGTGGTGAAAGCCCGGCTCCGGCGGCGGATCGACGCGCATCAAGCCGGGGGTCTGACCCCGGGTGGTGCCCGGGTGGTGCAGTTCCTCCGTTGCTGCTGTCGCCATCAGGAGGCCCCCGGCTCCGCGGCCTTCGCGCGGTCGAGGACGTCGCCGAGCCTGAGCGTCCGCAGCATCAGGAAGAGCGCGATCGCCCCGATGATGACGTTCACGAGGGTCACCACGAGGTAGATCCCGATGCTGTATGCGAGCAGGCGCGAGGTCGACGCCTGGCCGTGGAGGATCGCCACGAGGAACCCCTGCTTGGTCCCGGCGCCGCCGGGAGAGAACGGCAGCAGCGTCGAGAGGCTGTCCGCGACCTGGGAAAGCAGCGCATTGTGGATCGTCGGGCGAATGTGGAAGGCGCGCAGGAAGAAGTACAGCGACGCGATCCGGCAGACCCAGCTCGCGAGCTGCCAGCTCGCGACCTCGCGGAGGTAGCGGCGCGGCTCGCGCAGGATCGCGAGACCGCGGCCGATGCGCTCGCGGAAACCCTCGCTCGACCTGAGCTTCCAGGAGAGCCAGATCACGGCGACCGTCAGGAGCGCGACGATGGTCGCCGTCGCCTTGCTGTTCCGGAAGACCCAGCCCCAGTCGAATGACGGCGTGTGGACGCTCGGCAGGACGCCGATCGATAGCGCCCAGAGGAAGAAGGCACCGGCAAGCACGAAGTCGAGCACCGTCTCGGTGACGAGCGTCGAGGCGAGCGTCGTGTAGGTCGCGCCGGGAAGGCGGCGGTGGACGAGGTAGAGCTTCACGACGTCTCCTCCTCGCCCGGGCACGATCGAGTTGACGCCGACACCGACGAAGTAGGCGCCCGCGACCGGGGCCAGCGGAATCGGCTTCCGCGGATAGGCCGCGCGGATGATGTTGCGCCAGGCGACGGTGCGCAGGAGCACCCTCGACAGGTGGAAGCTGATCGCGACCGCGAGCGGGCCCCACGAGACCGACGCCAGCTCGCCGAAGAAGACCGAGAACGCGTGAAAGAACTCGTGCACGTCTCCGTAAACTTGCCTCATGGACCCGCTGTACGAGCCAAGGGGCGTCGAGGAGCGCTGGCAGCGCACCTGGGAGGAGGAGGGCCTCTACAACGCCGAGCCCGGCTCGGGCCGGGAGACCTTCGTCGTCGCGCACCCCCCGCCCAACGTCACCGGCGCGCTGCACACCGGGCACGCGCTGCAGATCTCGCTCGCCGACCTGCTCGTCCGCTGGCACCGGATGCGCGGCTTCGAGACCGCCTTCCTGACCGGCTACGACCATGCGGGCATCTCGACCCAGAACGCGGTGGAGAAGCACCTCGTCGAGCGGGGCACCTCGCGCGAGGAGGTCGGCCGGGAGCGATTCGTCGAGATCGTGTGGGAGTGGCTGCGCGAGTACGGCGGCACGATCATGGGCCAGTTCCGGCGCATGGGAGCGTCGATGGACTACCGCCGCGAGCGGTTCACGATGGACGACGCCTACGTGCGCGCGGTGATGCGCTTCTTCGTCCACCTCTACGACAAGGGCTGGATCTACCGGGCGAACCGGATCATCAACTGGTGCCCGCACCACGAGACGGCCCTCTCCGACCTCGAGCTCGTGCACGAGGAGGTCGACGACGCGCTCACCTACGTGCGCTATCCGTTTGCCGACGACCCGGAGGGCGGGGTCACGATCGCAACCGCGCGGCCTGCGACGATCCTCGCCGATGTCGCGGTGGCGGTCTCGCCGGGCGACGAGCGCTGGGCCGCGGCGGTCGGCCGCGAGGTGGTCGTCCCCTTCGTCGAGCGCGTCGTGCCGGTGATCGAGGACGAGCGCGTCGATCCGGAGTTCGGCACCGGCGCGCTCAAGGTCACGCCCGGGCACGACCCGCTGGACTTCGAGATCGGCCGCGCCCACGATCTCCCCGAGCTGACCGTGATCGGCCCGGACGGCCGCATGAACGAGGACGCGGGGGAGCTCGCCGGGCTGACGCAGGAGGATGCCGAGGAGCGGATCCTCGGCTGGATCCGCGAGCGCGGCCTGCTGGTCGAGCGCGAGGCCTACCGGCACACGATCGCGCTGTGCGAGCGCTGCAAGACGCGGATCGAGCCCCTGATCTCGCTGCAGTGGTGGTGCCGGATGGACGAGCTCAAGAAGCCGGCTCTGGCGGCACTGCGCGAGGGCCGCGTCCGCTACCACCCCGAGTCGCAGCACCGCTATGCCGTCGAATCGCTCGAGACCGCCCCCGACTGGAACATCTCGCGCCAGATCTGGTGGGGACACCAGCTGCCGGTCTGGGAGTGCCCCGACGGCCATCTGACCGTCCAGGAGACCGAGCCGGAAGCGTGCGCGGATTGCGGCTCGTCCGAGCTGACCCGCAGCGACGACGTGCTCGACACCTGGTTCTCGTCGGCGCTCTGGCCCTTCGCGATCCTCGGCTGGCCCGACGAGACCCCGGAGCTCGAGGCGTGGTACCCGGGCACGCTCAACACGACCGCCCGCGAGATCATCCGCCTCTGGGAGAACCGGATGATCTTCAGCGGGCTCGAGCTGATGGGCGAGATCCCGTTCGAGTCGGTGATCATCCACACCACGGTCCTCGCGCCCGACGGGCGGCGGATGTCGAAGAGCCTCGGCACCGGGCTCGACCCGCTCGACCTGATCGACGAGCACGGCGCCGACGCGACCCGCTACGGGCTGCTAAAGCTGACCTCGTCACAGGACGTCCGCTACTCCGAGGGCGTGATCGAGGAGGGACGCAAGCTCGCGAACAAGCTCTGGAACGTTGCGCGCCTGATCCTGGCGAACGCCGGCGAGGCGCGGGCCGATCTACGACCGCAGGAGACCGTCGAGCGCTGGCTGGTCGCGCGCCTGGGCCACGAGCAGGCGGCGATCGACGCGAGCCTGGAGCGGTTCGAGTTCGCGCCCGCGGTCGACGCGCTCTACCACCTGACCTTCGACGACTTCTGCGACTGGTACGCGGAGGCGATCAAGCCCCGGCTCTACGAGGGTGACCCGGACGCCCAGGCGACGGCGCTGAAGGCCCTCGAGCATCTGCTCAAGCTGCTGCATCCGGTGATGCCGCACGTCACCGAGGAGATCTGGTCGCAGTTTCACGACGACCGGCTGATCGCCGCGCCCTGGCCCAAGGCGGCGCCCGCGAACGAGCCGGATCTGCGAGCGCTCGACCGTGTCCAGGACGCGGCGCGGATCTTCCGGCGCAGCGGGATGCTCGTCGAGCTGGACGAGGAGGAGCGGCGGATCTTCGACGCGGTGGTCAAGCCGGAGCGCGCGAAGGCCGACGGCGGCAATCTCGAGGCCGAGCTCGAGCGCCTACGCGGCGAGATCGCCCGGGCCGAGGGGATGCTG
>DASPRN010000143.1:0-11982 GCA_035624425.1 Gaiellaceae bacterium
GAGCAGGTCGAAGGCCACGTACTCGGCCGGAATCTCCGCCGCCAGCCGCCGGATCCGGCTCTCGGCCGGGTGCAGCCGCAGCTGCAGCGCGTCGAACTCCAGCACGCCCTTCTGCTGGATGATGATCTCACCGTCGAGCGCCGACTCCCGCGGGAGCCGCGCCCCGACCTCCTCCAGCTCCGGGAAGTAGCGCAGCAGCGGCCGGCCGTTGCGCGACCACAACCGCACGCCGCCGCCGAGGTTCTCGAGCACTCCCCGAAAGCCGTCCCACTTCGGCTCGTACTGCCAGCCGTCCGCTGGGGGCAGCTCCTCGACTAGCTCGGCCTCCATCGGCGGGAACGGAAGCTTCTTCGACGGCATCGCGGAAACATAAGCTCCCACGCATGCGCCGGGTTGCCGTCACAGGGCTGGGAGCGATCACCCCGCTCGGGAACACTGCGCCGGAGACCTGGCGCGCCGCGGTCGCCGGCGAGAGCGGCATCGACTGGATCCGCGCCTTCGACGCGGACGGCCTGCCGGTGCGGATCGCGGCCGAGGTGAAGGATTTCGATCCGGCCGGCCTGGCCTCCCCGAAGGAGGTGCGCCGGCTTGACCGGAACGTGCTGCTCTCGCTCCAGGCGGCCAAGGAGGCGATCGCCGACGCGGGCCTGAACGGCTTCGACCCGCAGCGCGTCGGGATCGTCTTCGGCTCGGCGATCGGCGGCTTCATCGGGATCATGGAGCAGGCCGAGACCTTCCGCGAGCGCGGGGCCGACCGCGTCTCGCCGTACTTCATCCCGAACGTGCTCGTCGACTCGGCCAGCGGCCAGCTCGCGATCTCGCTCGGGTTCAGCGGCCCGAACTACGCACCGGTCTCGGCCTGCGCGACGGGCTCACACGCGGTGGGGGAGGGCGCCGAGATCATCCGCCGCGGCGACGCCGACGCGATCCTGGCGGGCGGTACCGAGGCCTGCATCCACCCGCTGATCCTGGCCGGGTTCACCGCGATGCGCGGGCTGGCCGCCGAGGACGAGGACCCGCCACGCGCCTCCCGGCCCTTCGACGCCACCCGCGCAGGGTTCGTGATGGGCGAGGGCGCCTGCGTGCTCGTGCTCGAGGAGCTCGAGGCGGCCCGGGCGCGCGGCGCACCCGTCTACGCCGAGGTGCTCGGCTACGGGGCGTCGAACGACGCGTACCACATGGCCGCGCCCGAGCCCGAGGCGATCGGCGTGGCCGAGATGATGCGCTCGGCCCTCGCGCGCGCGGGCGTGAACCCCGAGCAGGTGGGCTACATCAATGCGCACGGCACCTCGACCCCCCTTGGCGACGCCGCGGAGACGAAGGCGATCAAGGACGTCTTCGGCGCCCACGCCTACGAGCTGGCCGTCTCCTCGACCAAGTCGGTCATGGGCCACTGCTTCGGGGCGGCGGGCGCGATCGAGGCGATGATGTGCGTCCTCGCCGTGCGCGACGGCGTGCTGCCGCCGACGATCAACTACCGCAATCCCGACCCCGACTGCGACCTCGACTACGTCCCGAACGAGGCGCGCGCAGCCCAGGTCGAGGTCGCCCTCTCGAACGCCATGGGGCTCGGCGGCCACAACGCCTGCGTCCTGATCGGCCGCGCGGCGACTTCGTGACTCTCGCCTATTGAATCTTGGGCGCTTTCCGAGTAAAGAAGAGTCAGGGAATCCGCCAACAGCTGGTGGGAGGTGTGGGGAGAGCATGAGGACGACGCTTCTTTGGGCAACCGCTCTTGTCGTGTTGTGTGGTTTGACCACGGCCGGGGGCGTGGCCGCGAGCGGCGGCAGCGCGGCGCCGGCCTCGTCTGTCGTCGGCGTTCGTTCGACGAAAGCCGCCCTGCCGACGCCGCTCAATCCGACGAGCTGGCTGGCGGGCGCGGCCTATCCCTCGACGATCACGCGCTACGCGTTCGTCCAGGTCGGCTCGGACAGCTACGTCCTCGGCGGTGTCTCGGACGGGGTAAGGGTGGCGACGGTGAACCGGTACAACGCCTCGACGAACACGTGGACGCCGCGTGCGGCGGTTCCGGTCGCGAGCGAGGCGCCGTCGGCCGCGTACTACAACGGCAAGATCTACCTGGCCGAGGGCGACACCGGCAACTCGCTTCGGATCTACGACATCGCGTCGAATACCTGGAGCTCCGGTGCAAACCGGTCGGCGGCGGCCAACGGATACGGCGCTGCCGCCGGCGCCTATAACGGCAAGCTCTATGTCGTGGGTGGTACCGCCAGCGCCAGCTCGCTCACCTCGGTCTACAACATCGCGACCAACACGTGGACCACCGGCACTGCGGCGCCGACTCCGTTCTACCTCGCCGGGTACCACCAGGACGGCAAGTACCTCTACATCGTCGGCGGCTTCAGCGCGGCGTCCCCCGGGGCCAATGTGAGCGCCACGATGCGACTCGACATGTCGAACGGGACCTGGACCAGCGGCCCGGCGTTCACGCCGCAGCGCGCCGACTTCGCGCTCGCGATGTCGGGACCGAAGCTGTATGCCATCGGCGGCGATGCGAACGGAGGCGCCTTCTTCGACTCCGTTGCGACGGTGAACGAGCTCAACACGAGCTCGTGGCCCGGTGGATCGTGGACCGCCTCGCCGAACGACTTGCCGTCCGCGAGGCAGGGGAACGAGGCCGGCTTCTTCAGCACCGCACGGGCCGGCGGCGAGATCTGGTCGACCGGCGGCCTTCAGGGTGCGACCTTCACGTTCCTGTCCGACCACGTGTACCGCTCGCAGTGCCCGACGTCCGGCGTGAGCCGGATCAGCGAGAACTTCGACGGCGTGGTCGTCCCGGCCCTGCCGAACTGCTGGACTGCGGCGAATGACTCGGGCCCGGGCCCACTCTGGACGACGTCCAACAGCGGCACTCCGGGGCCTACCGCCGACACCCCGCCGAACTCCGCATTCATCGACGACCCGAGCACGATCAGCGACAAGCGCCTCGACTCGCCGATGATCCCGCTCCATACGAGCAGCCCTGTCCAGCTGACCTTCCGCAGCAACTATGCATTTGAGACCAACTTCGACGGCGGCGTTCTCGAGATCAGCGTCGACGGCGGCGCGTTCCAGGACATCCTCGCCGCGGGGGGGACCTTCGCCTCCGGCGGCTACAACCACGCGATCAGCTCTTCGTTCAGCAATCCGATCGGCGGTCGGATGGCCTGGACCGGGACCTCGTCGGGGTTCATCACGACGACCGTGAACCTGCCGGCTGCGATGCTCGGGCACAGCGTGCAGTTCCGCTGGCGGATGGGGAGCGACAGCAGCAACGGGTCGCTGGGGTGGCGGATCGACTCGGTCCAGCTGGAGGCTCGCCCGAAGCTCACCGTGGCCAAGGCCGGCTCCGGAGCCGGCACCGTCTCGTCGAACCCGGCCGGGATCGCGTGCGGCAGCACCTGCGTCAGCCGCTTCAACGACGGCACCTCCGTGACGCTGACGGCGACGGCGGCCGCCGGCTCGCGCTTCGCGGGATGGTCGGGCGGAGGCTGCACGGGCACCGGCACCTGCACGGTGGCGCCTACGGGCGACACCACGGTGACCGCGACGTTCATCCTTCAGCACACGCTGACCGTCACCAGGGCGGGCAAGGGCACCGGGAAGGTGACCAGCGCCCCGGTGGGCATCAGCTGCCCGGCGACCTGCGCCTCCCGCTTCGACCTCGGCACCTCGGTCAAGCTCACCCCGAAGGGAACCGGCAAGGGCGCCTTCACGGGCTGGAGCGGCGACTGCCACGGCAAGAAGCCGTGCGTGCTGGCGATGACCGCCGACCACCACGTGACAGCGACCTTCCAGCTCTGCGTCGTACCGAAGGTCGTCGGCCTGACGCTCAAGAAGGCGAAGAAGAAGCTCGCCAAGGCCCACTGCCGGGCCGGCAAGGTCAAGAGGGCGAGCTCGGCCGCAAACCGGAAGGGCAAGGTCATCAAGCAGAGCCCGAAGGCCGGCAAGAAGCTAAAGAACGGCGGCAAGGTCAACTTGACCGTCGGAAAAGGCCCGTAGAGAGAGACGGCGAACGGCGGCCCCACTGCGGCGGGGCCGCAGGCCGTTGACCGCTCATGACACGCGTTCCACACACAGGCGGGACGGGATTCCCTCGCAGCATGCGCTTGGCCGTGGTGCTGGCGCTCGGCTGCTTGCTGGTGCTCGTCCTCGCCGGCGGGACACAGGCACGCCTGAAGACGGCGCAGGCGTCGGCCACGTGTGACCCGACCACCACCGACGACGGCCAGCCCGGCTTCGTCTCTCTGCGCGACTGCGTCAGGCAGCTGAACGATCCCGCGTCCGGCGGCGGGACGATCGACCTCCAGCCGGGAGCCGGCTACGGGCTCACGATCCAGGACATGGACGCAGACGGGAAACCGGTCTGCGACGGGAGCGATCTCGACGATACCGCCGCGACGGGCGACCTGGACGTCTCGAGCAACATCACGATCAACGGCAACGGTGCCTTCGTCTACGGCCTCTGCAGCCGCGTCTTCGAGGTGCTCCCGGCCGGCAACTTGACGCTCAAAGACGTGCGCGTGTCGGACGGCTACGCCTGCGAGTTCCCGTCCGGCGCCGGCGGCGGCGGAATCCTGAACGAGGGCACGCTCCTCCTCGACAACGCCCTGGTGAGCGACAACCTCTCCAACTGCCGGGGAGCCGGCATCGAGAACCAGCGCGCCGCGACGGCGACGCTCCACGACTCGAGTGTCAGCGGCAACTACTCGCCGAACGGCGGTGGCGGGGGGGTCTACAACCAGGGCACGCTGCTGCTGAACGGGTCGACTGTCAGCGGAAACTACGGCTGGATCGGCGGCGGCGGCGGAATCGCGAATCGCGGTGGGACGCTGAACGCGGTCGCGAGCACGATCGCGGGAAACATCGGGAGCGGGCTCTTCGAGGTCGGGGGTCAGGCGACGCTCCAGAACGTCACGATCGCCCACAACGACCCGAGCAGCACGCGCGCCGGCGGGATCCAGAACGGCGACGTCAACCAGCCTGGCTCCGGCGGGTCGATCTCGATCGTGAACACGATCGTGGCCGAGAACACCCAGGACTGCCAGGGGGACAGCTTCGCCGGTCCGAACTACCTCGGGCACAACCTCTACGGATCGAACAGCTGTCCGTTCAACCCCGATGCAGGAGACATCCTCACCGAATCTCCCGGCCTCGGCCCGCTCGGAAGGTTCACCTACGTCGGCACGCCGAATCCGCCTGGGCCGACGCAGACCGTTCCCCTCGCGCCCGGCAGCCCGGCGGTCGACGCCGGCGATGCCCAGCATTTCCGAGGGACCGACGAGCGTGGCATCCAGGGGCAAGGCGAGCTGCCCGATATCGGCGCCTTCGAGTTCGTGCCGCAGGAGATCCGGCCGAAGGCTTCGTTCACGTTCGATCCCCCCAACCCCTTCGACAACGAGAACGTGACCTTCACCAACCAGTCGACCAGCGGCTGCGACTGCTCGTCGAGCAGCTGGTGGGACCTCGGCGACGGGGAGTTCGCGGACGTGCGGTCGCCGACGCACTCGTATGAGTCTCCGGGGACGTATTCCGTCACCCTGGACTTCGCCGACCTGGGCGGCGCGGTTGACTGGACCAGCCAGGACGTGACCGTCCAGCCGACCGTCACGATCGACAAGACCGCCGACAGCGAGACCGTCCAGGCCGGCCAGCAGATCGGCTTCAGGGTGACGATCAGGAACCACGGTGCCGACGCCGCGACCGGCCTCACGGTCAGCGATGAGCTGCCCGGCGGCCCCGGCGTGCACTGGACGATCGACGCGGACAGCACCGACCCCGGCTGGTCGGTCGGCACCGACGCGAACGGGCAGACCCTCGATCTCGACGCAGAGCACACGTCGCTCGCGCCCGGCGCCAGCACGACGGCTCACGTGCTCAGCGCCACGACGGGCAGCTCCTGCGGCACCTACAACAACACGGCGGAGTTCGAGAGCGACCAGGACTCCGGCCAGGCCTCCGCATCGACCGCCGTCACCGGCTGCGCGCGGGACCTCTACGTCGACGCGCAGTGGGCGGATCTGGACCCCGGGACGCCCGTGACCGGTCCCGGCGGCCAGCAGCTCACGATCGGCGACGACGCATTCGGATCGATCCACCAAGCGCTTGCCGCCTTGACTCCGGAGAACGCCGGCTCGACCGTCCATGTCGCCGCCGGGACCTACGACGAGCGCGAGTACTCCCTCGACCTGGCGCAGGACGGCGAGCGGCTTCTCGGAGCCGGGAGCGACGTCACCCACGTGCGGCTCGACGAGCTCGACGTGGACGGCGCGAACACGGTCGTCGACGGCTTCGACCTGGTCGGCGACGGGACGTGGAACGCGGATCTCCTCCAGTGCAACGGGTGCACGCGCCCGGTCGTCAGCCTGGGCGGCGACCAGGAGAACAGCGACGAGCACGATGTGCCGCAAAACGCGACGATCTCGAACAACAAGATCAGCGGTGGCTCGCAGGGGATCGACTTCAGCAGCGGCCGCAACGAGAATGCCGCCTTCCCGGCGAGCGGGTCGACGGCTTCGGACAACGACCTCCTCCACAACGTGGTCGCCGTCCGCGTCAACAGCGGCTTCGGAAACCTGATCAAGGACAACACGGTCTCCGACAACGGCAACGACGTCACCGGATCAGGGCCACAGGCTTCGATCCTGATCGTGGACAACAAGAACCTGCATCCCGACGGCAACACCGTTCAGGGGAACACGATCACGAGCTCGGTCAACCACGGGATCTCGGTCCGGACGAACGGGAACTCGATCGACGGGAACACGATCGAAGACAGCGGAACCGGGTATCCGACCTTCGTCGAGTCGTCCGGGATCGAGCTCGTAGGCCCGTCGGGAGACGCGAGCATCTCCGGCAACGACGTCAGCGAGAACACGATCGACGGCAGCGCGTTCGCCGGGATCAAGCTCGGGTACGCCGACTCCAGCTCGATCGAGCTCAACACGATCAGCGGCACGCTGCACGGCGGGGCGAGCGGCAGCGACGCGAACCCGAACGCAGGCGGCACCGCGATTCTGCTCACCGGCCTGAGCGCGACCAACACGACGATCACGCACAACCAGCTCGGCCCGAACGGCGGCTGGGGGATTCTCCAGGCCGACTCGGATGGCCAGTCGGCTGGGAACGTCGCGAACAAGAACGTGATCGCCCACAACTCGCTCGGCGGGGTCGAGAACCGCGACCTCGAGACGCCAAACGTCTTCAACGCGAAGGACAACTGGTGGGGCGCTGCCGACGGCCCGTCCGGCGAAGGCCCGGGGCACGGCGACTCGGTCAGCGACAACGTGCTCTTCGACCCGTGGGGCACCGACCCCTCGTGCCACGGCGAGGACACGTGCGCCGCGACCGTATCGGTCACCAAGACCGCAGACGCCGCCCAGGTCGAGGCCGGGGGCCAGATCGGCTTCACGGTCACGCTCGCCAACAGCGGCGAAGTCACGGCTACCGGCCTGATCGTGAGCGACGCCCTTCCGTCCGGGGACGGCATCGTCTGGACGCTGGCACCGGGCAGCGGCGAGGACTGGCAGATCACCGGCGCCACGGGAAGCCAGACGCTCAACCGCGGCGAGGACAACACGCTCCCAGGCAACACCACGACGACGGCTCACGTCGTCAGCACGACGACGAGCAACTCGTGCGGCGGCTACGACAACACGGCGAGCTTCACGAGCGCCAACGCGGGCGACAACGCGGCCTCGGCCTCGACGACCGTGACCGGCTGTGCGCCGCCACCACCCCCGCCTCCTCCGCCACCGCCACCCCCGCCTCCGCCACCACCCCCGCCTCCGCCGCCTCCGCCGCCCCCGCCGTTCCAGCCGCCGAAGCCGGCGATCGGCAAGACCGGGGTCGTCTCTCCGGTCAGCGGCATCGTTCTCATTCGCCTTCCGGGCACCGCGAAATTCATCCGCCTGACCGCGGCCAGGTCGGTCCCGGTCGGCACGGAGATCGACACCGACAACGGCCGGGTCCGTCTGACCGTCGCCGTGCTCAATGGCAAGACCGAGCACGCCGACTTCTACTCGGGCCGGTTCTTCTTCAACCAGCGGCGGCCGAAGGCGCCGATCTGGGGGATGGTCTTCTACGGAGGCAAGCCGGTCACGATCCTGCAGCTCTCGGATCCCCTCGCGTGCGGAAGCCCGTCTGCGAAGACCGCCGCGGAGCTCTCGAAGAAGAAGAAGAAGCGCCATCTCTGGGGCTCCGGCAAGGGCACCTACCGCACGAAGGGCAAGAACGCCTCGGCGACCGTGCGCGGGACGATCTGGTTCACGGAGGACACGTGCACGACGACCCTCGTCCACGTCAACCGCGGTGTGGTCGACGTCTTCGACTTCGCCTTGCACAAGCACGTCTCCGTCAAGGCCGGCCAGACGTACGTCGCCCGCCGTCGCTGAGCGGGCTCGAGGGCCGTCGCACGGTCAGGCGCGAGCATGATTGACCCCCAATGTGGCGCGTGATACATAGACCCGGGATGGGGGTTCCTCGGAGTCTGCGGCTCTTCGCGACGCTTGCGCTCGGTTGCCTGTTCGTCCTTGCGCTCACGGGCGGCACCCAGGCCGGCGGTGTGGTGCGCCTCGGCGACCCGACCAGAACGGACGACCCCGGCCCGCCCGGGGACACGGGGTCACTGCGCGACACCATCATCAAGGCGAACGCCGCCGGCGGCGGGACGATCAACCTCAACCCGATCAACGGCGACGACGTGTTCACGCTCTCGCTCGAGGACGAGGACCCGAACGGCGTTCCGATCTGCGACCTGGCCGACCACGAGGACGCTGCCGCGACGGGTGATCTCGACATCACGAGCAACATCACCATCCACGGCAACGGAGCGACGATCGACGCGAGCTCGGTGTGCAACCGGATCTTCGATGTCCAGCCGGGGGCGACGCTCACGCTCGACAACGTCAATCTCGAGGACGGCCAAGTGTGCGCCCCGCTTCCCGAATCCTCGGGCGCGGGGATCCGGAACCGGGGGACGCTCTCACTCGACCACGTGACCATCGGCGCCTCTTTCGCCGCAAACGACGCCTCCGACCTGTGCTCGGGCGGAGGCCTCGGCAACGAGCTGAACGCGACGGCGAGGATCACCGACTCGACGATCGGCGGCGACTTCCTCTACTCCGACGGCATCTACGGGCTCTACGGCAACGGGGCATACCAGGGCGGCGGGATCTACAACCGCGGGACGCTCACGCTGAGCGGTACCACCGTCAGCGGGAACTACGGCTGGACCGGCGTCGGAGGCGGGATCTTCAACACGGGCACGCTGACGGCTGTCGCGAGCACCCTCGCGAACAACGAGGGCACGGGCCTGTACGAGAGCGGGGGCTCCGCCGGGCTCCAGAACGTGACGATCGCCGACAACGACTCGATCAGCGAGTACGGCGGCGGGATCGAGAACGTCGGCGGGACGGTCTCGAGCGTGAACTCGATCGTGGCGGCAAACACCGGCGGCTCCGACGCCGACCACGCCGACTGCCAGGGTGACGCGCTCACGACCCAGGGTCACAACCTCTACGGCACGACCGGCTGCACGAAGGGCGCGAGCGACATCGTCTCCGCTGCGCCCGGGCTCGGGCATCTCGCTCCGGTGGGGGGCGCGACGGAGACGATCATGCTCCTGGCCGGCAGCCCGGCGATCGATCACGGCGACAACGCCAGCTTTCGAGGGAGCGATCAGCGGGGCATTCCCGCCTGCTGCGGCCAGTCTGCGCCTCCGACCTCGGACATCGGCGCCTTCGAATACGTGACCGGCGCGCACGCGGCTTTCACGTTCTCCCCGGCAACGCCGTTCCCCGGTGAGAGCGTGAGCTTCACGAACGGCTCGACGGACGACAACAGCCGCCCGCTCGGCTCCTTCTGGAACTTCGGTGACTACACGAGCTCGACGGAAGCCGCGCCGAGCCACGGTTTCGACGGCGCAGGTGCGTACCCGGTCCTGCTCGACGTCTGGGATAGCTCGGGCGCCGCGGACGAGGTCGAGGAGGACGTGAACGTCAAGTTGAGCCTGACGATCGAGAAGACCGCCGACGCGCCCACCGTCCCCGCCGGCCAGCAGATCGGGTTCACGGTGAAGCTGACGAACACCCAGGACGCCACGGTGAGCGGGATCAGCGTGCAGGACTCCCTCCCGGCCGGCCCCGGCGTCAGCTGGTCGGTCGACACCGGCGGCTCGAGCCCCGGCTGGTCGGTCAGCGGCAACCCGCAGAGTCAGAGCCTGGTCTACGACGGGACGGCCCTGCCGGGGCTCGCGAGCACGACGGTGCACGTCGTCAGCTCGACGACGCTCGACTCCTGCCAGGACTACGACAACACCGCCACCTACATGCTCCCTTCGGGAGAATCAGGCTCGGCTTTCGCCTCGACGACGGTCACCGGCTGCTCGCCACCACCGCCACCACCTCCGCCGCCGCCCCCGCCACCCCCGCCGCCCCCGCTCCCGTACGCAGACATCGCCTCGACCGGTCCGCTCGAGCACGTCTACGTCGGAAACGACCTGAGCTGCCAGATCGCGCACACCGGGGACTCGTTCCTCGAGTTCTATCCGGCGAGCACGATTCCGGGCGACTGCGGCACCTTCATCGCCACCGGCGGCAACCTCTACGCGCCGGACTTCCTCGGCCACACGCCGTTCACGAAGGTCAGCCAGACGGGCGTGACGGGAACCGGCACGGCCGGGGATCCCTACAAGGTCGTCACGAACGTGGACGTCGGAACGACCAGCCTGCACATCCAGCAGACGGACACCTATGCGGTCGGCGACGAGTCCTACCGCACCGACGTCGCGATCTCGAACACCGGCGCCCAGACGACAAGCGGAATCCTCTACCGGGCCGGGGACTGCTACCTCGGCGGATCGGACAGCGGCTACGGGTTCGCGGAGACCTTCGGCACGAGCAAGGCCGTCGGCTGCTCGCAGAACGCGAACAACTCGCCGCCCGGACGGATCGAGGAGTGGGTACCTCTTACGGGCGGAAACACCTTCTACGAGGCGGGCTACAGCTCCGTCTGGGCCTCGATCGGCAGTCTCACCGCCTTCCCCGACACGTGCGACTGCACGACCTCCGAGGACAACGGCGGCGGAGTCAGCTGGAACTTCACGGCGCCCGCCGACGCGACGGTGACGTTCTCGCAGCTCACGGCCTTCTCTCCCAGCGGGCACGTGCCGCTCGTCACCACGAAGACGGTCGACCACTCGACGGCGACGGCCGGCTCGCAGGACGGCTACACGATCACCATCACCAACCCGAACCCGGACCCCGTCTCCCTGAGCACGATCACGGACACGCTTCCGGCTGGATTCAGCTATGTGCCGGGCTCGAGCACGGGCGTGACGACGGCCGATCCGGGGATCGCAGGGCAGACCCTGACCTGGAACGGCCCGTTCATGGTCGCTGCGAGCGGGAGCGTGTCGCTCCATCTCCTGGCCGCCGTCTCCAGCGTCCCGGGCGGGTACTACAACAACGCGGGCGGCACGGCCGCGGCGGGCGGTTACATCGTTCTCTCGACCGGGCCGACGGCGCTGGTCACCGTCACGCAGGCTTCGCCTCCGCCTCCGCCTCCGCCTCCGCCACCACCGCCTCCGCCTCCGCCACCACCGCCGCCGCCACCACCACCACCACCGCCGCCTCCGCCGCCGTTCACGCCACCCCCGCCGCCGAAGGACGGCAAGAACGGGAACGTCGCCCCGGTGAGCGGCCAGGTCTACGTGCGGCTCCCGCACTCCAACAAGTTCGTTCTACTGACCGCCGGCGAGCAGATCCCGGTCGGGGCGGAAGTCGACACGACCCACGGCAAGGTGAAGCTGACGACCTCGGCCGGGGGCAAGAAGACGCAGAGCGCCGACTTCTACCAGGGCCGCTTCATCTTCACCCAGAAGAAGGCCAAGAAGCCGGTCACGCTGCTCACGCTCTCCGAGCCGCTCGCCTGCTCGAAGCACGTCGCCGACGCGTCCGCGAAGAAGAAGAAACGCCACCTCTG
>DASPRN010000145.1:0-19307 GCA_035624425.1 Gaiellaceae bacterium
GGCAACAACGAGGTGGCGACGGTCAAGCTCGACATCTTCGGCGAGATCGTGGTCACGCTCGGGACGACGCCGCAGGGGCAGAGCCACGAGACGACCGCGGCGCAGGTGGTGGCCGACATCCTCGGCTGCTCGGTCGACGACGTGAACGTGCGCGCGGGGCACGACTCGTACTGGAACTCCCATGCCGGCTTCTCCGGGACCTACGCGAGCCAGTTCGCGGTCACCGGGCTCGGCGCGGTCAAGGGCGCGACCGATCAGCTCGCCGGCGAGATGAAGAAGCTGGCCGCCGTCGTGCTCGGCTGCGAGCCTGGCGACATCGAGCTGGCCGAGGGGATGGCGCGCATGAAGGCGAACCCCGAGGCGGCGCTGCCCTTCATGGCGCTCGGCGCGATCATCAACGCCAACAACGCGGGCCTGCCCGAGGATCTCGACGTCACCCTCAACTGCCGCTACGTCTATCGGCCGCCGTTCCAGCCGCCGGATGTCGAGCGCAAGTTCGGCAACCTGACGCTGACCTACGCCGCGCAGGTGCATGTCGCCGTGGTCGAGGTCGACCCGCAGACCGGGGTCTACGAGATCGTCGACTACGCCGCGGTGGACGACTGCGGGAAGCGGATCAACCCGCAGGTGGTCGAGGGGCAGGTGATGGGCGCGACCGCCCAGGCGCTCGGCGCGGCGACCCACGAGACGTTCACCTACGACGAGGACGGGAACCTGCTCACGCCCAACTTCTACGACTACCACGTGCCGCACGCGCTCGACATGCCGCCTCTGAAAACCGGGAACATCGAGAGCCCGTCGCCGTTCACGTCGCTCGGGACGAAGGGCATGGGCGAGGGCGGCGGCGCCGGGATCCACGCGATCTGCGCCGCGCTCCAGGACGCGCTCCGCTCGCAGGGCAACGCGATCGTCTACGACAGCTGCAACCCGTACCACCGGGTCTGGGAGCTGCTCTCCGAGCCCGAGTCTTCGCGCGCACGGGTTTCGGTGGTCGAGGCGTGAAGGTCGCGGGCGAGCGCACGTTCGCGGCGCCACGTGAGGTCGTCTGGAAGGTGCTGAACGACCCGGCGGCGATGGCGGCGACGATCCCGGGCGTCGAGAGCTTCGACGTCCAAGACGAGCGGAACTGGCGCGCGAACGTGAAGATCCCGCTCGGGCTCGGGACGCTGGGGATGACCCTGAACATTGAGAAGGTCGAGCAGCGCGAGCCGGAGCTCGCCCGCCTCTCGATCAAGGGCCAGGGCGTCGGGGCGATGCTGAACATGACGACCGCCTTCGGCCTGAACGAGGACGACGGCGGCACGAAGATGGACTGGGAGGCCGAGGTGCATCTGGCCGGGCCGGTCGGGTCGATGGGCCAGCGGGTGCTGCAGCCGATCGTCAACCAGCAGGTGCAGCAGGTCCTGGCCTCGCTCGACGAGCAGGTCGCGAAGGCCCAAAGCTCGTAGTGCCCCCGCCGTTCCGGATCGGGGTGATGCAGCTCACCATGGAGCCGCTCGACGAGATGGTGGCTTCGGCGCGCGCGATGGACGAGGCCGGCATGGACACGATTTGGCTCGCCGAGGCCTACCCGTGGTGGCGAAAACACGGGATGGAGGCGCGGTCGTCGACGGTGACCTCTGCCGTGCTGGCGCGCGAGACCGAGCGGCTGACGATCGGCTGGGGGATCATCTCTCCGTTCACGCGCCACCCGGTGCAGGTCGCGATGGATGCGCGGGTGGTCGAGGAGGCCGCCGGGCCGGGGCGGTTCATCCTCGGCTTCGGGACCTCGAAGATCTTCCTCAACAACGCGGTGATGCAGACGAACAAGACGCTCGGGCCGATGCGCGACGCGGTCGAGATCGTGCGCGGCGTGCTCCGCGGCGAGCCGTTCGAGTACCAGGGCTCGACCTGGAGCGCCTCGGTACCCGGGTTGGCGGCGGAGGCGCAGACGCCGCGCGAGGTGCCGCCGGTCTACGTCGCGGCGACCGCGCCGAAGATGCAGGCGCTGGCCGGCGAGATCGGCGACGGCTGCCTGACGCCCTCGATCACGACGCCCGCCTTCGTGCGCTACACGCGCGAGAACGTCGGCGCCGACATCGACATCGGCTGCACGATCGTCGCCTCGATCCACGAGTCCGACAGCGACGCCGGCCGCGACGGGGCGCGCGAGATCGCAGGCATGTACCTCGCCAACAAGGTGCAGAACATCCAGGGCGCGGCCGACACGCTGCTCGACCTCGCGGGGATCACGCAGGACGAGATCCGGCCGGTGGCCGAGGCGATGGAGCGCGGCGGCCGGCTCGCAGCCAAGGCCGAGGTGAGCGACGAGCTGCTCGACAAGTGCAAGCCGATCGCGGGGACGCCGGAGGACTGCATCGCGGCGATCGAGGAGTATCACGAGGCCGGCTGCACTCACGTCATGCTCGAGCTGTGGGGCGACCGGCGCCACGAGCAGATCCGGCTCTTCGGCGAGCGTGTTCTGCCGGCCGTCCGCTGATGGCGCTCGCGATCGACCGGGAGCGGTTGGTCGAGTGGGCGAGCCGCGCGATCTCGATCCCGAGCTTCACCGGCAGCGAGGAGGAGCTGGCGCGGTTCGTGGGCGAGACGCTCGCGGAGCTCGGCCTGCAGGTGCAGTGGCAGCAGGTCGAGGACGGACGGGCGAACGTGCTCGGGACGCTGGCCGGCGCCGGCGGCGGGCGGTCGCTGATGCTCAACGGGCACATGGACACCTCGTACTCGGGACGCGAGCCGTGGCTACGGCACGTGCCGGGGTTCCAGCCGGAGCCGTTCGTGCGCGACGGGCGGCTTTACGGGCTCGGGATCTCGAACATGAAGGGCGCGCTCGCCTGCTACGTCGAGGCGGTGCGGGCGCTGCTCGCCGCGGGCGTGCGTCTCCGCGGCGACCTGCTGCTGGCGGCCGTGTGCGGCGAGATCGAGAAGACGCAGTACCTCGACGCGACCGGCGCAGAGTTCCGCGGCTACGCGGCCGGCACCCGCTACCTCGTCTCGCACGGCGGCGTCGCCGACATGTGCCTGCTCGGGGAGCCGACGGAGGGCAAGGTCGTGCTGGGGCACTTCGGCGCGCTCTGGCTGCGCCTCCGCGTGCACGGGAACTTCATTCACACGGCGTTCACCGAGGGTGTGCGCGACCAGAACTCGATCCTCCGGGCGCACCGCGTGCTCGAGGCCGTGCTGGAGTGGATACCGACCTGGGAGGACGACCCTGCCAACGCGTACCGCGACGCGAAGGCGATCGTGAACGTCGGCGCGATCGAGGGCGGCTTCGGCTGGCGCGTCTCGCGGACGCCGCACCACACGGACCTGTTCCTCGACGTGCGCGTGCCGCCGACGAAGGAGATGGGCGTCGCGCGGCGCGAGGTGCTCGACTGGGTGCGCTCGCTCGGCGAGCGGTTTCCCGGGTACGGGATCGAAGGCGAGGTCTACGTCACCGCTCCCGGCGCCGAGATCGAGGAGGGCCACGAGCTCGTGGCCGCGATCGACACCGCGCACGAGGCGGTGTTCGGCGCCAAGCCGGAGCGTGACGTGACGCGCTGGTTCAGCGACGCCTCGGCCCTGACGCGCTACGGGATCCCGACGGTGAACTACGGGACGTCGACTGGCCTGATGGACGTCGAGCTGGGCGAGAATCTCGAGATCGAGGGGCTAGCCAAGACGGCCGAGGTCTACGCGCGGGTCGCAACGGAGGTCTGCCGTGTCGCATGACGTCTACACGCTGCCGGAGGGGCTGCCGGTGCCGGAGGACGACGGCGGCGCCGACCATCTCGCCGGGGTCGAGCTGCCGTCGCTCGTGCTGCGATCGTCGCTCGGCGAGGTGGACGTGCGCGACTTCGACGTCGTCTACATCTATCCGCGGTCGGGCCGTCCTGGGGTGCCGCTGCTGCCCGGCTGGGACGAGACACCCGGCGCCCGTGGGTGCACGCCCCAGTCGTGCGCGTTCCGCGACCTGCACGGCGAGCTGTCGGCGCTCGGTGTTCGCGTCGCGGGGCTGTCGGCGCAGCCGCTCGAGGACCAGCTCGAGTTCGCCGAGCGGAACGCGATGCCGTTCCCGGTGATCGCCGACCCGGAGCGGCGGCTCGGAGCGGCGCTTCGGCTGCCGACGTTCGAGGTCGCGGGGCTTACGCTTTACAAGCGTCTGACGCTCGTGGCCGAGGACGCGCGGATCGTGAAGGTCTTCTATCCCGTCTTCCCACCGGATGCCAATGCGGGCGACGTGCTCGCTTGGCTGCGCGCGCGATGAAGCTCGTCACCTTCGACGACGGTCGGATCGGCGAGCTGCGGGAAGATCGCGTGGTCGAGCTCGCGGCGCAGACCATGCGCGAGTACTTCCAGAGCGGGATGGCAGCGCGGGCGACGGGGCGAGAGCACGCCCTCGAGGACGTGCGGCTGCAAGCCCCGATCGTGCCGAAGAAGTTCTTCCACACGGCCGGCAACTTCCGGGAGCACGAGGAGGAGTCGAAGAACGTCGACTGGTCGCACGAGATCGCGCCCTGGATCGTCTTCTTCCAGAACGTCGACGCGATCATCGGGCCCGACGACCCGGTCGTCTACCCGGAGCACCTGACCGAGGAGCTGGACTACGAGCTCGAGCTGGCGGTCGTGATCCGCAAGGACGGGAGATGGTTCTCGGCGGAGGAGGCGGTCGAGTACATCGGCGGCTATGTGATCTTCAATGACATCACCGCCCGTGACATCCAGCGGCGGGAGATGCGGTCGGGCGTGTTCTCGTTCTGCAAGGCGATCGACACGTTCTGCCCCCTCGGCCCGTGGATCGTCACGCCGGACGAGATCCCGGACCCCCACGACCTGGCGATGGAGCTGCGCGTGAACGGGGAGCCGCGGCAGGTGTCGCACTCGAAGAACATGTCCGTGACGATCCCGGAGATTCTCAGCCACTACTCGCCGCTCGGGTACACGGCCGGCGACGTGGTCTCGACGGGGACGGTGAGCGGCGTGGCCGGGTTCAGCGACGATCCTGCGTCGCTGTACCTGAAGCCCGGCGACGTGATGGAGGCGGAGATCGAACGGATCGGCGTGCTGCGCAACCCGGTCGTCTCCTGGCAGGAGGCCCACGGCGAGCCCCCGCCGGAGCGTGTGCGCTGGTGACGGAGCCGTTAGCGGGTCCACGCGCGAGAACCCATCCCCCCACCCAGGGTGGGGTTGAATACCCGCCTCCCTCGCGGTCGACGGTACCGGAGCAGCGCGCACGTGTCTGTGACGGGGGTGCGCCGAGAGCGTGACGATCGAGGCGCGGCCGCTCCGCTACGCCCTCGGCGCTGCGATCTCCAGGGCCCGATGCGGCAGGTCTGCATCCGACTCTTGCGTGGCGATCTGCGGTGGAACAGCATTCCGGTATGGAGGGTGAAGCGCTCATCTCCCGCTCAGAGGTCACGGCTATGCTCTTCACGTTTGCCGATATCAACGCGAACGTCGAATACATCGCCCGGCTGCTCGAGGACGGACAGGATGGCGAGCAAGAGGAAGCGGACGAGGACACCTGAGGAGCGCGAGCGCTGGCGCGAGAATCAGCGCCGGCTCGAGCGCCTGATCGAGCAGCGCCTGGAGCGCGACGGGCTCACGCGCGATGAGATCCGCCGCCGTCTGGGCCTGTCCTCGTAGGCCCGCCTCGGGCCGGACCCGCTGCTTCGGCAAACGTTAGGTTCTGCCGGTGACCTGGCCGCGCGACGACGCCAAGCTCGACCGCGTCCGCGCGCTGATGGCGGAAGAAGGGCTCGATGCGCTCGTCGTCCGCGCGCCCGACAACGTCCTCTACCTGACCAACTTCTGGAGCATGAAGGGCTACGAGGCCGCCGTCTTCCCGCGCGAGGGCGAGCCGACCCTGATCTGCTTCGAGGTCTCAGCCGAGGACGCCGAGCGCGCGGCGTGGGCCAAGGACGTCCGGTACCACAGCGGCTACGCACCGGATGACCCGCGCCCTCCGACCGCCCGCACGCTCGAGCTCGCCCAGGCGGCGGCGCGCGACCACGGCCGGATCGGTCTCGAGCTTTCCCTCGGCACGCAGGCCACCGACCGCATGGTCGGCGAGCCGACCACCTTCACCTCGGCCTGGTTCGAAGGGTTCGGCGCGTCCGCCGACGCCACGCCGCTCATCGCCCGCGCCCGCGCGAACAAGAGCGAGCAGGAGCTCGAGCGCATGCGCCTCGCCAACGACATTGCCGCCGCTGCCATGGAACACACACGCCAACACCTCCGCGCGGGAATGAAGGAGTCGGAGGCGGCCGCGCTCTGGGAGGGCTTCGTTCACGGCGAGGGCACCGGCTGGCAGGGCAAGGTCGAGCTCGCGCTCGGCTTCTCGCTCGTCTGGTCGGGCCCCGGGATCAAGACGTTCACGGCCACCGGCGACCTGCCGGTCCAGGAACACGAGCCGACCCTGTTCGAGATCTGGGTCTGCGCCGACGGCTACTGGTGCGACCACACGAAGAACCTCTGCCCGGGCGAGCTCACGCCGGAGTACGCGGAGCTCGAAGAGCGACTCCTCGACGTATACCAACGGGCGATCGACTACTGCCGCCCGGGCGCGAGCCTCGCCGACCTCGATCGCCTGATCCGCGACGGCCTCGCCGATGCCGGCTACCCGGGCCAGCCGAGCCATCCGATCGCGCACGGCGTCGGCGCCCGCGCTCACGAGCCGCCGTATGCACACCAGGCGGGCGGCGGCGAACTCGAGGAGGGGATGGTGCTCGCGATCGAGCCCGGCGCCTACTGGCAGGGCGGCGGAGGCCTGCGGGTCGAGGACAACTTCCTGATCACGGGGGCCGGTGCCGAGAAGCTGTCGCCGTTCCCCGACGGAGTGGTCGTCGGACAATGACCGGTCGACACGCTCTACGTCAGGACATCGGCCTGTGAGCATCTGGACCGGCGTGCTCAACGACCCGTACCGTCTCGGCGGCAAGGTCGGCCTCTACGACACCACCCTCCGTGACGGCGAGCAGACCGTCGGCGTCGTCCTCGACCCGGAGCAGAAGCTCGAGATCGCGCGACTGCTCGACGAGCTGGGGATCGACCGGATCGAGGCCGGCTTCCCGCGCGTCTCCGAGGACGACTGGGAGGCGGTGCGGCTGATCAGCGAGGCGGGCCTCCACGCGGAGATCTGGGGCTTCTCCCGCGCGGTGCCGGCCGACCTCGAGGCGCTCGTCGAGCTCGGCGTCAAGGCGTCCGTGATCGAGTCGCCGATCTCCGACCTGAAGCTGGACGCGATCGGCGTCTCGCGCGAGACGATGCTCGGCCGGATCGCCGGCGCGATGCAGTTCGCGGCCGAGCACCGGATCCACGTCGCCTTCTTCGGGGTCGACTCCACGCGCGCCGAGCCCGGCTTCTACGAGCAGGTCTACAAGATGGCGGTCGAGGCCGGCGCGAAGGAGGTCGCCGTCGTCGACACGCTCGGGATCGCCTCGCCGGAGGCGGTCGCCGACCTCGTCGGCCGAACCGTCGAGTGGACACAGGTGCCGGTCCACTTCCACGGCCACAACGACTTCGGCCTCGCGACGGCGGCCGCGGTCTCGGCCGTCCGCGCCGGGGCGAGCTGGGTGCACGGCACCCTGAACGGTATGGGCGAGCGCGCCGGCAACGCGAACCTCGGCGAGGTCGCGCTCACCCTTCGGGCGCTCTATGGGGTCGAGTCGAATCTCCGCCTGGACCGCATCCGCGAGGTTTCCGCCCGAGTGCGCGAGCTCTCCGGGTACGAGCTCGAGCCCTGGAAGCCGGTCACGGGCGAGACGCTCTTCCGGCGCGAGAGCGGAGCGGTCGCGAGCCAGTTCCACGACCCGCCCTCGATCGAGCCCTACTCCTCCGACCTCGTGGGCGCCGAGCGCGGGATCGTGCTCGGCAAGAAGAGCGGGCTCGACTCGATCCGGATCAAGGCCGAGGAGCTCGGGCTCGACCTGCCGGATGAGCGCCGCGCCGAGGTGCTCGCGCGGGTGAAGGCGCTCGGCGCGAGCAAGCGGGGGCTCGTGACCGACGAGGAGTTCCTTGAGCTCGCCGGGGATTGAGCGCGTCTGCGTCGTCGGCGCCGGCGTCATCGGGAGCCTCTTTGCCGGCCACCTCGGCCGCGTGTGCGAGGTTTCCGTGCTCTGCCGGCGCGAGAAGCACGCCGCCGCCCTGAACGCCGAGGGCCTGCGTGTCTCCGGCCGGCACGCCTTCGTCGCGCGAGTCCGGGCCGCGACCGACCCGGCCGAGCTACCCGAGCCCGAGCTGGCGATCGTCGCGACCAAGACGACCGAGCTCGAGCAGGCGGCGAGCCGGCTCGACGGCGTCTGGCCCGGGGCGGCGGTGATGACCGTCCAGAACGGCCTCGGCGCCGAGGCCGCGTTCCCGGGCCGGCGCGTGCTCTCTGCGGTCACGTTCATGAGCGGCACGCGCCACTCGGACACGCACGTCGAGTACATCCTCGACACGGAGACGTGGCTCGGCCCGTACGGCGAGACGCCGCTTGAGCTCGTCGAGCAGGTTGCGGCGCTGATCGCGTCGTCGGGGCTGAAGGCGCGCCCGTTCCGCGACCTGCGCCCGGCGCAGTGGTCGAAGCTGATCTTCAACGCGACTGTGAACGCGGTAGCCGCGCTCACCGGGCTGCCCCACGACTTCCACTTCGCCGAACGGGGGAAGCCCGGCGACCTCGGCGACCTCGTCTTCGGGCTGGTCGAGGAAGGCAAGCGGGTCGCGGCCGCAGCCGGTGTCGAGCTCTACGAGGATCCGTGGGACATGAACGTGCACGCGACCCGGCGCGGCAGCCGCCACTATCCCTCGATGCTCGAGGACGTCGAGGCCCATCGGCCGACCGAGATAGAGCACATCAACGGCGCGCTCGTTCGCGAGGCCGCCGAAGCGGACGTCCAGGTGCCGCTGCACACGGCCCTCTGCGCCCTCGTCAGAGGACGCGAGTCTTCGTGGCTATGAGGGTCTGCGTCGTCGGCTGCGGGGCGGTCGGATCGCTGTTCGCGGCCAACCTCGCGCAGCTCGAGGACGTCGAGGTTTGCGCGTACGACCTCGACCAGGCCCATGTCGACGCGATCAACGCCGGAGGGCTCCGGATCTCCGGAGCGGGCGAGGTCGTCGGTCGGCTGAGCGCGACCGCCGATGCGGGGGAACTGCCGCCCTGCGAGTTCGGAATCGTCGCGACCAAGGCGATGCACACCGAGAGCGCGATCGCTGCGACGGCGCACGCCTTTGCGGACGGCTCGGTTGCCTCGGTTCAGAACGGGATCGGCAACGAGGAGGCGATCGCCGGCCACGTCGAGCGCGTGATCCGCGGGACGACCTTCCCGGCCGGGCGCCTCGTCGAGCCTGGCCACGTGCAGTGGGACGTCAAGGGCGACACGACGATCGGGCCCTTCGAGCCGAGCCCGGCCCCGATGGCCGAGATCGAGCGGCTCGCCGAGGCGTGCACCCGGGCAGGTCTCTCGACGCAGGCGGTCGCGGACGCGCGCGGCCCGCAATGGTGCAAGTTGATCTTCAACGCGGCCACGAACCCGGTCGGCGCGCTCACCGGCCTGACGCACGGGCGGGTCTGCGAGGACCCGGGCCTGCGGGCGCTCGTCTCCGACCTGGTCGACGAGGGCAAGGCGGTTGCGGCAGCGCAGGGGATCGAGCTCGACACGGATCCCGAGGAGCTGATCGACCACGCGGCCCGGCCCGAGGTCGCCTACGACCACAAGGCGAGCATGCTCCAGGACGTGGAGGCGCGACGGCCGACGGAGATCGACTACCTGAACGGCGGCATCGTCCGCTTCGGCGGCGAACACGGCGTGCCGGCGCCGCTGAACGAGGCGATCCTCGCGCTCGTGAAGGGGTTGGAGGCGTCATGGTGAGCGCGGAGGATGTTCAGCGCCGGTACGCGAACGTGCGGGCCGCGCTCGAACGCGACGCGCTCGACGCGGCGCTCGTCTGCGGCAGCGAGTACACGGGCTTCGAGGGCGCGGTCACCTACCTCTCCGGCTTCCAGATCGTCCATCGCTACGCGTACGTGCTGCTGCCGCGCGAGGGCGAGCCGGCGATCGTCTTCCCGAGCGAGGCGCGCTACGTAGGCGAGCACGGGACGAGCTGGATCGAGGAGCAGGTCTTCGCCGACCGGCCGGGCGACTGGCTCGCCGAGCGGCTCCGCGGGCAGCGGGTCGGCGTCTACGGGCTCGACTACGTCATGCCGCCCCGCGACTACGCCGCGCTCTCCGGCTGCGAGCTCGTCGGCTGGGACGTCGCCTTCGACCACGCGCGGGCGGTCAAGAGCGAGGAGGAGCTGGAGTCGGTCCGCGAGAGCGTTCGCATCAACACCGACGGCTTCCACGCCTTTCGCGAGGCGTACGGCCCGGGCCGCAGCGCCGCCGAGGTGCTGGCGCCGGCCGAGGAGCTGTTCGTCGAGCGGGGCTGCGGGCGCCTGACGATGAACATGGTGCTGGTCGGCGCCGAGTTCGCGATCGCGCGGGCGGAGACAATCCTCGGCGACTTCTGCATCCCGTCCCTGGAGATCGCCGGGCCAGGCGGGCACTGGGTCGAGGTCTCGCGCGCGCTCGGCATGCCCAGCGCCGAGGTCGAGCGGATGAACGAGGCCTATGACGAGTACTTCGAGGCGGCGAAGACCGCGCTGCGGCCGGGCGCAACGGCGCACGATGTGCACCGGGCCGTCTCGAAGGGATTCTCGGAGCGCGGCTACCACCTCGGCCACGTCACCGGGCACTCGATCGGGATGACGATGATCGAGTTCCCGAAGATCGGCGAGGGCGTCGATACCGAGCTCGAGGAGAACATGGTCTTCTCGCTCCACCCGCATGCGATCGCGGAGAACGGGCAGGACTGCCTCTACATGCAGGAGACGTGGCTGGTGGGCGCGGACGGCGGCATCCCGCTCTCGGGCCTGGAGTCGAAGATCTACCGATGAGTCCCGGCCGGCCGGGCGGTCTTACCGGCAAGCGACGAAAGGACTGACATGGGCTCGATCACTCCCTTCCTGTGGTTCGACAGCGAGGCCGAGGAGGCCGCGAAGCACTACGCCTCGATCTTCCCCGACTCGCGGATCGTCGAGGTGACCCGCTACGGCTCGGCGGGGCCGGGCACCGAGGGCAGCGTGATGACCGTGGCCTTCGAGCTCGACGGACAGCGCTTCACGGCGCTGAACGGCGGGCCGAACTTCCAGTTCACCGAGGCGGTCTCGTTCGTCGTTTCGTGCGACACGCAGGAGGAGGTCGACGCCTACTGGAGCAAACTCTCCGAGGGCGGTGAGGAGGGGCCGTGCGGCTGGCTCAAGGACCGCTACGGGCTCTCGTGGCAGATCGTGCCGAAGCGGCTGATGGAGCTGATCGGCGGCCCCGACCCCGAGCGCGCGCAGGCGGCAATGGCGGCGATGCTGAAGATGAACAAGATCGAGATAGCCGACCTCGAGCGAGCAGCCGCGGCCGCCTGACCCTGTGGGTGAATAGTTCCGCTCTCGACACGCGTTCACCCTTGACGAAAACCGGTGTCGGACACCGCTTTTCGCGTTCGGAGGCCTAGCCGAGAAGAGCGCGGTTCGCCGCCAGCACGGCGAGGACGGCCTCGACGTCCCCGTCAGTGTTGTACGCGTGAGCCGAGATGCGCAGGTTGTCGTCCCGCGACGAGGTGACGATCCCCGCGGCGTCGAGCGCGGCGACCAGCGCGCCCACATCCGAGGAACGCACGCACAGCAGCGCTCCGCTCCGCTCGGGCTCGGCCGGCGTCACGACCCGTGCCCCGAGCTCGCCGAGCCCGTCCCGAAGGAGCCCGTTCAGCTCTCGCACGTGCCTCTCGGTCTCCGCGATCCCGATCTCCTGCATCAGCTCGATCCCCGCGATCGCCGCGTAGGTCGACGGAACCGGCGGCGTCCCCGCCTCGAACCGCCGCGCCGACGCCGCCGGCGAGTAGTCGTGGATGTCCATCTCGAAGATGTCGCGGTCGGCGAACCATCCGGTCGCGGTCGGCTCGATCCCGGAGATCAGCTCGCGCCGGCAGAAGAGGAAGGCGAGCCCGGCCGACCCGAGTAAGTACTTCAGGACCCCCGCGACCAGGAAGTCGCACCCCAAAGCGCCCACGTCGACGGGGAGCGAGCCCACCGTCTGATACGCGTCGACGAGAACCAGCGCCCCCCGCTCGTGCGCCAGCCGCGCGACCGCCTCGACGTCGAGCCGCGACCCGTTCCGGAAGCAGACGTGCGTGACCGCGACCAGCGCGGTCCGCTCGTCGATCGCCGCCTCGAACCGCTCGAGCGGGATCGTCCCGTCCGGCTCCGCCGCCACGTGCTCGACCCGCAGGCCGCGCCGCTCCTGCGCGTGCCAGATCTGCCCGATCGTCGGGAACTCGAAGTCGCTGATCACGACCTTGTCGCGGCCGCCGTCGAACCGCAGCCCCGACGCGAGCGCGCTCACGCCGGCCGAGACCGACGTCGTGACGGCGATCTCGTCTTCGTCCGCCCCGATCAACCCCGCGATCGACGAGCGCACCGCCTCGAGCCGCCCGACCCAGTACTCCCAGGGCGCGCCGTACTCGTCCCAGTCGTCGAGGTAGCGCGCGTAGGCATCGCGCACCGAGTCCGACAGCGCTCCCTGCGAGCAGCTGTTGATGTAGACGCGCCGCTCGAAGACCGGAAACCGGTGCCGAAACCGCGCCGGCAGCGTCATCACGTCGTCATTCGGTTGCCTCATACGCACGCGAGGCCGGATCGCCCGCCGGGTGGAACACCGCGACGATCCTCATGGGTGAGTCACCGCTGTTCTCCAGCGAATGCCCGAGCAGCGGGGGTAGGTGGATGCACGTGCCCCGCGACACGGGCTCGTGCGAGCCGTCGATGTGAAGCATTCCCTCGCCTTCGAGCACGTAGATCACCTCGTCGTAGACGTGGCTGTGCTCGGCGGCCCGGCCGGGGGCGATGATCCCGTAGAACTGGGTCAGCTCGGTACAGCCGACCTCGTCGGTGACCAGGTAGCGGAACTCCCGGTCGCCGCCGGCCGTCAGCACGGGCTGGTCGTCGTAGCGGACGATCCGCCCTGCGTCGAGCTCCGGGGCCGAGGACTGGGGCGCGACGGCCGAGACGAGCAACAGCGTCTCCGGGCCCGGGTTGTCGATCTCGTAGCTCTCGCCCCAGACGAGGTACGCGGCGGTGCCCGGCTCGAGCTCGTGCCCCTTGCCGTCGACGACGAGCGTGCCCCGACCCGCCGCTGCGTACATCACCTCCTGGACGCCGTCGAGCGTGCGCGGCCGCGAGCGGCCGGGATCGTAGCGGGCGACGTGCAGCTCGAGCAGCTCGGAGCCGAAGGAAGCATCGATCGCGACTGCCCGCTCGGCCGTGTCGCCCTCGGCACGCGCAGGCTGAAGATCCCGCTCGGATACGGCATGCCCCGGCACGCGGGCATTGTCCCACGCAGTTGCGCGATTCCTAGGGGGTCTGACCCTCCAGGATCGCCGCGAGCTTGGCGGCGTCGATGTTCCCGCCCGAGACGATGCAGACCACCGTGCCGTCCCCGCCGAGGCCGGCCAGCGCGGCCGCGAGCGCGAGCGCTCCGGCGCCCTCGGCGACCACCTGGGCGCGCTCGGCGAGCAGGCGGACGGCGGCGGCGGTCTCGTCAAGCGACACGGCGAAGGCGCCGTCGAGCGCCTCGCGCGCGCGCGGCCACATCTCCGGGAGCACCATCGGGGCGCCGGCGCCGTCCACGAACGAGGTCTCGTACTCGATCGGCACCGGCTCGCCGGCCGCGAAGGCCGCGGTCAGCGGCGCGCCCGGCTCGGGCTCGACCGCGTAGACACGTGTTTCGGGTCGCAGCGCCTTGACCGCGCTCGCGATCCCGACGCTCAGCCCGCCGCCGCCGAACGGGACGAGCACCGCGTCGGGAGCGGGGAGGTCCTCCAGCAGCTCGAGGCCGATCGTGCCGTTGCCTGCCATCACGCGCTCGTCCTGGACCGGATGGACGAAGACGCCGCCGGCCGCGGGGTAGCTCGAGGTCTCCAGCGCCTCCCACCAGCGGTCGTAGGGCACCTTGTCGATGCGGGCGCCGAGCCGCTGCATCGCCGCGAGCTTGGTCTCGGGCGCATGGTCGGGCACGACCACCGTGCAGGGGACGCCGAGCTCGCGCGCGATCCAGGCGACGCCCTGGCCCATGTTCCCGGCCGTCGCGGTGACGACGCCATCCTTCAGCCCCTCGGGCGGGATCTGCAGCACCGCGTTGCCGGCGCCGCGGAGCTTGAAGGAGCCGATCGGCTGCAGGTTTTCGAGCTTGAGGTGGATCTCGCCGTCATGTTGGAGCCGGACGAGCGGCGTCCGCAGGACGCGGCCCTCGAGACGCTCGCGCGCGGCCTCGATCTCGGCGAGCGGGATCAGAACGGGACCGTCGAGCCAACGCCTTCCGCGCGGGCACGCTCGTAGACGTGCTCGGCTGCGGCGAGGTCCTCGACTCCGAGCCCGAGCGACTTGAAGACGGTCAGCTCCTCGTTGTCCCGCCGGCCCTCGGCCGAGCCGGTCAAAACCTCTCCGAGCTCGGCACGGATCGAGTCGGGGCCGAGCCCGGCCAGCAGGTAGTCGCCGGCCTCGTTCACGAGCGACTCGCGCGCGTCGCAGAAGAGCGCCGCCTCGGCCATCGTCGCGTCGTCGAGCTCCCGGGCGGTCGGGATGGACGAGCCAACCGCGTTCACGTGCGCGCCGGGAGCGAGCCACGCGCGCTCGAGCACCGGCTCGCTCGACGAGGTCGCCGTCACGACCACGTCGGCGCCGGTCACCGCCGCCTCGGCGCTCTCGGCCACCTCGACCGGGAGCCTGGCCTCCGCCACGACCGCGTGCGCGTGCTCGGGGGTCCGGCTCCAGATGCGCACCTTCTCGAACGTGCGCACGTGCGGCAGCGCCTCCAGGTGCGAGCGCGCCTGGACACCGGCGCCGAGGATCGCGAGCTCCCTCGCGTCCTCGCGCGCGAGCGCCCGGGTCGCGACCGCGGAGACCGCTGCGGTTCGGACGGCGGTCACCGCCGAGGCGTCGAGCAGCGCGCGCAGCTGCCCGGTCTCCCCGTCGCAGAGGAGCACGCCGCCCTGGTGGGCGTCGAGCCCTCGGGCCGGGTTCTCCGGGAAGATGCAGATCGCCTTCAGCCCGTATGCGCGCTGTGGCTCCGAGCGGTGCGCCGGCATCAGGCCCATCAGGCTCTGCTCCCCGGGCGGCTGGACGGTGAATCGCAACGGCAGCCACACGCGCCTACGCGCGAGGTCGCAGAGCACCGCCTCCATCAGCTCGGTGCACTCGTCCATCGGCAGCAGGCGGCGAACGTCGTCGTGCGAGAGGACGAGCAGCTCACTCATGTCTGCCATTCCTCGAGCCGGCCGCCCTCCGGGCGACCGGTCCCCGGCACGAGAGGTCGCGCGAGAGGCCGCACCAGGCGTTTGCCGGTCTTCCAAGTAACACTGTGTTACAAGGTACGACCCGCCGACCCGCTACGAGCCGGGCGATCTCGGGCCACGTCTCATCTCCGAGTACCACCGTGCTGCCAAACGGCCGGCGAACCAACCTGCGGGGCCTGGTCACGGGAAGAGCCTTGCAAGGTCGTCCCGTTCCTGCTCGGAGAGCGGGAGCTCCAGCGCCGCCAGGTACGGCTCGAGCTGCTCGGGCCGGCGCGGGCCGGCGATCACGGCCGTGACCCGCGGATCGCCGAGGATCCAGGCGATCGCCAGCGTTCCCGGCGCGACCCCTCGCTCCGACGCCGCGGCCTCGAACGCCTCGAGTGCCTCGAACGTCCTGTTGTTCTCGAGCACCTCGTACGGCCCGGGCCGCGTCGTCATCCGCGAGCCGGCCGGATACGACTCGCCTCGCCGGTACTTGCCGGTCAGCCAGCCGCCGGCCAGCGGGCTGAACGGCGTGAAGCCGAGCCCCTCGCGCTCGCAGATCTCCATGACGTCCTCGGAGCCGCGCTCGAGCAGGCTGTACTCGTTCTGGACCCACTCGTAGCGGACCAGCCCGAGTCGCTCGCTCGTCTCCAGCGCATCCTCGAGCTGCTCCGCGTCGAGGTTGCTCCCGCCGACCGCCCGCACCTTCCCGGCGCGCACGAGCTCGTCGAGCGCGCGCAGCGTCTCCTCGATCGGCGTCTCCGGGTCCGGTGCGTGCGTCAGGTACAGGTCGAGGCGGTCGGTCCGCAGCCGCTCGAGGGTGCCCTCGATCTCCCGCAGGATCCGGTCACCCGCGAGCCCGTGGTCGTCCGGGTCGCCGGTCACCGACGAGAAGACCTTGCTGCTCAGCAACACCCGAGAGCCGCGCTCGTCGCGCCAGTTGCCGATCGAGGCCTCGCTGCGCCCGCCGCCGTACGAGGCCGCCGTGTCGAGGAAGCCGATCCCGGCGGCGACGGCGGCGTCGAGCAGCTCGTACGCCTCCTCCTCCGACTCGCCCTGCCCCCAGGTGGCGGGGTCTGACCCCACACCGCCGAAGTTGCCGCAGCCGAGGCCGATGCGGGTCAGCTCGATGTCGGTCCGGCCGAGGCGCGAAGTCTCCACGGGCGGACGCTACAGGTGTGCTAGAAGGAAGGCATGCCGATGTTTCTCGTCGTCCTGCGGCGCTCAGGCCCGGACTACGACCATTCGAAACCGCTCGAGGAGCAGTCGGGCTGGGCGGAGCACGCCGAGTTCATGGACGCGCTCGTCGACGACGGGTTCATCGTCCTCGGCGGTGTGCTCGCCGACGAGGTTCGCACGGCGCACGCGGTCGAGGCGGAGTCCGAGGGCGCGGTCCGAGAGCGGCTATCGCGCGACCCCTGGAGCGGAACTCACCTCGTGGTCGACTCGATCGACGAATGGACGATCCGGCTCGACAGCAGAGTGAGGGCGTAGGCCGCGACCGCGACGCCGATCACCGCCGAGCTGGGCGGGAGGCTGGGGAAGACGTAGGCCAGGGTCAGGCCGAGCCAGACCGAACCGACCGCGAGGCCGGCCGACAGGGCGAGCCCCGCCCACGGGCGCGTGGTCAGGCGGTGGGCCGCTCCCGCCGGCGCGGCCAGCAGTCCGAGCAGGAGCAGCGCGCCGATCGCCTGGGTCGCCTCGGCGCAGACGACACCGAGCAGCGCGAGGAACAGCAGCCCCAGCGCGCGCACCGGCACGCCCTGCGCCTCGGCCACGCCCTCGTCGAGCGACGAGAAGAGCAGCGGCCGCGCGATCACGAGCAGCACCGCGGCCGCGGCGACGGCGATCGCCACCGAGATCCGGACGTCGTGCGCGCTCAGTCCGAAGATCGAGCCGAACAGGACGCGCACGCCCGCGGTCCCGTTCGAGGCGCTGCGCTGGGTCGTGAAGATCGAGAGGAAGAGGGCCCCCAGGCCCAGGCTCCACGCGAACAGCGAGCCGATCGCGACGTCGTCCGCGCGGGCGCGCTCGCCGAGGGCGCCGATCACGAGCCCGCCGCAGATCGTCGCGACGAACACGCCGGCCAGCAGGTCGAGCCCGAGCACGGCGGCACCGAGGGCGCCGGTGAACGCAACGTGGCTGAGCGCGTCGCCCGCGAAGACCTGCGCGCGAAGGACGACGAAGTAGCCGGTGAGGCCGCAGGCGAGGCCGACGAAGGTCCCCGCGAGCAGGGCGTTGCGCATGAACTCGTGCGCGAACATCAGCGGGCCCAGATCCTGACGAGCACGTAGAGGCCGAACGAGAGCGAGGTCACGTAGAAGCCGACCGGGTAGACCGAGAAGTAGGCGAGCGCGAGCCCGGCCCAGGTCACCGCCAGCGCGAGCGCGATCGCGAGCCCGAGCCCGAGCCACGGCCGCGAGGTGAGCCGGTGCGCGGTGGCCGCGGGCGTCACCAGCAGCGCGAAGACGAGCAGCGCGCCGGTGATCTGGCTCGTCTCGGCCACCGAGAGGCCGAGCACGAGCAGGAAGCCGAGGCCGAGCAGCCGCACCGGGACGCCGCTCGCCCTGGCAACTTCGGCGTCGACCGAGGCGAAGAAGAGCGGCCGCGCCGCGACCGCGGTCACGGTGACGGTGGCGAGCGCCACCAGCAGGAGCACGAGCACCTGCGACCGGGTGATCCCGAGGAACGTCCCGAAGAGCAGCGAGTCGAGCCCGGTCAGGATGCGGTGCGAGAGCGACACGAACAGGAAGCCGAGCGCCAGGGCCAGCGCCTGCAGCGACCCGATCGCCGCCGACTCGGCCCCGAGGCTCCGGCGTGTGCCGGCGATCGCGGCCAGGATCAGCGCGCCCGCTCCGCAGAAGCCGAAGTAGCCCAGCGCGAGCGGTACCCCTGCCCAACCGGCGGCCGCGGCGCCAGGGAAGGCGATCACCGACAACGTGTGGCCCGCGAACGCCTGCCGGCGCAGGACCATGAACCAGCCGGTGACCCCGGCCATGACCGCGACGATCGTCCCGGCCTCGAGCGCGTTGACCATGAACGGATAGGCGAACAGCTGCCGGAGGTCGTCGAGCAGATTCCACGACAGGCCCTGAAATACGGCGGCCTCAACCATGAGCATGGCGGTCGCCGTGGTGAAAGGGCGCCTCGGGCTGGCCGACGACGACGAGTCTCCCGTCCGAGGCGCGTAGCACCTCGATCGGGACGCCGAACAGGCTCGTGAGCGTCTCGCTCGTGATCACCTCGCCGGGCCGGCCCCCGACCGCGCTGCCGCCCGCGACGTAGACGACCTGGTCGATGAAGCCGAGGATCGGGTTGACGTCGTGCGCGACGAGCAGGACGGCCACCTGCTCTTGCTGGCAGATTCGGCGGACGAGCGCGGCGACCGCGGCCTGGCTGGCGAGGTCGAGGCTGTCGAGCGGCTCGTCCAGCAGGAGCAGCCTCGGCCGGCGGACGAGCGCCTGGGCGATCAGGAGCCGCTGCTGCTCGCCGCCGGAAAGCTCGCCGATCGGCTTCGTCGCGTAACCGCTCGCGCCGACGAGCTCGAGCACCTCGGCGACGCGGCGCGCCTTCCTCTTCGTACGAGGGAGCCACGGCAGCGGAATCCCCCAGCGCGAGCCGTCGAAGCCGAGGCCCACTAGATCGATCCCGCGGATCCGGGTGGCGGCGTCGAAGTTGCGCCGTTGCGGCAGGTAGCCGATCTGCGCGTTCGCGTCGCCCGGCGGCCTGCCGAGCACCGTCGCCTTTCCGGCCGCAAGCGGCAGCAGGCCGAGGATCGCCTTGACGAGCGTCGACTTGCCGGCGCCGTTCGGACCGAGCACCGCGACGAACGCTCCCTGGCCGACCTCCAGCGAGACGTCCTTCAGAATCGTGCGGCCGCCGAGGCGGATCGTCGCCCCCTCGAGGGCGAGCGCGGGCCCGGTCAACTGCCGGTTCCCGCCGCCAGCGCGCGTATCAGCGCCTCGAGCTCCGTCGACTGCCAGTCCTGGAAC
>DASPRN010000019.1:0-11831 GCA_035624425.1 Gaiellaceae bacterium
TGCGGGACGTTGAGCACGATCTTGGTCGTCGTCGCACCCTCCTTCTCGGTAGGCACGGCGAGGCTGTACAGCTGCAGCTCCTTGGCCAGGGAGACGGCCGGGCTGATGCGCGCGTGCGCCGAGGCGGCCGACACGACCACGAGGGCCACCAGCATCGCGGCGGCACAGGCACGAAGCAGATTACGCATGGATGCTCCTTCGCTAGCGGAATACACGGCGAGGCCGCCGCGAAGCTGCACCCGTTTGCGCGCCGGCGCTAGATGGCGCAGCCGAAGATCGCGGCGGCCGGCGCAGGCGGGCTGCGGCCGGCGTGGCTCGCGACCACCGAGAGCCGGGGAAGCCAGGTGGGAGAGACGGCCCACCCGGGCAACAGGCCGACTGGCTCCGGAAGCCTGCGACGGCGGGAAAGCACGCGGCCGACGCGGTCGGCGACCCGCAAGAGCAGTCGCGCGACGAGGTAGGCCGCGAGGCCGAAGGGAAGCTGGAGCAGCAGGCCGACGCGGAAGGTCGGCTGCAGGACCATCCACCACGGGAAGGAGGCGCCGTAGAGCCACCGCTCGAGGAACTCCTGCACCGCGAAGCCGAGCGGGGGTATCAGCCCGAACGCCCAGGCCGGCAGGGGCGTTGCCGCTCCGCGCCGGAAGCTCCCCGCCACCGCAGAGCAGAGGGCGATCAGCTCGATCACCGCGCAGAGCGCGAACAGGAGCGACACGTGCCCCATGTAGCCGTGCCCGCTGACGAGCAGCGCGTGCAGGCGGAGCTGCGTCTGCGGATAGACCAGGCGGTAGGCGAAGACGTGGGCCACCTGCGACCCGGCAACCATGAGCGGCAGCGCTACGGACCACGCTGCGAGTCGGCGACGGCTCATGGCCGCACATCTTAGGCACCCTGGGCCGCGGCGCGATCGGCTACCTTGCTCGCCGTGCTCGCTGACGGCGGTGTCGCTAACGCGTCGCAGCTCTCGACGGCCTGGAGCGCGCCGACGGCCGTCGTGCTCGGGGCCGCGCTCGCGCTCCTCCTGTTCGTACAGGCATTCGCGCGCCTGCGTTCCCGCCGGCCCGATCTCGCGCCCTGGAGCCGGGCTGCGCTGTTCGCCGCGGGCCTGGCGCTGGTCGTGCTCCCGCTCGTCTCGCCGCTCGACGCCGCCGGAGACGAGCGACTGCTCTCGGCGCACATGCTCCAGCACGTCCTGATCGGCGACGCCGCCGCGGCGCTGCTCGTCGTCTCGGTGCGCGGGCCGCTGCTCTTTTTCCTGCTTCCGCCGCCCGTCCTCCGCCCGCTCGCGGGCTTCCGGCCGCTGCGCGCGCTGCTCGGCTTCCTGCTGATCCCGCTCGTCAGCCTCGGCCTCTGGGCGGCGGCGATCCTCGTCTGGCACGTGCCGCGCTTCTACGACTACGCCGCCGCGCATCCGATCGTCCACGACCTGGAGCACCTGAGCTTCGTCTTCACCGGGATTCTCGTCTGGACACAGCTCGTCGACCCGGCGCGGCGCGGACGCCTGCGCCGCCCGCAGCGGATCCTGTTCGCGCTGGCGATGCTGGTGCTGGCGCAGCCGGTCGTGGACGTGCTCCTCTTCAGCGCGAGCCCGCGATACGCCCGTTACGCCCACCCCGCGAACCCACTCTTCGGGATCTCGCCGCTCACCGACCAGCGGCTGGCGGGCGCGGTGATGATGGTCGAGCAGCTGGTGACGGCCGGCACCTGCGTCGCGCTCCTCCTCTGGCCGTACCTGCGGGAGCGTCGAGCCGTGGCCCGCAGCCGCCCGGCGCTTTCGAATCGGTGACCCCGTCCTCGGCGTCGTTCAGCTTCGAGCCGGCGTTTCTCGTGCTCGGGGCGGCGGCGGTCTACGGCTATGTGCGCCTCTCACGCACCGTCGAGAGGCCGAGCGCCGGCCGGGTGACGCTCTTCGGGCTCGGCGTCGCGCTGATCGCCCTGCCCCTCAACTCGCCGCTCGAGACGATCGCCGTCCACTACCTACTGGCGATCCACCTGCTCCAGAACGTGATGATCGCCGACTGGGCGCCGCCGCTCCTGATTCTCGGCCTGACGCCGGCGATGCGCGACCGGGTCGCGGCTCTCGGCGGGCGGCCGCTCGCGCTCCTGACGAACCCGCGGTTCGCGCTCCCCTTCTGGCTGATCGTCTGGTACGGCGTCCACCTGCCCCCCTTCTACGACTGGGCACTACGCCGCGGCTGGCCGCTGAACCTCGAGCACGGGCTGCTGATCCTGGCCGGGCTCGTCTTCTGGTGGCCGGTGTTCGCCAACGAGCCGCACCGGGTCTCGACCGCCGTCCGCCTCGCGTACCTGGGCATGGCGTTCATCGGCTCGGCCTTCCTCTCGCTCGCCTACATCTTCTCGGCCCGCGCCTTCTACGCCTTCTACGAGGACGCACCTAGACTCTGGGGGTTGTCTGCGACCAAGGACCAGAACCTCGGGGGGATCCTGATGAACGTCGAGCAGCTGGCCGTCTTCTTCGCCGCGCTCTCCTACTTCCTCTTGCGCCTGCTCGCCGAAGAGGACGAGAGCCAGCGAGCGCTGGAGCGGCCGTGAAGCGGTGCGTCCTGCTCGCGGCCCTCGTGGCGCTGCTCGCGCCGGCAGCCGCCCGCGCGAACGGCGACCCGGCCAGCGACGTCCTCCTGACCGACAAGGTCTTCCTGCCCTACGAGGCCCCGATCTCGAAGTCGGCCGCGCAGGAGCTCCAGGCAACGGTGGCAGAGGCGAACCGGAAGGGCTTCAAGATCCGCGTCGCCGTGATCGCGTTTACCGGCGATCTCGGCACCGCCGTCCCACTCTGGCGCCACCCGCAGTCGTACTCGAAGTT
Organism: Gaiellaceae bacterium; assembly: GCA_035624425.1. Lineage (GTDB taxonomy): Bacteria > Actinomycetota > Thermoleophilia > Gaiellales > Gaiellaceae > AC-32. Next base: position 2,822 of record DASPRN010000019.1, read on the forward strand.
CCTCTGGAGCGAGGTCGCCTTCGTCTACTCGAACCGGCTGCTGGTGGCGATGCCCTCGGGCTTCGGCTTCTGGAACGGCAAGAAGCCGATCGGGCGAGAGCTCCGCGTCCTCGAGGGCGTGAAGCCCGGGACGACGCCGACGGCGCTGGCCGAGTCCACGACGGCCGCCGTCCGCGCGCTCGCCGAGGCGAACGGGGTCGCGCTGCCCAAGGTCTCGAGCGGCGGCTCCTCGACGAACCGCGACCGCTACGTCCTGGGCGTGGCCGTCCTGGTCTTCCTGCTCGTCCTCTTCGTGCCCACACGGCTGATCAGGAGACGAGGCCGAGGTGGCGGGCAATCACCATCCGCTGAACCTCGTTAGTCCCCTCGCCGATCTCGAGGATCTTCTGGTCGCGGTAGAGGCGTGAGATCGGCGACTCTTCCATGAACCCGTAGCCGCCGTGGATCTGCAGGGCCGCGTTCGCCGCGCGGTGTGAGAGCTCGCCGGTGTAGAGCTTGGCCATCGCCGCCTCGAGCGCGAACGGGCGGCCCTGGTCCTTGAGCCAGGCGGCCTTGTAGGTCAGGGCGCGGCCGGCCTCGACCTCGACGGCCATGTCGGCGAGCTGGAACTGGATCGCCTGGAACTGGGTGATTGGCCGGCCGAACTGCTCGCGCTCCTTCGCGTAGGCGACGGCGAGGTCGTAGGCGCCCTGGGCGAGGCCGACGCCCATCGCGGCGACGGAGATGCGGCCGCCGTCGAGGATCTCCAGGAACTGAGAGAAGCCCTTGCCGCGTTCGCCGAGCAGGTTCCCGTCTGGGACGGCGCAGTCGCGGAAGGAGAGCTCGCGCGTGTCGGAGGCGCGCCAGCCGAGCTTGTCCATCGGCGCCGAGATCTCGTAGCCCGGCGTGCCGTTGGGGACGATCAGGTTCGAGATCTCGTCCTCGCCGGTGCGGGCGGTGATCGTCACGCAGGCGGTGATGTCGGTGCCGGCGTTGGTGATGAAGATCTTCGAGCCGTTGACCACCCACTGCCCGTCGCGCAGCTCGGCGGTCGTGCGGGCGGCGGCGGCGTCCGAGCCGGCGCCTGGCTCGGTCAGGCCGAAGGCGGCCAGCTTTCGCCCCGAGGCCAGGTCCGGCAGCCACTGCCGCTTCTGCTCCTCGGTGCCGAAGAGCAGGATCGGCATCGTCCCGAGCGAGGTGTGCGCGGCCATCGTGATCGCGACGGACGAGTCGATCCGGGTCAGCTCCTCGACCGCGATCGCGTACGAGAGCGTGTCGGTGCCCGCACCGCCGTACTCCTCGGGGACCGGCATGCCCATGAGGCCGAGCTCGGCCAGCTCGGCGACCAGTTCGTACGGAAAGCGGTGCTCGCGGTCGAGCTCGGCGGCGACCGGGGCGACCTTCTCCTCGGCGAACTCGCGGACCGTGCGCCGGACGAGCTCGTGCTCGGGCGAGAGGTCGAAGTTCACGCTGTCAGGCGCGTGGCGAGCTCGACGATCAGCCGGACGCCGTAGCCCGTGCCGCCGCGCTGGTGCAGGTAGTCGCCGCGCGAGCGCTCGAAGAAGGCCGGGCCCGCGATGTCGGCGTGGGCCCAGGGCCCCTCGCCGGCGAACTCCTGCAGGAACTCGGCGGCGAGCGCAGGGGATCCCTGACGCAGGTCGGACGAGTTCTTGATGTCGGCGAAGGCAGAGTCGACGTAGCGGCGGTAGCGAGGGTGCAGCGGGAAGGCCCAGGCGTGGTCGCCGCTCGCCTCGCCGGCGGCGATCACCTGGTCGCGCCACGCGTCGTCGCGGCCGAAGACTCCGGCGTAGAGATCGCCGAGCGCCAGCTCCATCGCGCCGGTCAGCGTCGCCAGGTCGAGGATGTGGGTGGCGCCGTTCTCCCGCGCGTACCAGAGCGCGTCGGCGAGCACGAGCCGGCCCTCGGCGTCCGTGTTCGTGATCTCGATCGTCTTGCCGTTGGCCGCGGTGAGGATGTCGCCGGGCCGGTAGGCGTGCCCACCTGGCATGTTCTCGCAGGCGGCGACGACACTGATCACGCGCACCGGCAGGCCGAGCTGGGCGATCGCGCCCGTCGCCTCGATCACCGCCGCACCGCCGGCCATGTCGCCCTTCATGTCCTCCATGTGCAGCGACGGCTTGAGCGAGATGCCGCCGGTGTCGAACGTGATCGCCTTGCCGACCAGGCCGAGGACGAGGTCTGCCTGCGCGGGCTGCGGCGGCTCGTAGCGGAGGACGACCAGGCGCGGCTCGGTGTCGCTGCCCTGCGCGACCGCGGCGAGGGCGCCCATGCCCAGCTTCACGATCTCGTCCCGCCCGAGCGCCTGGGTCTCGACGTGCTCGAGCTCGGAGGCGATCTCGGCGGCGCGGGCCGCGAGCCGCTCGGGGTTCAGCTCGTTCGGCGGGCTGTTGACGAGATCGCGGGCGCGATTGACCCACTCCGAGATGCGCGCCGCCCGGTCCACAACCGGCTTCAGAGTTTCAGCGTCACGTGACACCAGGAGCGTTAGCTGGTCCAGCTTCGGCTTCGGCGCGTCGTGCTTCCAGCGGGCCGGCTGATAGGCGCCGAGGATTGTGCCCTCGACGATCGCGACCGCCTGCTCGTCGGGCGAGAGCGGCAGCGCGGGGTCGATCGGCCACGCGATCGACTCGACGAACCCGCCGGCTTCGCCGACCACCGCGGAGGCCGCGGTGCGCAGTCCGTCGACGTCGAGCAGCGCCGTCTCGCCGCCTCCGGCCACAACGACGCGGCGCCCGTCGGCGTGCACCAGGCGCGCGGAGCCGAGGCCGCTGCGGGCCTCGCCGTCTTGCGCCACCTGCGAGAGCAATCCGTCGAGCGTCGCGTCGAGCGCTCGGCCGGTCTCGGTCAACCCTTCGGCGGTCAGCAGCACCGCCACGACGCCGGCTTCCACTTCGGCGGGAGCGCCCGCCTGCACCTCGACTCGCATCGCGGCGCGATGCTAGCCGACGCCCCGCCTACGCTGCGCTGCGGATGCTGGGGCTACACCTTCGTCGCCTGGCTGCCGATAGAGAAGACGTGGCCTGCGGCGCTGCTATCCGACACCTGCGTCCATCTCGTTTCCGGCGAAGCCGGAACCGCGCGTCGGTCGAGGCGCTCGTCGCCCGGATCGGCGAGCTCGTCGCCGAGCGGCAGGAGCTTCGGGTGGCCTTTGCACCGCCGGCGGCGATGGAGCGGAACCGCGTCCAGATCGCCCGGGCGCAGTGGGAGCTCGCCCACGCGCTGATCGACCGCTACCTGCCCGCGGAGCCCGCGGAAACTGCTGCCTAGCTAGTCTCGCCCGGTGCGGGCGGAACTGGACAAGCGGGCGATGGCGGCGCTCTCCGCCGGCCATGCTGCGACGGACTTCGCCAACGGCGCCCTGCCGGCGCTGCTGCCGTTCTTCGTCGATCGCTTCTCGCTCTCGTACACGCTGGCCGCGGCACTGATTCTGGCCTCGGCTGCCTCGTCCTCGCTGATCCAGCCGCTGTTCGGCGCCTGGTCCGACCGCCGCGGCGCGCTCTGGCTGCTGTCGGCCGGGGTCGCCCTTGCCGGGATCGGGATCGCGCTCGCGGCGGCGGCACCGTCCTACTGGCTGGTCTTCCTGCTCGTCGTCGTTTCCGGGTTGGGCGTTGCGGCCTTCCACCCGGAGGGCTCGAAGTTCGCTGCCTACGCGAGCGGGCGGAAGCGGGCGAGCGGGATGAGCCTGTTCTCGGTCGGCGGCAACATCGGCTTCGCGCTCGGGCCGACGGTGACGACGCCGCTGGTTCTTGCCTTCGGGCTGACCGGCGGGCTCCTGCTTTCCGTCCCCTGCCTGGCCGTGGCCGCGCTGCTCGTCGCCGTGACGCGGTACCTCTCGAGCTTCGCGCCGGGCTCGGGCACGCAAGCGCCGGCCTCCGGGCAGGACCGGCCGGGCGCGCTCGTGCTCCTGCTGGCGGTGATCGCCTTCCGCAGCGTCGCCTGGTTCGGGCTCGTCACGTTCGTGCCGCTCTGGGAGGTGTCGCTCGGCAACTCGAAGGCGTACGGCAGCCACCTGCTCTCGCTGATGCTGCTCGCCGGCGTTGTCGGCACGCTGGCGGCCGGGCCGATCGCCGACCGGATCGGCAGGCGGCCGGTGCTCGTCGTGAGCATGCTCGCCGTCTGCCCGCTCACGGTCGTCTACGTCGCCGTCGGAGGAACCGTGGGCGCGGTTGCGCTCGGACTCGTTGGCGTCTGCGTGATCGGCACCTTCGGCGTGACGATGGTCATGAGCCAGGAGTACCTGCCGCGGCGGATCGGGATGGCGTCCGGGCTGTCGATCGGCCTCTCGATCGGCCTCGGCGGAGTCGCCGCGGTCGCCCTCGGCGCGCTCGCCGACTCGGTCGACCTGCAGACGGCGATGTACGCGGCCGCCGCGGCCGCAGTCCCCGCGTTCGTGCTGGCGACGCTGCTGCCCTCGTCACGGGCGCGCGGGCAGTTCGCGCCGGAGCCCGTCATGTAATCTCGCGCCCGATGGACGACCCTAGGGAGTTCTTCGAGGGGCTGGAGTCACGGATCGACCCGGCCAAGGCGGCCGGCCTGACCGCGAGCTACCACTTCGAGATCGACGGCTCCGGCAACTGGACGGTCGACGTCGACGACGGGAAGGTCACGGTCACCGAGAACGGCGCCGACGCCGACTGCACGATCTCGACCACTGCCGACACCTTCCTGAAGATCGCCAACGGCGAGCAGAACCCGACCGCCGCCTACATGTCCGGCAAGCTGAAGGTCAAGGGCGACATCGGCCAGGCGATGAAGCTCCAGAAGCTGTTCTAGCTATTCCTCGAGCTCGACCAGCAGCTGGCCTCCTGCAACGCGGTCGCCTTCGGCGACGTACACCGAGCGGACGACGGCCTCGTAGGGCGAGACGACCGGCGTCTCCATCTTCATCGCTTCGAGCACGACCAGCGGCTGGCGCGGTTTCACGGTCTCGCCCTCCCGCACGAGCAGGCGGATGACGGTGCCGGGCATCGGCGCGGTCAGGATGCTCTGCTCGCCGCCGGGGTGGTCGTGGGAGGCCACTTCCGGGTCCGGCGGCGCGGCCGGGGGCGGCGGGCCGAGGTTGAGCCGGAACGCGCCGGCCCAGGGCTCCTCGGCGAGCCGGAGCGGTGGCGGCGAAAGCGGCGGGTACTCGGTGAGAAAGGCGGTCGTCGTCCGCCCGGCCCGCAGTGCCGGGTGGTCGACGAGCCAGCGCAGGAACTCGAGGTTGGTGACCACGCCCTCGACCTCGGTCTCCGCCAGCGCCGCGGCGAGCTGGTCGAGCGCCTCGTCGCGCGTCTCCCCGCGGGCGATCAGCTTCGCGATCAGCGGGTCGTAGGCGGTCCCGATCTCGTCTCCCTCCTCGACCCCGGCGTCGACGCGGATCCCCTCCGGCAGCCGCAGCCGCGAGATCGTCCCGGTCTGCGGCAGGAACGTCCGGGGATCCTCCGCGTACAGCCGCACCTCCACCGCCGAGCCCTCCAAGTAACACTGTGTTACAAGGTTGGTCTCGCCCTGCGCGATTCGGAGCTGGGCCCAGACGAGGTCGACGCCGGTAACGCGCTCGGTGACCGGGTGCTCGACCTGGATCCGCCCGTTCAGCTCGAGGAAGAAGAAGTCGCGACCGTCGAGCATGAACTCGGCGGTGCCGGCGCTGCGGTAGCCGATCGCCTCGGCGAACGCGACGGCGGCCTCGCTCATCCGCGAACGGAGCTCCTCGTCCAGCGCGACCGACGGCGACTCCTCGAGCACCTTCTGGTGGCGCCGCTGCACCGAGCACTCGCGCTCGCCGAGTGAGACGACGCCCGAAGCGTCGCCGAGGAGCTGGATCTCGACGTGACGCGGCCGGTCGACGTAGCGCTCGCAGAACACGCGGTCGTCGCCGAAGGCCGCCCTCCCCTCGCGCCGCGCGGCCGCGAAGGCATGCTCGAGCTCTGCCTGCTCGCGCACGATCCGCATCCCGCGCCCGCCGCCGCCGGCCGCCGCCTTGATCACCAGCGGGAAGCCGAGCTCGTCCGGGGCGCCCTCGCGGACGACCGGCACGCCGGCCCGGCGTGCGATCCGCTTCGCCCGCAGCTTGTCGCCGCCGGCCTCGAGCGCGTCTCCGGGCGGCCCGACCCAGACGAGCCCGGCAGCCTCGACCGCCCTCGCGAAGTCCGGGCTCTCGGCCAGGAACCCGTAGCCCGGGTGGATCGCGTCGGCCCCGGCCTGCTTCGCCGCGCGGATGTGCTCCTCGGAGTGGAGGTACGACGTGATCTCGAGCGTCTCGTCGGCCGAGCGCGCGTGCAAGGAGCCGAGGTCGTCGGGCGCTGCGACCGCGACGGTCTCGATCCCGAGCTCGGCGCAGGCCCGGAAGACCCGCAACGCGATCTCGCCGCGGTTCGCTACGAGGAGTTTTCGGATGACCACGCCGGCTTGCGCTTCTCGAGAAAGGCGCGCAGGCCCTCCTGGCCCTCGTCGCTCGTTCGCCGCTGGGCGATCCGCCGCTCGGTGCCGAGCGAATCGGGCCGTTCCAGCACCAGCCGCTTGGCATGGCGAGCCGCCTCGGGGCCGGCGGTGCGGAGCTCGGCCACGATTCGGTCGACCGCCGCGTCGAGCTCCTCGGCGAGCTCGTGGACGAGGCCGATCCGAAAGGCAGTCTGTGCGTCGAAGCGCTCACCGGTGACGAAGTAGCGCCGCGCCGCGCTCTCGCCGATCTTGGCCAGCGCGAACGGCGAGATCACAGAGGGAATGATCCCGAGCTTCACCTCCGAGAAGGCGAAGACCGCGTCCGGCGCCGCCACGACGACGTCCGCGCAGGCGACCAGGCCGCAGCCCCCGCCGAGCGCATGGCCCTGCACCCGCGCGATCACCGGCGCCGGGCAGTTGTTGATCGTGTCGAGCATCATCCGCAGGCGCCGTGCGTCGGCGACGTTCTCCTCGTAGCTGAGCTCGACCGAGGCGCGCATCCAGTCGACGTCGGCCCCCGCGCAGAAGCTCTCGCCTTCCCCGGCGAGGATCACGGCGCGCGCATCGCCGACGTCTGAGAACGCCTCGCTCAGCTCGCGGATCAGGTCGGCGTCGAACGCGTTCCGGCGGTCGGCCCGGTCCATGGTCACGCGCAGGATGTCGCCCGCCTCCTCCACGCGTAACGCCGCCATGCCGATCAATCCTAAGGCGTCGCTTGCGGCGCGGATTTGGAGGCAGGGGCGGCTTTGCCGGCCCGGCCGTTAGATTTGTCGCATGCTGCGCGGAGCGCTCGCGGCTGCCGTCACGCCTCTCCGCGACGACGGAGCCGCTCTGGACGAGGACGCCTTCGGGCCGTACCTCGACTTCCTCGAGGCCGGTGGGCTCGACGGGATCCTGGCGCTGGGCACGACCGGCGAGGGGATCCTGCTCTCCGCGGCGGAGCGCCGGCGGGCCGCAGAGCTCTTCCTCGAGGGCCCGCTGCCGGTGATCGTCCACTGCGGCGCGCAGACCACCGCTGAGACGGCCGCGCTCGCCGAGCACGCGGCCGGCGCGGGAGCGGCGGGGGTCGCCGTGATCGGCCCCCCGTACTACGCGCTCGACGGCGCGGCGCTGCTGGCCCACTTCGCCGCGGCGGCCCGCGCCTGCAAGCCCTTGCCGTTCTACGTCTACGAGTTCAAGGCGCGCAGCGGGTACGCGGTCCCGGTCGAAGTGGTCGAGCAGCTGCGCGAGCAGGCTTCGAACCTCGCCGGGCTGAAGGTCTCCGACAAGCCGCTCGAGGCGGTCGAGCCGTACCTGCTGGAGGGGCTGGACGTCTTCGTGGGCGCCGAGGAGCTGCTTCCGGTCCGCGGGGCCGCGGGGACGGTGTCGGGCCTCGCATCCGTCTTCCCGGAGCGGGTCGTCGCGCTCGACGGCGTCGGCGAGCTGCGCGCGGCGCTCGACCGCTTTCCGTTCCAGGCCGCAGCGAAGTACGTGCTCGGGCGCCGCGGGGTGCCGGTGCGCGAGGACGTGCGCGGGCCGCTGCGGACCTTGACCCCCGCCGAGAAGCGAGAGCTGGACGAGTGGCTCGAATCGTCGTAGCCGGCGCTGGCGCGATCGGCGCCTCGGTCGCGTACCACCTGGGGCAGCTCGGCGCGCGCGACGTCGTGCTCGCGGATCGCGGCCGCGTCGCCGGCGGGTCGACCTCGAAGGCGATGGGCGGCGTGCGCCAGCAGTTCTCGACCGCGGCCGAGGTACGGCTCGCACAGGCGAGCATCCGCTTCTTCGAGGAGCTCGGCGAGCCGCTCTTCCTCCAGGTCGGCTACCTGTTCCTGGCGACGACCGATGAGGGCCTCGCGGAGCTGGAGGAGCGGCGCGAGCTGCAGGCCGAGCTCGGCGTGCCGGTCGAGAGCGTCGATCCCTCGAGGGTCGAAGGGCTTCGGACGGACGACGTGCTCGGCGCCGCGATGTGCGCGGAGGACGGTCTCGCCGACCCGCCGGCCGTCACGCGCGAGCTCGTCCGCCGGGCGCTCAAGCTCGGCGTCGAGGTCCGCGAGGGAACCGACGCTGCCGAGCTCGAAGCCGACACGCTCGTGATCGCGTGCGGCCCGTGGTCGGCCGAGCTGGCCGCGACACGCGGGGTCGAGCTGCCGGTGCGCCCGCTCTGCCGCCAGCTGCTCGAGACGACCGCGCTGGAGCTCCCCGAGGACCTGCCGATGGTGCTCGAGTCCGAGACGACCTTCCACTTCCGCCGCCGCCGCGATCGCCTCCTCGTCGCGATGACCGACCCGGAGCCGCGCTGGGGCTTCGAGACCGAGGTCGACGAGACGCTCTTCGACGACCGCCTCTCGCGCCTGCGCCACCGCTATCCGCCCGCCGCCGGGGTCGAGATCGACCGCGCCTGGGCCGGCCTCTACGACATGACGCCCGACGCGCACCCGATCCTCGGCGAGATCGCCGACGGTGTCTGCGCGGCCTGCGGCTTCTCGGGCCACGGCTTCATGCAGTCCCCCGCAGTCGGCCGCGCCCTTGCCGAGGAGCTCCTCGGCGAGAGCCCGAGCCTCGATCTCGGCCCGTATCGCCTCTCCCGCTTCGCCGAGGGCGTCGACTT
>DASPRN010000023.1:0-3553 GCA_035624425.1 Gaiellaceae bacterium
ATGCAGGTCGCGGGCTACGGCCCGCGGGCGCTCGGGGTCGCCGGACGCGTCGGCGACGGAGTGATCATCCAGCTCGCCGATCCGCAGATCATCCAGTGGATCATGGACACCGCCCGCCGCGCCGCCGAGGAGGCCGGGCGCGACCCGGCCGCGCTCCAGTGCATCGTCTGCGCGCCGAGCCACGTGACGGACAACATCGCCGAGGCGCGCCAGCAGGTCCGCTGGTTCCCGGCGATGGTCTCGAACCACGTCATGGACCTGATCGAGCGTTACGGCGAGAACTCCGACGAGATCCCGACCGCGCTGACCGACTACGTCAAGGCGCGGAAGTTCTACGACTACAAGGACCACAGCCGGGTCGGCGCCAGGCACGGCGAGTTCGTCACCGACGAGATCTGCGACCGCTTCTGCGTCCTCGGCAACTCGGAGCAGATCACCGAGAAGCTGCGTGAGCTCGAGTCGGTCGGTGTCGATCAGTTCGACATCTACCTGATGACGGAAGGTGCCGACGAGACGCTTGCCGCCTACGGCAGCGACGTCATCCCCGGGTTCTCTGGCGTCGCCGCATAGTGTTAGCCTCACCCTGATGCGGCTGCGACGGACGGGTTTGGCCTCTGCGGCGACTCTGGTGGCGCTCCTGTCCGTGGTCGCGGCCGGCTGCGGCTCGAAGTCCAACGAGAGCGCGTCCTCGACGAGCACGACCGCGACGAAGTGCGGGCCCGGCCAGCTGAACCTCCTTGCGAGAGGGGGAGACCAGCTGACAATCGGCACGGACAACCCGGCGTACGACCCGTGGTTCTCGGGCGGAACCCCGAAGGGCTCGAGCTGGAAGTACAACGATCCGACGACGCAGAAGGGCTACGAGAGCGCCGTCGCGTACGCGATTGCCAAGCAGCTCGGCTTCACGCCGGCCCAGGTGAAGTGGGTTGTCGTCCCGTTCGAGCAGCTCTTCAAGCCCGGCCCGAAGAGCTACGACTTCGACGTCAACCAGGTCTCGGTGACCGCGCCGCGCAAGAAGAGCGTGACCTTCAGCGACTCCTACTACAACACCAACCAGGCGCTCGTCGCGATCAAGGGCACGCCGATCACGAAGGCGAAGACGCTCGCCGACCTGAAGAAGTACAAGCTCGGCGCGCAGGTCGGGACGACGAGCTACGACTACATCGTCAAGAACATCAAGCCCGACAAGCAGCCGGCGGTCTACAACAACTCCAACGACGTCAACTCGGGGCTCAAGACCGGCGGCATCGACGGGATCGTCGTCGACCTTCCGACGGCATTCATCATCGTCGGAGCCGAGGAGGTTCCGAACAGCGTCGTAGTCGGCAGCTTCCCGGCCAAGGGCGGAGGCGACCACTTCGGAGCGGTCTTCGCGAAGGGCAACAGCCTCGTGAACTGTGTGAACCAGGCGCTGGCAAAGCTAAGGGCCAGCGGAACGCTCACGCAGCTGCAGAAGAAGTGGATCTCCAACGCGGGCGCCCCCGTCCTGAAGTAGCGCTCAAGACGTGAGCGAAGGTGCGGATCCCGGCCGCGGCTCGAGGATCCTGGCCGACCTCAAGGGCTCAGGCGGGGGGCAGCGCAGTGTCTGGATCGCGCTCGCGAGCACGCTCGTGTTCGCGGGGATCCTCATCGCCCTGGTCGTCACCTCGCCCGGCTGGCCGGCGGTCAAAGAGGCCTTCTTCAACCGGAAGATCTTCTTCGACTCGCTTCCGGAGATCGCGCGCGCCTTCAAGGTGAACATCCAGATCTTCCTGATCGCAGAGGTCTTCATCCTCGTCTTCGCCCTCTTCATCGCGATCCTGCGAGGGCTTCCGGGGCCGGTGTTCTTCCCGATCAGAGCGCTCGCCGTGGTCTACACCGACCTCTTCCGCGGAGTGCCCACGATTCTCGTGATCTACATCCTGGGCTTCGGCGCTCCGGCCCTGCAGCTGTCCGGTGTCCCGGTCTCGTCGCTCTTCTGGGGAATCGTCGCGCTGGTCCTCGTCTACTCCGCATACGTGGCCGAGGTCTACCGCGCCGGGATCGAGTCCGTCCACACGAGCCAGGAGGCCGCGGCGCGTTCGCTCGGGCTCTCACGAGTCAAGACGTTGCGTTTTGTGATCGTCCCGCAGGCGGTCCGCCGCGTGATCCCGCCGCTCCTGAACGACTTCATCGGGCTGACGAAGGACACCGCACTCGTGGCGCTGATCGGCCCGGTCGAGGCGTTCCGCCAGTCGCAGATCGACGTCGCGGCGACGTTCAATTACACGCCGTACGTCTGCACGGCGCTGCTGTTCATCCTCCTGACGATCCCGCTCGCGCGGCTGACCGACTGGCTGATCGCACGCGAACGGAGGCAGCAGCTCGCGGGAGGCGCGCGGTGAGTGAGAACGGCAGGGCCCTCCGGCTGGAAGAGATCCGGAAGTCGTTCGGCGAGAACCAGGTGCTCAAGGGCGTCGACCTCGACGTCGGCGAGCACGAGGTCTTCTGCCTGATCGGCGCTTCCGGCTCTGGGAAGTCGACCCTGCTTCGCTGCGTGAACCTGCTCGAGCAGGTCGACGCCGGGCGGATCCTGCTCCACGGCGAGGAGATCACCCGCCGCGACGTCGACGTCAACCGCGTCAGGCGCGGGATCGGAATCGTGTTTCAGTCGTACAACCTGTTTCCGCACATGAGCGTCCTCGCGAACGTGACGCTCGCGCCGCGGAAGGTGCTGCACAAGCAGAAGGCCGAGGCGTTCGCCGAGGCCGTCGCGCTGCTCGAGCGCTTCGGTCTCGCCGACAAGCGCGACGAGTACCCGGACCGCCTCTCGGGAGGCCAGCAGCAGCGCGTCGCGATCGTGCGCGCGCTGGCAATGCATCCCGAGTTGATGCTCCTCGACGAGGTCACGAGCGCGCTCGACCCGGAGCTCGTGGCCGAGGTTCTCAACGTGATCCGCGAGCTCGCGGAGGGCGGCATGACGATGCTGATCGCGACACACGAGATGAGCTTCGCGCGCGACATCGCGAACCAGGTCTGTTTCCTTGACCAGGGCAGAATCCTGGAGCAGGGCCCACCGGAGCAGATCTTCGTCGAGCCGAGGGAGCAGCGGACGCGGCAGTTCCTCGAGCGGATTGTCGAGGCAGGCCGGCTCTAGGAGCTAGGCCGAGACGCCGTCGAGCAGAGCCCAGTTCGCAGCGAGCGCCGACTCGGCCAGCGCGACCAGGCGGGCTTCGTCTGCGCCCTCGAGCCTCGAGCGCGCCTCGGCGGCGTGCTCGTGGTCGCGCTCGGAGTGGAGCTCGAAGTACGCGGTCCCGCTCGAGCCTTTCTCGAAACCGTAGTGCTCGACGAGGCCTCGGAGCTTCGTCTCGGAGATCGCGGGCTGGCTTGCTTCGATCGCGTACAGGATCGCGGCGGCGCCGGTCTCGTCCTCGGCGGCGGACCAGGCCGTCGTGCAGCAGCGGGTCTGGGGCAGCGGCTCGCCCTTGCCGTTCGTCGCGCCGAGCTCGGAGGCGAAGTCGTCCCAGAGCGCGATGTGCTCTGCCTCTTCGTCGGCGTGCAGCTGCGCGGTGCGGGCGGCGCGCGCGAGCGCGAC
>DASPRN010000031.1:0-29019 GCA_035624425.1 Gaiellaceae bacterium
CCGTGATCCCAACGCCGCACGTCGACTGGCTTGCGATCTCCGCGCCGGTGTCGCTGCTAGCAGCCGGCGGGGTCTCGTTGCTCGCCGCGGTGCTCGTCCCGCGCGGGTGGCGACGGAACTTCGGCGCGGTCGTCTGTGCGCTCGGCTTTGCGACGGCATTTGCGTTCGCGGCGATCCTGTACGCGCACTCCCCTGACGGCCACGGCGTGATCGGCGATGCGATCCAGCGCGACCGGCTGGCGGCGCTGACGCAGATGATCATCGCCGGCTCGGGCCTGCTCGCCGTCGGCACCTCCTACTCGGAGCCGATGGCCGACGACCACATCGCCGAGTACTACGGGCTGCTCGCCTGGGCCGGCGCGGGGATGTGCTTCCTCGCGAGCGCCAGCACGCTGATGACGCTCTTCCTCGGGCTGGAGTGGTTCTCGATCAGCCTCTACATCCTCTGCGCGATCGACGTCGAGCTGGCCGGCTCGCTCGAGGCGGGGCTCAAGTACCTGATCATCGGCGGCTTCGGCTCGGCGATGCTCCTGTTCGGCTCGGCGCTCGTCTACGGCGCTACCGGCGCGTTGCGCTTCGGCGAGATCGCGCATGCCGTCACTGCGCTCGATTTGAGCCACGACGCACTGCTGGTGACCGGCCTGGCGCTGATGATCGGTGGGCTCGGTTTCAAGGCCTCGGCGGCCCCGTTCCACATGTGGACGCCGGACGTCTACGAGGGCGCGCCGACGCCGGTGACCGCGTTCATGTCGGCGGCGACGAAGACGGTCGCGCTGGTCGTGATGATGCGGGTGCTCGTGACCGCGTTCCCGCAGGAGGCGCGGCTGTGGACGGTGACAGTGGCCGTGATCGCCTGCGCGTCCCTCGCGGTCGGGAACCTGGCCGCGCTCGTCCAGACGAACGTGAAGCGGATGCTCGCCTACTCGTCGATCTCCCAGGCGGGCTTCATGCTGATCGGGATCTCCGCCAACAGCGCACTCGGCGGACGGGCGCTCCTCTATTACCTGATGGCGTACTCGGCGATGTCGGTCGGGGCGTTCGCGGTCGTCGCCGCCCGGGAGCGGGAGCTGAACCGGCCGGTGACCGTCGAGAGCCTGTCCGGGTTCGGCTGGGAGCGGCCCCTGCTCGGGCTCGGGCTGACGACGTTCATGCTCGGCTTCGCCGGGTTCCCGCTGACCGGCGGGTTCGTCGGCAAGTTCTACGTGTTCGCGGCGGCGTACGAGCACGGCTGGACCTGGCTCGTGATCGTCGGCGTAGCGGCGACGGCGGTCAGCCTCTACTACTACCTCGGCGTGATCCGCGCGCTCTACATGCGGCCCGCCGAGGAGCTGCAGCTCGCGCCGACGGTGGCGGGGGGCTCCCCGCCGCCGGAGCGGATCCTGCAGACGGCGGTCGCGGCGGCAATCGTCGTCACGGTCGGTTCGTTCTTCGCAGTGCAGCCGCTGATCGACGCCGCCAGGCACGCGGCGAGCTCGATCTTCTGAGCCCGCGCACGGTTTTCACACAATCGGCACACCGCGGGGCGGACTGGCGGGTACCGTCCCAAACCCCCACCCACCCTGGGGCCGCGCGCGGGCGCGCGTGGACCTGGTAACCGATGCCTAGGAGCGCCGGAGCTCGGCGATCAGGCCGATGACGGCCTGGACGCAGAAGATCGCGAGGCACGCGGCCACCGCCGAGCGGCCCAGCGCCGGGACCGATCCCTCCGCCAGCGCCGGCGCGCGGGCCGCGGCTCCCGCGACCGTCAGCGCCAGCACCACCGCCCAGAGCAGCGCGTGCAGCCGCTGCTGGGAGCCCTCGAGCGCACCACCGAACGCGTCGAGCGCCGCGACCGCCGCTGCCGGCACAGCAACCAGCAACGCGTAGAACGCGAGCCCGTGCGAGCCGGCTCCGTCGGCCGCCGCAGCCGCGATCACCAGCGCGACCGGAAGCAAGCGGCGATTCATGCCCGCTGGTTCGGCATCCGGACGGCACCTCCTCCGTTACCCTCACCTCACCCGTGAGAAAGGAGCCCGAATGCCCGACGTCTCCGTGACCTGGCTCGGCCACGCAAGCTTCCGGCTCGACTCGCCGGAGGGCAAGCGGATCTACGTCGACCCGTGGCTCGGCAACCCGAAGTGCCCCGACTCGGAGAAGGAGCCGGAGCGGATCGACGTGATCGCGATCACGCACGGCCACGGCGACCACGTCGGCGAGACCGTCGAGCTGAGCAAGCAGTTCAAGCCCGAGATCGTTGCGCTGCTGGAGCTGAAGGGCTGGCTGGGCGACCAAGGGGCCGAGGTCGGGGAGCTGCCTGGCCACAACAAGGGCGGCACCATCGAGGCCGGCGGCGTCAAGTTCACGCTCGTGAACGCCTTTCACTCGAGCGCCACGGACAACCGCGAGTACCTCGGCGAAGCCGCCGGCCTGGTGCTCGGCTTCGAGAACGGCACGACGATCTACTTCGCCGGCGATACCTGCGTCTTCGGCGACATGTCGCTGATCGGCCGGATCTACCAGCCCGATGTTGCCGTCCTCCCGATTGGCGGGTTCTTCACGATGGACCCGCGCGAGGCCGGCGTCGCGCTCGAGCTGCTCGGAACGAAGCGCTGCATCCCCTGCCACTACGGCACCTTTCCGCTGCTCGCCGGGACACCGGACGAGCTGCGTGAGCACGCGCCCGGTGTCGAGCTGATCGCGCTCGAGCCGGGGGAGACAACCACGGTTTGAGAGAGCGCTGGTTCGGAGCGACCGGGCGGCGGGTGCCGGAGATCGCCGTCGAAGGAGAGCTCGACCTCGGCGACGCCCTCGTGCTGGGCGACGTCTCGGACGGGACCGCGCTCAAGCAGGCGCACGAGTCCGGGCGGCCCGTCGTCGTGCGCGCATCGTCCGCCGAGGCGGTGAAGGAGGCGCTCGCACGACCCGAGGTGGCCAGCGTCCTCGTCCCGGAATCGGAGCGCGAGCTTCTTGCCCTCGACCTGACGGAGCTCACGTATGGGTAGCGCTGTCGTCGCGACCTACTCGATCGCCGCGTGCGACCTCGAAGCCGGCCAGTGGGGCGTCGCGACGCAGTCGAAGTTCCTCGGGGTCGGGTCGGTCGTCCCCTGGGCCATGCCCGGAGTCGGCGCGATCGCGACGCAGGCGTACGCGAACCCGCGCTACGGGCCGGAGGGGCTCGGCCTCCTCCGCGACGGCCTGAGCCCCCAGGAAGCCGTCGAGCGCCTGACCGCGGCGGACGACGGGCGCGTCCACCGCCAGCTCGGCATCGTCGACGCCCAGGGCCGTGCGGCCAGCTACACCGGCTCGGAGTGCATGGACTGGGCCGGCGGCCGCACCGGCGAGGGCTTTGCGGCGCAGGGAAACATCCTCGTCTCGGCCGAGACCGTCGACGCGATCGCCGAGACGTTCGAGCGCTCGAGGGGCCCTCTCGCGGAGCGGCTGCTCGACTGCCTCGACGCGGCCCAGGCCGCCGGCGGCGACCGGCGCGGCCAGCAATCCGCGGCGCTGCTCGTCGTCGAGCAGGACGGCGGCTACGCGGGCCTCTCGGACGAGGTGGTCGACCTGCGCGTGGACGAGCACGAACGCCCGCTCGAGGAGCTGCGGCGGATCTACGTCATGCATCAGGCGATCTTCGGGCGAACGCCGCCGATGCAGTGGCTCGAGGTCGACGAGCAGCTGGCCGGCGAGCTGCAGGAGCGGCTCGCCCGGCTTGGCTTCGACGGCGAGCTCGAGCACGCCTTCACGACGTGGGCGGGCCTGGAGAACCTCGAGGAGCGCGTCGACGGTGTCGACCGGGTCGACCCGGTCGTGCTCGAGGAGTTGAGGAGGCGGACGTGAGTTACGGCATCGCGCACATCGACGAGCTGGAGGCCTTCCCGATCGAAGGCCAGGACGGCCTGACCTGGCGGCCGGTTCGCCGCCACTTCGGGATAAGCGCCTTCGGCGTCAACGCCTACACCGCCGGTGAAGCGGGCCAGCGAGTGGTCGAGGAGCATCGCGAGCAGGATGGGCACGAGGAGCTGTACGTCGTCGTCTCCGGCCGCGCGACCTTCACGTTCGACGGCGAGGAGCACGAGGCGGCGGCCGGCACGCTCATCCACTGCACACCCGGAACGCTCCATGGGGCCGTTGCAGCCGAGCCGGGGACGTCCGCGAGGCGGTCGCCAGATGGGCGCCCGAGGACGAGGACCTCACGTCGCTGCGGGACCACCCGCGCTTTCTAGCGATCGTCGCGAGATAGCCAGCGCATCGACCGCTCTTTTTAGACGGACGCACAGCAGAGCCGTGCGTCCTGAAGCGGCATCGCAAGCGACGCCTTAGCTCTGACCGGGCAGCCGGACCCCGGCGGCGCGGGCTCGTAGCGCCGGCAGCGGGTCGGCCTCCGGCCGTGCGACCAGCAGGACCGCGCCGTGCCCGGGCCGGGCGACCAGCGAGTCGACCAGGAGCTGTAGTCCGAGCGCGAGCGCGAAGGCCTTGTGCGCCTGCTCCCCGCCGAAGGGAACCAGCTCGTCCTCGCTCGCGATTCCCGCGATGACGTCGCCGTAGGTGACGCGGCCCATCGAGACGTCGCTGACGAGCGGCCTGCCGTCCGAGCTCGGAATCGCGATCGCGAGCGGGTTCGTCCCGGCGAGCCTCGGCCCGCCGTCGGGGTGGCCGAGCCGCGCCGGCGAGGTGGCGGTCAGCGCGGCGACCAGGCCGCCCTCGGCCAGCTTGCGCGCCCAGTAGCCCAGCATTCCCGTCGGAAAGCAGCGCTGCGCGACGACCAGGCGTGCATGCTCGGGCGGCTCGGCAAGCTGCGCCTGGACGATCGCCGCGAGTGTCAGATAGCCGAGCGCGCCGTTCCCGTCCCAGCGCTCGTAGCCGGGCTCGTCGAGGAGGCGCTCCGGCCGCGCGCTCGGATCCAGCTCGAACGGCCTGGTCGCCAGCCACTCGACCCGGGAGAAGCCGTGTCCCTGCTTGCCGCGCCGCTCCGCGTCGAGGAAGTGATCGGCCAGCGTTCGCGCGTCGGCCTCGGAGAACCCGAGGTCCCTCAACGCAGGCACAACGTCAGCTTCACGCACTTTCACCAAATCCTTACGAACACGGGCCGCCTTTTCCGCCGTGGCCGCGTCTTAGCTCTCGTTCAGCGGGGCTCAAGGTCAGAAGCCCCGGGGTCCGCTGGAAGCGGAGGGCGCCCTCCCGGGGCGCCTTTCGCCTTTCGGGCACTTCGCCCAACCCTCCGAGGAAGCGCGTTGGGCGAGCGTCGCGCCTTAGGCCTTGTCAGGAGAGGACCGGCAGGGACTTGACGATGCCAACGCCCTGCTCACGCCTGGTGGCGGCGATCGCCTCGGCGATCGCCATGATCGCGCGGGCAGACTCGGCGCCGGGGTCACTCTCGACGAGCGGTTCGCCGGCGTCGCCGGCCTCACGCAGCCGCGCGTCGAGCTCGACTCGTCCGAGCAGCGGGATGCCGAGCTCTCCGGCCAGCCGCTCCCCGCCGCCGGAGCCGAAGGCCTCGCCGCTCATGTTCTCGATCACCCCGACCAGTCGCATGTTCGTCTTCTGCGCCATCAGCGCCGCGCGCGCCGCCACCTCCTGGGCGAGCGGCTGCGGCGTCGTCACGATCACGGCCTCCGCCCGCGGCAGCAGCTGGCCGAGGGAGATCGAGACGTCGCCCGTTCCGGGAGGCATGTCCACGACGAGCGTGTCGAGCTCACCCCAGTGCACGTCGGTCAGGAACTGCTCGAGCGCGCGGTGCAGCATCGGCCCGCGCCACATCACCGGCTGGTTGTCATCGAGGAAGAATCCGATCGACATCAGCTTCAGCTCGCCGCGAACCGGCGGCACGATCATCCGGTCGACCGCGACCGGCTTCTGGTCGACGCCGAGCAGGTGCGGAATCGAGTGCCCGTAGACGTCGGCGTCGAGGATGCCTGTCCGCTGGCCGAGCCGCGAGAAGGCGGCGGCGAGGTTCGCCGAGAGCGTCGACTTGCCGACGCCGCCCTTGCCGCTCGCCACGGCGATCACGCGCGTGGCGCGGTCGAGCTGGATGCCCTTCGTGCGCTCGGTGACCGAGCCGCGCAACCGCGCCGTCAGCGCCGAGCGCTCCTCCGGGGTCATCACGTCGAACTCCAGGCTCACCCGCTCGACGCCGTCGACCGGCGCGAGCGCCTTCGCGACCTGGTCCTCGAAGCTCGACCGGAGCGGGCAGCCGGCGACTGTCAGCGCGATCTCGACGGTGACGTCGCCGCCGTCGATGCGGACGTCGCGAACCATGTCGAGCTCGACCACGTTGCGCTTCAGCTCCGGGTCGATGACCTGCTCGAGCGCCCTGAGGATCTCCTCGCGCAAGGCTTCCATCGCCGTCTGAGCCTAGCGAAGATAGGGCCTGTGACCTGGCTCGGGCTCGTCTTCCGGAACCTCCTCCGCCGGCCGGTTCGAACCGCGCTGACGGCGGCCGGCGTCTCGCTCGGCGTCGGCCTGATCGTGGCGCTGCTCTCGATCACGAACGGCGCCAAGCGGACAGCGGCACAGCTGATCCACCTCGGACGCGCCGATTTCGGCCTCTTCCAGTCGGGCACGTCCGACCTGACGCAGTCGCTGCTACCCGAGAGCCTCGCCGGCGCCGTCGCCCGCGAGCCCGGGGTCGCCTCGACCGGCCGGATCTTCCTGCTCAGTACCCAGAAGCTGCTCGTCTTCGGCTACACGCGCGGCGACTTCCCGGCCCGGCGGCTCGTGATCGTCTCCGGAGGCCGCGCAGGCGCCGACGAGGCGCTGGTCGGGGACGCGGCGGCCCGCCGGCTGCACCTGCGCGCAGGCGGCTCGCTGCGGCTCGGCCGGAGCTCGTTCCGGATCGCCGGCGTGTTCCACAGCGGGAACGCGTTCGTCGACGGCGGCGCGGTCCTGCCGCTGCGCGCAGTCCAGCGGCTGGCCCGCCGCCCGCACGAGGTGACCACGATCGCGGTCACCGTCTCGCCCGGCGCCCAGCCGAAGGAGGTCGCGAAGCGGCTGGAGCGCGACTTCCCGAACACGATCGCGGTCACCGAGCCCGGCCAGGCGGTCCGGATCGACACCAGCTCACGGCTGATCGTCACCACCGGCTGGATCATCTCGCTGCTTGCGCTGATCGTCGGCGGGATCGCGGTCACGAACACGATGGCGATGTCGGTCTTCGAGCGCGTACGGGAGATCGGGATCCTGCGCGCGGTCGGCTGGCCGGCCGCCCGGATCGCGGCGCTGCTCGTCAGCGAGGCGCTCGCGATCTGCTTGATCGCGCTCGCCGCCGGGCTCGCGCTCGGCTATGCGGCCGCGGAGCTCTTCACCGCCGGGGACACGAGCGGCACGCTGATCGAGCCGGACTTCACCGCCGGGGTGTTTGCGTGGGGGCTCGCGTTCGCGCTCGGCGTCGGCCTGCTCGGCGCGGTCTACCCGACCGTGCGCGCGATCCGCCTGACGCCGATCGAGGCCCTACGCCGCGAGTAGCCGGCCGTCGCGAAGCTCGACGACCCGGTCGGCCTGCGCGGCAACGTCGTGATCGTTCGTGACGAGCAGGATCGTCATCCCGCGCGCTTCACGGAGATGCTGGAGGAGCGAGACGATCTGCCGGCCGCTCTCCGAGTCGAGCGCCCCGGTCGGCTCGTCGGCAAGCAGCAGCCGCGGGTCGTTCGCCAGCGCCCGGGCAATCGCCGCACGCTGTCGTTCGCCGCCCGAGAGCGTCGGCGGGAAGGCCTTCGCCCGCTCGGCCAGGCCGACCTCGCGGAGCAGGCTCTCCGCCCGCGCCTCTCGCTCGCCGCGCGATGCGCCCCGGCCGAACATCGGCACCTGCACGTTCTCGGCCGCCGACAGCACGGGGATCAGATTGTGAAACTGGAAGACGAAGCCGACCGTGCCCGCCCGGTATGCGCTCGCATCCCCGGCGAGGAGTGGGCTGCCGTCCACCGTGATCGTTCCCTGGTCGGGCCGGTCGAGCGAGCCGATCAGGTTCAGGAGCGTGCTCTTGCCCGACCCCGACGGCCCGGTCAGGGCGACGAGCTCGCCCGGCGCCAGGCGGAGCGAGACGTCCTCGAGCGCCCGGATCCTGCCGCCGTCGAACGACTTCCGCACGTGCTCGACGACGACTTCGGCGCCCGGCATCAGGGGCGTCACCGCACGACGATCCAGTAGTCCGCCTTGCGTGTCTGGCCGATCGCGCGCGCGATCGCCTCGAAGACGAGCCTGATTCCCTTCGCCCGCTCCGGAAACGGCGGGTTGCCGGGAATCCCGAGCGTCTCCCGCCAGACACCGCCGGCCACCCGGTGCCGGCCGACCTGCCCGACCGGCACGCCGCCGAACAGGATCTGCAGGTGGATGCGAGCCGCAACCGGCTTCCCTCCCGAGGTCACGCGCACCTCGTAGTGCCACGGCTTGCCGACCCGCGGATGGTGCGAGTCGGCCGTGAGCTCGACTCGGATAGGCGGCTTCGGTTTCGGCGGCGCCGCGGTCGATGTCGCATGCCCACCGCACCCGGACGCCGCGAGCACGATCGCTGCCGCGAGAAGAAGCCGCACGGGACGATGCTAGACCTCCAGACGCTGCCCGAGCCCTCCCAGCACCAGGTCGAGGCCCGAGTCGAGGATCTCGTCCCAGCTGAGCGTCGCAGCGTGCGGCGCGATCTCCCGGAAGCGCGGGAACCGCTCTGGGTCGGCCTCCTTCGCACCGCGCCGCCAGGCGGCGTGAAGCTCGGCATCGGTCCACGAGCTGCGGCCGAGCAGCGCGGCATCGACCAGCACGATCAGGCTCTGGTAGGCAAGCGCGGCGGCCCGCTCGTCAAAGCCGGCGCTGCGAAGCGCGTCGAGCAGCTCCTCGGTCAAGAGGCTGACCGCGTGGGTGCGGGCGCTGCGGCGGTAGACGAGCGGAAACGCCCGCGGATGACGGCGCTGGAGCTCGGCCCAGGCGGCGGTCCCGCGGCGTACGCGGTCACGCCACGGGAGCGAGCGGTCGAAGTCCGAGTCGAGCTCCTCCAGGATGCGCTCGGCAGCGGCGTCCAGCAGATCGGACTTGCTCCGGAAGTACGTGTAGAGCGCCATGCCCTCAACGCCGAGCCGCCGCCCGAGCTCACGCATCGTCAGCGCCTCGATCCCTCGCTCCTCGATCAGCGCGAGGGCGGTCTCGACGATCCGGTCTTCGTTGATCAGCCGCTTGCGTGCCACGCTTTACAGCGTAAAGTTACCCTGCTAAAGTGACGGCGTGGTCGGTCTCGCGCTGCTCGCGCTCACGCTCGCCGGGTCGGCGCGGCCCGCGGCGCCCGGGCTCTCGGCCGCGCCGATCCAGAACTCGCCCGTGCTCGTCCGCACGGGCCGCGGCGGCGGGATCGCATTCGGCGGCGGGCGCGTGTGGGTCAGCGTGTACGACCTGGCCTACGCCGTCGAGCTCGATCCCCTGACCGGCGCGCTGCTCGGCGCCGTGCACACGGGCGCCAAGCCGCGAGACGCAGTTGTCGCCGGCCAGACCCTCTGGGTGGTCGACGAGGCGGCAGGCAAGCTCACGCCGATCCCGCTAGGCCCTCGCCAGCGCTAGCAGGTCAACGCGAAAGGGCGGCGAAGAGCTCGGCTGCGACCTTCGGCGTCGCGGCCGCGACGACGCGGGAGCGGCCCTCGATGTCGAGCGGCGCCGAGCCGAACGGCGGCGCCTCGGGCAAATCGATCGCGATTCCCCGCTCGCGCACGAGCAGCTGCGCCGCGGCGATGTCCACAGCGCGTGCGGCTTTCAGCGAGCAGACCGCGTCGACCCGGCCGGCGGCGAGGTGGCAGAGCGAGAGTGCCAGCGAGCCCATGATCCGCAGGCGATAGGCGAGACCGACCATCTGGGCGGCCTTGTCGGCGACGCTCGAGGTCAGCGTGGCCTCGAACGAGAGGATCTCGATCTCCTCCCGCGGCATCGTCGAGTCGAGCTCCTGGCCGTTCAGCCGGGCGCCGCCTCCGCGCACGGCCGTCCACTCCTCGCCGGTGCCGAAGTCGTAGACGTAGCCGAAGAGGACGTCGTCCATCGTCTCGCCGTCCGCGACGGCCACCGAGATCGAGAAGAAGGGGATGCCGCGCTTCGCGTTCAGGGAGCCGTCGATCGGGTCGACGACGATCCGCAGCCCGCCGTCGCCCTGCAGCTCGCCGATCTCCTCGGACACGATCGTCGCTCCGTCGATCGCGCGCAGCCGCTCGACGATCACCCGCTCCGCGGCCGCGTCGATGGCGGTCGTCTCGTCGCCGCCCTCGCCCGCGCCGACGACCGGCTCACGCTCGGCGCGCGTCGGCAGCTCGACGAGCACGCCGCGCACGTCCTCGACCGCGGCGCGGCAGACCGAGAGCCAATCGTCGCTCACAGCGGCAGGAACAGGAGGCCGGAAACGAGCTTCGGGTAGAAGTAGGTGCTCTTCTGGGGCATCATCTCGCCGCGCTCGGCGACCGCGAAGACATCCTCGATCTGCGTCGGGCGCATCAGCACCGCGACCTCGGCCTGGCCCGAGTCGACCGCCCGCACAGCCTCCTGCCAATCGGGCGTGTAGCTGATCCCCTCGTGGCCGAGCCGGTCGACGAGCCGAACGTCGAGCTCGTCTCCGTCGACGGCCAGCTCCGCGCCCTTGTTGCGGTAGAGCACGGCGGCGGCGCGGCCTCGCGGCACCTGCTCGAGCGCCTGGAGAGCTGCCGCGGGGTCGGCCAGCCGCTCCTCGATCGGGAGCTTCACGCTGGGCTCGCGCTCGAAGACGCGATGGGTCGGAAAGATCATCAGGCCGGGGTCGTCGAGGCTGACGAGGACGGCGAGCACGAAGGCGCTGGCCGGCGTGCCGTCCTCCTGGTGGTAGGCCAGGGCGGTCTCGTAGCGGTGGTGGCCGTCGGCGATCAGCAGTTGCCGGCCAGCGAAGGCCTTCTCGATCCCGCTGCCATCGGGCGATAGCCGCCAGAGGCGCGCGCCCTCGACCTCGAGGTCCGGCTCGCGGTCGGGCCGAGCCGCCGGCGGCTCGCCCTCGTAGAGGAAGAACAGCGGCTCCAGCTGCGCGCGTGTCTCCCGAAGCAGGCGCAGGCGGCCTTCCTTCGGGCCGCGGTGGGTGCGCTCGTGCGGGAGGACGACACGGTTCTCGTACGGCTCGGCGCACAGCGCGGCCACGAGGCCTTCACGGGTGCGCGCGACGCCGTCGGGCCCGACGTAGTCCTGCGAGAGCCACCAGTAGCCGGGCTCGGCCTCGTCGAGGAGCACGTGCTCGTCGCGCCACTCGCGCCAGAGTCGGCCCGCGGCGGCCTCGTCCTCGGGGAGCGTCAGGTGGACGACGTTGTGCGGGCTCTGAGCCGCAAGCTGCTCGCGCTGCTCGGGGGAGATGACGTCGTAGGGCGGGGCAACGAGCGCCTCGAGCGGCCCGGCGGGCTCGCCGTAGCGGACGGCGCGAAACGGCTTGACCACGGCCATTGCGGGCGAGCCTAGCATCCGCCTTCGAGCCTAGACTTCGGCCGTGAGCGTCGTTCGCCTCCGGCTCCCTCCCGTGGAGGAAACCGTGTTTCCACCACGAGCCCCCTTCGTACAACCCGAGGTGGTGGAACCTCCCGGTTCCCCCACGCCCCCTCCACCCGCTCACGGGCAGGAGACGTGCCCATGAGCGCGATCGCCTCCCTCGCCGAGGACCGGGTTGTCGAGGGCATCTACGCGGTCGCGCGCAAGGAGCGGCGCCGGACGCGAGCGGGCGCTCCGTACCTGGCGCTCGAGCTCGTCGATCCGAGCGGCCGGATCGAGGCGCGGGTCTGGTCGGACGTCGAGCTCCTGGACGGACGCTTCGACGAGGGCGACGCGGTACGGGTGCTCGGTCGGGTCGAGCGGTTCCGCGACCGGCTCCAGCTCGACGTGCGCTCGCTCGAGGCGGCGGCCGAAGACCCGGTCTCGCTGGCGCCCGCGCTGCGGCGGGACGCGGCCGAGCTCGACGGCTTCCTGGAGTTCCTCGCACGAGAGATCTCGCACTCCGGATTGCGCGGCCTCGTCGACCGGTTCGTCGCCGACGACCTCGTGCGCGGCTCTATGCGAGCGCTGCCGGCGGCCGAGAGCCACCACGCGTACGCCGGCGGACTCCTCGAGCACACCGTCGGCGTGGCGACGCTCTGCCGGGAGGCCGCGCAGCTCCATCCGCGCCTGCGCTCTGACCTCGTCCTGGCGGCCGCGCTGCTGCACGACATCGGCCGGACGCTCGAGCTCGAACGGGGCCCGACGTTCCGGCAGACCGAGGAAGGCCGCCTGCTCGGCCACGTCCACCTCGGCCTGCGCCTGATCGAGGAGCGCGCCGGAGAGCTCGAAGCCGACGCCCGGGCGGAGCTCCTACATGCGGTTGCGTCCCACCACGACGCGCGGGCGGCCCGGACGGCGGAGGCATCCGTCCTCTACCACGCGAACCAGCTCGACGCGACGGCCGCTACGCGGCCCGTCGACTAGCGCCCCGCGCCGAGCCCCGAAAGCGACACACTTTCGGCACGGTCCCGTAACAGACACGTGACGATTTCCCGGCTACCCTCAAAAACGGGGGCAAAGGGCCGAAGGCCCCGGGGGGAACATGGTTCACGCGCGCGCGCGTGGACCTTCTAACGGCTCACGCTCGCCGGCTTGCTCGCGTCAGAGCTCGTCGACCAGGCGCCGGATCTCGTCGCGCACCGGCCGCACCGCTTCGACCGGCAGTCCGGCCGGGTCTCGCAGATTCCAGTCGACGTACCGCTTCCCGGGGAGCACCGGACAGGCGTCGCCGCAGCCCATCGTCACGACGACCTCGGCCCACTCGACGTCCTCGTTCGAGATCCCCTTCGGGCTCCGGCCGTCAAGTGAGATGTCGAGCTCACGCATTGCCTGGACGACGGGCTCGTGCAACGCCGCCGCTGGGCGCGAGCCCGCCGAGCGCGCCTCGCCACCGCGCTGCTCGTAGAACGCCTGCGCCATCTGCGAGCGGCCGGCGTTCCCGATGCACACGAACAGCGCGCGCGGCAGCTCGCTCACCACGCCACCGTCCGCTCGGCCGTCGCGAGCACGCCCTCGGGCGCCGGCGAACCGCCGAGCGCGAAGGCGAGCTGCTCGACCGCCTCGGGAACGAGCCGATAGAAGACCCAGGTTCCGCGCTTGCGCGAGACCTCGATCAGGCCCGCCTCGCGCAGGATCCGCAGGTGGTGCGAGACCGTCGGCTGCGACAGCCCAAGCCGGAGCGTGAAATTGCAGACGCAGACCTCGTCGGCTCCGGCGAGCCGGTTGACGATCGCCACCCGGGTCGGGTCCGAGAGCGCCTTGAACCGCCGCGCCAGGCCCTCGGCGATCTCCGGCCGCAGGGGCGGCGCGCCCGGCGCGCAGCAAGGCTGCTCCAGCACTCTGAGTCGCTTCGCTTGCATCGACATCTATCAATGTATCAGGTACGGTGGAGACAACCGACGAAAGGAGAGGCATGAGCTGCTGCGACTGTGGCTGCGACTGCGACTGCGGCTGTTGCCGCTAGACGCTGAAGCGGACGTTCAGCACGTCGCCGTCCTCGACGACGTACGTCTTGCCTTCGACGCGCTGCTGTCCACGGCGGGCGGCCTCGGCGTGTGATCCGGCCTCGACCAGCTCCCGCCAGCGAATCACCTCGCAGCGGATGAAACCGCGTGCGAGATCCGTGTGCACAGAGGCCGCCGCATCCAGGGCCGTCCCGCCGCGGTGCAGCGTCCAGGCACGCGTCTCCTTCTCGCCGGCGGTGAAGAAGGTGATCAGGTCGGCTGCCTCGAACAGGCTCCGCAGGACGGAATCGAGCGCGCTCGGCCCCTCCCGGAGCTCGGCAGCCTCCGCCTCGTCCAGCTCACGCAGCTCGGCCTCGAGCTTGAGGTCGCTCCCGCCGGGCCCGTTCTCGACGACGACGAGCGGCTTCGTCGTCAGCGGCTCCAGCTCGGGCGGCAGCGGCTCCTCGTAGTCCGATAGCGGCCGGCCCGCCTCGAGGTGAGCAAGCACACGCTCCAGCGATGCCACCTCGTCCTTCAGGCGCGGGTCGCCCGACTTGGCCTGAGAGCGAACGCGCTCCAGACGGCGCTCGACGTGGTCCCGGTCTGCGATCAGCAGCTCGAGGGCGAGCGACTCCCGGTCGGCCTCAGGGTCGCGCGTGCCGGAGAAGCCGTCGACGACGCCGAGCAGGGCATCCATCTTGCGGAGATTGCCGAGCAGCGCCGGCCCGGTGCCGGCGACCTCGACCAGCTGCAGCGTGGCCGGCGTCACCTTCGCCGAGCCGACCGTGCGTGCTACGGGCTCCAGCCGCTCGTCGGGAATCGGCACGGTGCCGACGGGGCCATGCCCACCGGTGAGCGCCGTGAACAGCGTCGTCTTCCCGGACCCCGTGAGCCCGACGATCCCCGCCTCCAACATCGCACTGAGGCTAGCTCGACCGAAGGGCTCGGCCGGCTAGGCGGCCGTGAAGCCGACCCGGCCTTCGCGCGTAAACCGCTTGACGTAGACGACGCGGCGCAGGGAAACCGTGTAGCGGCCGTCGTCCGCCTCCAGCGGAAAGGCCCCGTCTCCCGACTGCGCCAGCGCCCGCTCGAGGTCGTCCGCCTCCGACACGGGGACGAAGGCGGCCAGCACCTGCCCGCCGTCGAAGGCGACCTCGATCCGTACCCGATCGTCAGCCAACACTCACCACCTCCGCGAGGACTCCGTGGACGGAGTCTGGATGGACGAACGCGACCTCGAGCCCGAAGAGCCCGCGTCGCGGCCGCTCGTCGATCAGGTCGGCGCCCTGAGCGGCCAGCTCTTCGAGCGCCCGGCCCACGTCCTCGACCTCGTAGGCGACGTGGTGCATGCCGGGACCGCGCTTGGCCAGGAACTTGCCGACCGGCGTGTCCGCGCCGAGCGAGGCGAGCAGCTCGACCCGGTCGGATCCGACCCGCAGCGAAGCCGCCTCCACTCCCTGCTCCTGCACGGTCTCGCGCTGCTCCAGCTCGGCGCCGAAGAGCCGCTTATAGGTCGCGACCGCCGCGTCGAGATCCTCGACCGCGACGCCGAGATGATGGATCCCGCGCGGCTCCACACCACCGATGCTATCTGGCGGCTTCTACTCCGCGGCTACGACACGAACGGTGCCGACGGTCTCCGACGCCTGCGACTCGGCCTCGACGCCTTCGAGCAGCCGGGCCAGCTCGTCCTTGTCGAGCGTCTCCTTCTCGAGCAGCGCCAGGGCGATCCGGTCGAGCGAGACGCGGTGCTTCTGGAGCAACCGCTGCGCCTCCGCGAAGGCCTCGTCGGTGAGCCGCGCCTGCTCGTGGTCGCGCACGGCCTTGGTCTCCTCCGACAGCGCGTAGTTGTCGGCGCGCATCGTGCGCGACGCCGACGCGCCGGACATCCCGTAGTCGAAGACCATAGCGCGGGCGAGCTCGGTCGCCTTCTCGAGGTCGTTCGCCGCGCCGTTCGTGACCCGGCCGAAGACGATCTGCTCGGCAGCACGCCCGGCGAGGTAGACCATCAGCAGGTCCTCGAACTCCTCGGTCGTGTGCAGGTAGCGCTCCTCGTTCGGCATGTTGAGCGTGTAGCCGAGCGCCTGGCCGCGCGAGACGATCGTCACCTTGTGCACCGGCAGCAGGTCGCCGGTCAGGTGCGACATGACCGCGTGGCCCGCCTCGTGGTAGGCAAGGATCCGCCGCTCCTTCTCGGTGACGACCCTCCGTTGCTGCAGGCCGGCGACGACTCGCTCCATCGCGTCGTCGAAGTCGACCTGGCGCAGCTGCTTCTGCCCGGCTCTCCCCGCGAAGATCGCCGCCTCGTTGGCGATGTTCTCCAGCTCCGCCCCGGTCAGGCCGGCGGTCTGGCGCGCGATCGCCTTCAGGTCCACGTCGTCCCCGAGCGGCTTTCCGCGAGTGTGCACGACGAGGATCTCCGACCGTCCCTTGAGGTCCGGGGCAGCGACGAGCACCTGCCGGTCGAAGCGCCCCGGCCGCAGCAGCGCTGCGTCCAGGTCCTGGAGCCGGTTGGACGCGGCCATGACGACGATCTGCTCACGCGCCTCGAAGCCGTCGAGCTCGACGAGAAGCTGGTTGAGCGTCTGGTCCTGCTCCCGCGAGAAGCCATGACCGGTCCGCTGCGCGCCGACCGCGTCGAGCTCGTCGATGAAGATGATCGCCGGCGCGTGCTTGCGCGCCTCCTCGAACAGCTTCCGGATCCTTGCCGCGCCGAGCCCGGCGAACATCTCGACGAAGGCCGACGCGCTCTGGGCGAAGAACTTCGCGCCCGCCTCGTGCGCGATCGCCTTCGCGAGCAGCGTCTTGCCGGTCCCAGGCGGACCGTAGAGCAGGAGGCCCTTCGGCACACGCGCGCCGAGCCTGCCGAACCGCTCCGGGTCGCGGAGGAAGTCGATCACCTCCGCCAGCTCCTCCTTCGCCTCGTCGAGCCCGGCCACGTCGTCCCAGCTGACGGTGGACTGCGGCGAGATCGTCTTGGCAGCGGTCACCTTCGGCATCACCTGCAGCGTGCGCCAGAGGATGTAGACCATCAGGATCAGGAGCACGCCGAACAACAGCGGCAACCAGTTCGCGAACTCGTCGCGGAAGACGACCAGCCAATCCATCCCCTCTCGTTATCCCTTGCTTCGGCGCCGGAGTCAACTGCAGCGCGTGCCGACGATGACCGAGGTCTCGGGTGTCGTCAGCAGCTCGAGCGCGGTGATCTCGGGGTGGTTGAGCCAGAACTCGCGCACGACGTCGTGGAGCCGGCGGGCCGGCGTGAGGTCGTCCATGACGATCGTCGCGCCCGGCGCGAGCAGCCCGATCACCTGGTCGCCGTCGAGCTCGGGGCGCTGCTTGCCGCCGCCGTCGTAGAAGAGCAGGTCGAACGGCGCCTCGGGCGGCATCAGCTCGTGCCAGTCGCCGTGGAGGACGCGCACGTTCTCGTCGGCGGCGAACAGCTCGGCCGAGGCGCGGGCCAGCTCCTCGTCGAGCTCGACGGTCACGAAGGGGACGGCCGGCGGCAGGGCCGAGACGATCCAGGCCGCTCCGACTCCGCAGCCGGTGCCGAGCTCGCCCACGCGCGTGCGGCCCCGCTGCGCGGCCAGCAGGTGCAGCAGCCGGCCGACCTCAGGGATCGACGAGTGCGTGAAGCCGAGCTCCTGCTCGAGCGCGCGGGCGCGCGTGACGAGCGGAGGCTCACGCAAGCGCGGCGCTCGCCTCGTCGGCGGTGGTGAACTCGACCCCGTCCTCCCGCCAGGCGGCAAGGCAGGCGGCAACCCGCCCGTCGTCGAGACCGCGGGCGGCGTCCTCGACGAAGCGCAGGCGCCGGCCGCGGCGGAGGAGGCCGCGGATGGCCGCGTCGTCGCACACGTCGGTCGCGACGCCGAAGAGCACGATCTCGTCCGGATCCAGTGCGTCGAGCAGCGCCTCGGTGTTCGGATTCGTGAAGACGTCGAAGCTCTTCTTCAGGAGCAGCAGCTCGCGCCGGCCCTCGACCAGACCGTGGACGAGCCCCGGCGGGTAGGGGACCAGCGAGAGCGGCAGCGGGTCGGACTGCTTCGTCTCCGGCACCTTCTCCGCGCCCGGCGTTCCGCGCAGGCAGTGCGGCGGGTAGGTGTTGCGGAAGTCTGGCTCGGGCGAGATCTCGGGGTCGGTCAGCTCGTGGTCGTCCACGCTCGCTACGTGCACGATCCCGGCCTCGCGGGCCGCCGCGACGAGCCGGGCCATCGCCGGCGCCGTCTCCTCGGCGCCCGGCACGTAGAGCTTCCCCTCGGGGAGCATGAAGTCGACCTGGGTGTCGACGTCCCAGAGGATCGTCATTCGACGCGTTCGAGCCGCGGGTTCTCGCGGTAGCGCCGGCCCGCCTTGGCGGACGGCCGGCCGTCTGTCATCACGATGTCAGCGGTGAAGTCGTTCTCGCCGCGGATCAGCGCCGAGCCGACGCCGTAGGAGTCGACCGGCACGCCGAGCTCCTCGAACGCCCGGATCCGCTGCGCCGTGAAGCCACCCGAGGCGACGATCCTGACGTGCTCGAAGCCGTCGCGGTCGAGCGCGTCGCGCACCTTCCGCACCAGCCGCTCGTTGACGCCGCGCGGGTCGAAGTCGCCGAGCTCGTCCCAGAGCGAGCGGTCGACGAGCTGGCCCGAGGTGTCGAGCCGGACGCCCCAGAGCCGTCGCCCGAGCGCGCGAGCCACCTCCAGCGCCGTCTTGACCGAGTCGTTCTCGAAGTCGACGAGCACCGTGATGTTGATGTCGGGGTCGGCGTGCTCTGCGAACCTGGTCGCGGCCAGGACGGTGTTGCCGCCGTACGAGCCGATCAGCGCATGTGGGACGGTGCCGACCCCGCGACCGCCCCACCAGGAGGCCTGCGCGTCCGAGGTGACACCGATCTCGGCGCCGACGACCTGCCCGGCGACGTACGCCGCGTAGCCGTCGCCCGTCTGCACGCGGTGGTGGTCGTGTCGCGCGGGCATGAAGATGATCGGCTTGCCGTTCGCCGCCTCGAGCACGTGCACGACGTTGGTGGTGATCAGCGTGCGCCGGGCGAGGACGCCGAGGTAGAGCGTCTCGAGGTGCGCAAAGCCCGTGTAGTCGCCCTCGATCGTCAGCACCGGCTCGAAGGGCTCGATCCGGTCGCCGTCGTAGAGGGCGTGCACGGTCAGGTCGTCCCAGTCGTCCGCGCAGAGCTTGAGCACGGCGATCGCCTCGTCGATCCCGCCCAGGTAGGAGTCGTGCTTCTGGAAGGCCTGCATCACGACCCGCGGGTGCCGGCCGTCGCGAAGCAGCACCTCCCGCGTCTGCATGAAGTAGGCGTCGGTGTAGTAGCCCTCCCGCATCTTCTCGACCGGTAGCTCGAAGACCTCGGGCGACAGGCGCTTAGTCGTGACGCGCTGCATCAGCTTCGCGCTCGAGCTCGAGGCATCTGGCGAGCGCGGCCTCGGCGACCTCGAGCTGCTCCGGCGTCGGCTCGGCCGTGGCCAGGCGGTGCTGGAGCTCGTGCCCGGGGCGCGCGAGGGCTCGCGCCAGCGGGTGCTCGGGGTTGCGGACCATCCAGCTGAAGATCTCGGTGGCCGCCGCCAGCGCGCCGAGCTGAGCGGCTGCGCGTGCGGCGCTGCGCATCTGCGGCGGCGCCTTCGTCGCGAGTGCACCGCCCACCGCGGAGGCGGCGATCAGCGGGCCGAGCATGTGCGAGCCGCAGCGCTCGTGCTCGCGCTCGCGTGGTGCGCCGTGCTCGTAGCTGCCGATCGAGATGTGCTCGGCGCCGTGGTAGGCGGCGAGGTCCGAGCCTCGCAGCGCCAGCGCTGCCGGCAGGGCCGAGAGCAGACCGGCCGCAAGCTCGCGGACAAGCGGCGTCAGGCTGCGCGAGCCCTTGACCATCCGAACCGCGACCGCCGTCCCGAGCATCGACCAGATCACCACCGGCCGCTGGAAGGGCAGCCGCGCCTCCGGCAGCCGCCGCCGGACCGCCGGCAGGAACGCGAACACCTCCGCGATCCGAGCGGGACCGCGCAGCAACGGCGACTGAACGTCGTTCGAGCGCAGGCGCTTGACCTCGCCCGCGACCTCGAGCTCGCCATCTTCGTTCCGGATCGCGCAGGCCCAGGCGTTCGGCCCGTGCACCAGCACCCCGTTCAGGAGCGCCATTCCCCCCAGGCGAACCTTGTCGGCCATCGACGAGAGCCTAGCCGGAGCAGACCGTCCGGGCGACGTGCCGGAAGCACTCGAGCCCGAGCTCGAGGTCGTCGACGCGGATCCGCTCGTCCGCCGAGTGGATCAGCCGCGCGGCGAGCTGCATGTCCATGAAGCGTGAGGGGAAGAAGCCGTACGCCACCGTCCCGAACGACTCCCGCAGCCAGTGGCTGTCCGTGAAGCCGGCGCAGGCGACCGGCACCGGCACGGCGCCGGGCTCGATCTCCCGGACGAACTCCGAGACGGCCCCCCAGAGCGGCGTGTCGAGCGGCGAGCGCGTGCCGCCACGGCCCTCGATCCACTCGAAGTCGTAGTCGCCCTCGCCGAGCACCTCGCGCAGCTCCGGCTCGGCGTCGGCCTGCGACTGACCGGGCAGCAGGCGGCAGTCGACCACGACCTCGCAGACCGACGGGATCACGTTGCGCCGCTCGGAGGCCGAGATCATCGTCGGCGAGAGGGTCAGCGACAGCAGCGGCTCCAGCAGCTCGGCCGCGAAGGGATCGAGCCCGCGCGCCACCTCGAGCGCCTCGCCGGCCTCGACCGGCCGGCCCGCGAACGCCTCGATCAACGCCTTCGACTCCACCTCGAGCCGCGGCCCGGGCCGGTAGGCGGCCAGGCGCTCGATCAGCGGCGCCGCCTTCGCGAGCGCGTTGTCGGCGATCCCCGGCATCGACGCGTGGCCGGCGCGCCCGTGCACCAGCAGGCGAAACGGCGAGCTCATCTTCTCCGCCGTCGAGCAGAGGTAGAAGGCCTTGCCGCCGATCTCGATCCGCTCGCCGCCGCCCTCGTTGAGCGCGTAGTCGGAGCGGACCGCGTCCGGATGGTTCTCGCAGAGCCAGGGCAGGCCGAATGGGCCCTCGCCGACCTCCTCGTCGGCGGCCGCGACGAAGATCAGGTCGCCTGCCGGCTCGAAGCCCTCGCGCCTGAGCGACGCGAGCGTGACCGCGCTGGCGGCGACCTCCCCCTTCATGTCGAGGGCGCCGCGGCCCCAGATCTCGCCGTCGCGGAGCTCCCCCGACCACGGGTCGACCTGCCACTCGGACGGGTCGGCGACCACCGTGTCCGTGTGCGAGAGCAACAGCAGGCTCGGCCCGTCGCCGCGGCCCGGGATCCGCGCGACGAGGTTCCCCCGTTCGGGCACCTTCGCGTAGAGCTCACTCTCGACCCCGCTCTCGGCGAGGTAGTCGCGCAGGAGCTCTGCGGCCCGCGTCTCGTTCCCGGGTGGGTTGACGGTGTCGAGCCGGATCAGCTCTTGCAGGAGCCGGGTCACCTCGTCGACGAGCACTAACAGCCGACCTTCTGACGCAGAAGGTGCCGACCGGTCATCTCAGACGGCCGCGCGGCGAAGCCGCACGGCCTGATATCGGCATCGCAAGCGACGCCTCAGTCCTCCTCGTTCGCCAGCTCGGTAAGACGGTTTCGCGCCTGCCAGAGCTCCGGGTAGAACCGCTGCTTGATCAGCCCGCCGAGCAGCTCGACCGGCGTGCCCTGGGTGCCGACGACCTGGTCGCCGATCACGCGCGCGACGACCAGGTAGTGGCGCATCCGCCAGAGCGTGATGTGCTCGTCCCAGCCGATCAGGAGCTCGGCCAGCTGGTAGAGGTCCTCGTGCTCGCGGCCCTGGACGTAGAGCTCGACGACGCTCAGGCCTCGCTCCCGCAGGAGGGTCGTGAACGCCTGGCCGAGCTGCGGCGTCACCCGGCGGATCTCGCGGAAGCCCGGCGAGTCGAACCCGCTGCCGTGGCCGAGCACCTTGCGGATCGTCTGGTACTCCCACGGCGACTGGCGCTCGAGCATGTCGAGCTGGTCGATCACGAACTGCAGCGCGTGGATGGAGCGGCGCAGCAGCCGGTCGGCGGCGGCGAGGTCGCCGGCCTCGAGCAGCCGGGTCGCCTCCTCGGCCTCGTTCCACGCAAGCTTGAGCCACAGCTCGGAGGCCTGGTGCACGGTCTGGAAGAGCAGCTCGTCGCGATGCGCCTGCTCCTCAGGAGTTTTCTGCAGCGCGAGCAGCTCGTCGGTTCGCAGGTAGCGCTCGTAGTCGCTGGCGCCCTCGCCGGCGAGGACCGCCTCGCTGAAGTCCTCGACCTCGCCGGTGGCCACGCCCGGAGCATACTTCCCGGCGTGAGCGATCTCTTCGCCGACTCGGCCCGCGCCCAGATCGAGGAATCGGCGCCGCTCGCGCTGCGCCTTCGCCCGCGCAGCCTCGAGCAGTTCGTGGGCCAGGAGCAGGTGCTCGGCGAGGGCTCGGCGCTACGGCTCGCGATCGCCGAGGACCGGGTCGGCTCGTCGATCCTCTACGGCCCGCCCGGGACCGGCAAGACCACGTTGGCGCGGATCGTCGCCCAGACGACCGGCGCGGCGTTCGAGGAGCTCTCGGCGGTCTCCGCCACCGTCGCCGACGTGCGGGCGGTGCTCGCGCGGGCGCGCGACCGGCTCGGCGGCTCGGGTCAGCGGACGATTCTCTTCCTCGACGAGATCCACCGCTTCAACAAGGCACAGCAGGACGCGCTGCTTCCCGCCGTCGAGGAGGGGCTCGTCACGCTGATCGGGGCCACCACCGAGAACCCGTACTTCGAGGTCAACTCGGCGCTCCTCTCGCGCTGCCAGATCTACGAGCTGCAGCCCTTGACGCACGACGACCTCACCATCGTGGTGCGACGGGGAGCCGAGACCCTCGAAGCGGACGTGGACGACGACCTCGTGGCCCTGATCGCGCTGCGAGCCGGCGGCGACGCGCGCAATGCGCTGAACATCCTCGAGCTCGCGGCGCACACCGCACGTGCCGAGGGCGGCACGCCGAGCACCGGCCACGTCGAAGACGCCGCCCGCAAGCGGCCGCTCGTGTACGACAAGGGCGGCGACGCGCACTACGACTTCATCTCGGCTTTCATAAAGTCAATGCGGGGGTCAGACCCCGATGCCTCCGTGTACTACCTCGCCGCAATGCTCGAGGGCGGCGAGGACCCCCGGTTCATCGCGCGACGGATGATCGTGCTCGCCTCCGAGGACATCGGCAACGCCGACCCGAGGGCGCTGCTGGTCGCGGTCGCGGCGGCGCAGGCGGTCGAGCACGTCGGGCTGCCCGAAGCGCGGTTGAACCTGGCGCAGGCGGCGATCTACCTGGCGCGCGCGCCGAAGTCGAACGCCGTCATCACGGCGCTCGGCGAGGCGTCGGCCGATGTGCGGGAGCACGGACAGGCACGGCCGCCGGACGAGCTCCGCAGCGCGAACTATCGAGGGGCCAAGAAGCTCGGACGCGGCGAGGGCTACGTCTACCCGCACTCCGACCCGCGCGGCTTCGACGTCGATCACCTCCCGGAGCCGCTGAAGGACAAGCAGTACTATCGCCCGTCCGGTTCAGGCGAGGAAGGGAGCGACGATGGCGACTGAGAAGACGGCGACCGCGACCTGGGAGGGCACACTCGCGGCGGGACACGGCTCGGTGGACCTCGGCAGCGGCGCTGCGTCCGGCCTTCAGGTCACCTGGAAGGACCGGGCCGAGGGCGGCGACGGCACCAGCCCGGAGGAGCTGATCGCGGCGGCCCACGCGAGCTGCATCCTGATGGCGCTCGCCGCCGGCCTGGCGCGTGGCGACACGCCGCCGACCAGGCTCGAGTCGGAGGCCCGGACGACCTTCGAAAAGGTCGGCGAGGGCTTCGCGATCACGAAGATCGCGTTGCGGATCCGCGGCGAGGTTGACGGAATCGACGAGGCCGCCTTCCGCGAGGCCGCCGAGGGCGCGAAGGAGAACTGCCCCGTTTCGCAAGCGCTGAAGGGCAACGTCGAGATCACGCTCGACGCCTCGCTCGCCTAATCCGAGCCACGCTCGATCCGGCGCGCCGCGAACTCGCCGAAGTCGCCGCCCATGGTGCGGTAGGCGGCCGCGGCCCGCTCGACGTCGTACTCGGTGCGGCGGAACTCGAAGTCGCCCTCCCAGGTCGCCCAGGCGGAGCGCGCGTCCCCGTCGAGCGGCATGCCGACGCTGCCGGGGTTGAGGAGCTCGGTGCCATCCGGCCCGGGTCGCCGGAACTGAAGGTGGCTGTGGCCGAAGACGACCGTCCGGTGGCGAACGCCGTTCAGCAGCCGCTCGTCGTCCTCCTGCGGCTCGGCGTGGAAGCTCTCGACGTCGGAGAGCGGCGAGCCGTGCACGAAGAGGTTCCCGTCGAGCTCGGCCTGCGGCGGCAGGGCGTAGAGCCAGTCCACGAGCCCCTCCGGGTACGAGCCGGCGAAGACCTCGTACGACTCCATCACGTCGGGGCGGTCGAGTGGCGGCTCGAGGAGCCAGCGCTCGCCGTTGCCGCGGATCCAGGTCGCGTTCGGGAGCTCGCGGAGCCGCGCGATCGTCTCCTCGGGCCAGGGACTCGGCGTCCCGTAGTCGCCGCCGAGCAGCCAGCGGTCGACGCCGAGGTCGGCCGCCTCGTCCAGTACGCGACCGAGCGCCGGGATGTTGCCATGGATGTCGTAGAGGATCCCGAGCACCGCCGGTAGTCTCACCCGAATGAAGATCGTCTGCCTCCTCAAGCAGGTGCCGCGGGGAGACGCGATCCGCTTCGACGAAGAGACGAAGTCGCTCGTGCGTGAGGGCGTGCCGCTCGAGCTGAACCGCTTCGACGCCTACGCGCTCGCCCACGCGGTGCGTCTCGGCGGCGAGGTCGTCGCGATGACGATGGGGCCGCCGCAGGCCGAGGAGGCGCTCCGGACCGGGCTCGCGCTTGGCGCCGACCGCGCGGTCCACCTCTCCGACCGTGCCTTCGCGCTCGCCGACACGCTCGGAACGTCGCGGGCGCTTGCGCACGCGATCCGCGCTGAAGGCCCCGACCTCGTCCTCTGCGGGCGCAAGACGACCGACTCGGAGACCTGGCAGGTGCCGGCCGAGGTGGCCGCGTTCCTCGAGCTGCCGCAGGTGACGAACGCCGTCGAGCTCGAGCCGGCCGGGGGCAAGGTGCGCGTGCGCCGGCTAGGCGACGACGGCGAGGAGTCATATGAGCTGGAGCTTCCCGGGCTCTGCTCGGTTGCGCTGCCACCGAAGGGCGCCGATGTCGACGTCGAGCCCCTGCCGGCCCCGGACGCGATCGAGCGGATCGTGATCCGGACGGCAACCGACCTCGGCGGCGACGAGCGGCTCTTCGGCCAACGCGGCTCGCCGACCCGCGTGCTCGCCGTCCGCGACGTGACCCCGGAGCGAGCCCATGAGCTGTTCACCGATCCGGAGGAAGCCGCCGCGCGGGTGCGGGAGCTCCTGGCGGAGCGGCCCCCGGCTGCGACCGCCTGGGAGAAGCCGGAGCGACTGGGCGAGACGCCGGGCCACTCCTATGACTGCTGGTCCGTCGTCGAGCTCGTCGAGGGACGCCCGGCCCGGATCTCGCTCGAGCTGCTCGCGAAGGGCCGCGAGCTCTCGGGAAAGCTCGGCGGGCGCAACGTCGCGCTCCTGCTCGGGCAGGGGCTCGATGGCGCTGCGCGCGAGGCGGTCCGGCACGGCGCGGAGGTTGTCGTGAGCGTCGACGACGATCGGCTCGCCGAGTACGAGCCCGAGCTCTGGGCGGGTGCGCTCGCCCAGGTGCTCGAACGGGAGCGGCCGCACGCGCTCCTGATCCCGGCGACGAGCCGGGGTCGCGACTACGGCCCGCGGGCGGCGGGCGCGCTCGAGCTCGGCATGACGGGCGACTGCGTCGATCTCGCCATCGACCGGGCCGGCCGGCTGATCCAGTTCAAGCCCGCGTACGGCGGCAACATCGTTTCGGTGATCATGGGCGCGACGACGCCGCAGCTCGCGACGGTGCGGGCGCGGATGTTCGAGCCGCTCGAGCCAAGCGACGCCGCAGAGGGCGAGCAGCGCCGATTCGAGCTCGGGCCGCTGCCCGCGGCACGCACGCGTCTTCTGGAGCGAGACGAGCGTGAGCGCGCCTTCGACCTCGACGAGGCCAAGGTGGTCGTCTCCGCGGGCGCCGGACTGGGGGACACCGGCGCCGTCGAGGAGCTTCGCGAGCTCGCGGCTCCACTCGGAGCTGCGCTGGGAGGTGACCGCCGCGCCTGCGAGGCCGGGCTCGTCGCCCGGAGCCGCCAGCTCGGACTGCTCGGGCGCTCCGTCGCCCCAAGGCTCTACGTCGCCGTCGAGACCGAGAGCGACTTCGAGCACGCGGTAGCGTCGGTGAAGGCGAGCGTGATCGTCGTCTTCGAGCAGTCCGAGACGCCGGTCGAGGGCACCGCCGACGTGGCCATTGCCGGCGACTGGCGCGAGACATTCCCGCCGTTCGCGGCGCTGCTCGCAGACGTTTTCTGATGCTGCTGCACCTGCACGAATGGGGCGCGGCTGATGCTCCTCCCCTCGTATGCCTGCACGGCGTCTCGGCGCACGGTCGCCGCTTTCGGCGGCTCGCCGAGGAGCGGCTGGGGCGGTCGTTCCGAGTGCTCGCGCCCGACCTCCGCGGGCACGGACGCTCCGGCTACGAGCCGCCCTGGAGCATTGACACGCACGTCCACGACCTGACCGAAACCGTTGCTGCGGCCGGGGTCGAGCGCGCGGCCTGGCTCGGGCACAGCTTCGGCGGCCGCCTGCTCCTCGAGCTCTGCGCGCGCCGTCCGGAGCTGGTTCAGACGGCGGTGCTGCTCGACCCGGCGATCCAGATCCTCCCCCACGTCGGGCTCGACTTCGCCGAAGACGCGGCGCGCGACGTCTCGTTCACGGACGAGGACGAGGCGATCGAGGCGCGGCTCGCCTCCGGAGCGCCGACGCCGCGCGAGTTCCTCGAGGAGGAGGCACGCGAACACCTCGTCAGCTCCGGCGACGGACGGCTGCGGTGGCGCTACTGCCGCTCGGCGGTCGTCACGGCCTACGGCGAGATGTGCACGGAGCCGCCTCCGCCATCGGCGCTTCCCGATCCGGCGCTGCTCGTCCATGCGGAGCGCTTCGGCCTCGTCCGCGACGACCAGCTTGTGGAGTACGCGGAGGCGCTCGGCGACCGGCTCGAGGTCGTCGCGACGCCGGGCGGGCACGTGGTCTACTGGGACGCGTACGAGGAGACCGCGGAGGCGGTCGAGAGGTTCCTCTTTCGTCATGGGTGCGACACCCACGCGTGACAGGTTCGGCGCTACGCTCGTCAGCGGGGGTTGGTCAACCGGGGGTCCCCCGGGGGAAACAGACGGCAGCCGGGCCGCGGCGGGCTCAGTTCAGAGAATCCGGGCCCCGAGGGCGCTCGCGACCAGCTCGACGGCGAGCCTTGCGGTTTCGTTCTCGCGGTCGAGGATCGGGTTCACCTCGACCACCTCGAGCGAGCCCGCGACTCCCGCCTCGGCAACAAGCTCCATCGCGAGGTGCGCCTCGCGATACGAGAGCCCCCCGCGCACCGGCGTGCCGACGCCCGGCGCGACCTCGGGGTCGAGCACGTCCATGTCGAGGCTGACGTGTGTGAACCCATCGCCCGAGACCCGCTCGAGCGCCTGGTGCATGACGGTCTCGATCCCGAGCCGGTCGACGTCGCTCATCGTCATGACGAGCGCGTTGAGCTCCGCCAGCAGCTCGCGCTCCGCGTCGTCGAGCGCCCGCACGCCGACCAGCGCCACCCGCGCGGGATCGACCGCCGGCAGCCGGAAAGCGGGACTGTCGAACTCAGGACCGCCGAGCCCGAGCGCCGCGGCGAGCGGCATCCCGTGCACGTTCCCGCTCGGCGAGGTCTCGGGCCGGTTCAGGTCGCCGTGCGCGTCAAGCCAGAGCACGCCGCCGGGCCCGCGCGCCCGCGCCAGGCCGCCGAGAGTGCCCAGCGCGACCGAGTGGTCGCCGCCCAGCACGAGCGGCAGGTAGCCGCCTTCGACCGCCCGCACGACCTGGTCGGCGATCCGCTCGCAGGTCTCCACGATCGCGGCCAGAAACCGCACGCGCTCGTCCCCGACCGCGCTCGCCTCCGCGACGGGCGCCACCACATTTCCCCAGTCCTCGCAGCGCCGGCCGAGGCCCGCGATGCGCGGCTCGAGGCCCGCGTAGCGAATCGCGGACGGCCCCATGTCGACACCGCGCCGCCCCGCCCCGAGATCGAGCGCGGCGCCGATGATCGCCACAGGTTGCGTCGTTTCTTGAATACCCACGCGGGCAAGGCTAGCTTTGCCCCAGCGATGACGAGCGCAGCCATGGAGGGGCTCGACGGCAAGATCCGCGTCCTGATCGCGGACGACAACGGCTCCTTCCGGACAGCGCTGCAGAAGCTGATCGACAGGCAGCCGGAGCTGGCAGTGGTCGGCGCCGCGTGGAACGGGCTGGAGGCGATCGAGCTCGCAGACGTGCTCTCGCCCGACGCCGTGGTGATCGACCTGCACATGCCGATGCTCGACGGCGTCACCGCAGCGGCGCGGTTGCGGCGCGACCACCCGAACCTCTGCCTGATCGCACTGACCGGCGACGAGGCTCCGGCGCTGCACCGTGCGGCGCGGGAAGCGGGCGCCGACGAGGTGCTGCTGAAGAACGAGCTCATGGAAGCCCTGCTCGACCGGCTCGCGTCTGCGCGGACGCGGTAGATGGCGAGGGCCGGAATCGAACCGGCGACACCACGGTTTTCAGCCGTGTGCTCTACCAACTGAGCTACCTCGCCGCGGGCGGTCAGTGTAGCCGCGCCCCAAAAAAGGACGTCCGGGCCGGTGCTACCGCGCCGCGAACGTCCTTGTGGCGCGGCAGCCTAGTTGTGATCTGCCCCTCGGGCAAGCAGCGCGGTGCCGTTGCCGGCCTGGAAGTCCGCAAAGTCCGAGAATCTGCGGCAGGCGAGCTCCCTGCGGAGCCGCTCCGGCGCCACCCAGATCGGCGTGTCCGGACCGGCCGAGAACATGAAGACGACGTGTCCGCCCGGTGCGACGACGCGCTCCAGCTCGTCGAAGAACGGGATCATGTTGGCCAGCACGACGAGATCGAAGGAGCCCTGCTCGAAGGGCAGATGCGCGGCGTCGGACGCCTGGAACCGCACACGGCCGGCGAGCTCGGGCGGCGTGCCAGCCCGCGCCTGAGCCACCATCGCCGCCGAAAGATCGACGCCGACGACCTCGGCGTCGGGGAAACGCCGCGCGATCGTGAACGCCGCGAGCCCCGTCCCGGTGCCGAGGTCGAGGACCCTGGCCGGCGGCTGCCGCACCGCCTCGAGTGCCGCTTCCAGGGACGCGAACGCATCCGCACTCCGCATCACGGTCCACCTGGGCGCCATTCGATCGAACTGCAATCGCGTCAAGGGCCGGAAGAAACGCCAGAGCCACGGCCGGCGGACGACGGCATCGGTCACGAACCTGGCGAAGCGCTGTCCGAGGCTCAACGCGATCCCTTCAAGGCGTCCGCAGGTGGATCCGAACTTCCTGGCCGGGCGCGGCGCCAAAGGTCTCCGCCGCGCTGCCGCCGTTGATCGCGATCGCCACGTTTCGGTAGGCGTCTTCGTAGAGGATCACGTCGCCGGGGCGC
>DASPRN010000047.1:0-21883 GCA_035624425.1 Gaiellaceae bacterium
TCGCCCATTCGCGCCGCGCCGGCCACCGGGTCGAGCAGCTCGATCGTGCCGCCTTCTCCGACCGAGTAGCTGGAGATCGTCCCGTCGCCGAAGTTCGTCACGTAGACAAACCGGCCGTCCTTTGTCGTAGCCGCCCAGCAGACCTCGCTGCGCGTGTCCGCGATCGAGGCGCTGACGGGCTCAAGCTCCGGGAGCGCGTAGGACGACGCCGCGGCCTTGCCAGCCTCGCCGCCGAAGGCCTCGGTGACGACCACCGAGCCGTTGACGAAGTCGAATCCGTAGGGCGTCGCGCCGGAGGACGGGATCGTCTTTGGCTCCTGCGCGAGCCTCTGCTCATCGATCGCAAACGCGCTGATCGAGTTGGTGCCCCGCTCGGTCACGACCAGCGTGCGGCCGTCCGGGCTGAAGGCGATCTGCGCCGGGTCGGCGCCCGCATCGAGCGAGCGCACCGAGCCGTCGAGAGGCGTCAGGTTGCCTCCATCGAGCGTGAACCCGGCGATGCCAGGAGTGCCGTTGTTCAGCACGTAGGCGATGCCGTTGTGCTCGGCGACGCTCGTAGGGCCACTTCCGCCCGAGGCGACCTGCGCGCTCAGCCGCAGGCCGTCCGGCTCGATCGCGAACAGCGAGAGCTCGTTGCTGCCGGCGTTGATCACCAGCAGCCAGTTCCCGTCGTCGCTGAGGACGACCGAGCTCTGCGACGCAAGATGCGGGACGCCCGATCCGCGCCCTCCGGTCTCGTAGCTCCCGAGCTGCTCCAGCCGGCCGTCGTCCGAACGGTCGAAGGCAATGACCTCGTTCCGCTCGGCCGCGTTGGTCTGCACATACACACGCTTCATCTGCTTCCCCTCCATGACCCCGTCGGCTTGTCGAGCATCAGTCACCGCAGGGGGGCAAGCATTACGGCAGGGCCGTCTCCAGCAGCGAGGGGGTCGTGTGCCCGCCGCCGGCGGGGCGCAGGACTGTGACGTAG
Organism: Gaiellaceae bacterium; assembly: GCA_035624425.1. Taxonomy (GTDB): domain Bacteria; phylum Actinomycetota; class Thermoleophilia; order Gaiellales; family Gaiellaceae; genus AC-32. Next base: position 971 of record DASPRN010000047.1, read on the forward strand.
GCGGCCGTCTCCGTGAGCGCTGTCGTCCAAAGCGAGCGGGCCGTCGGCTTCGGACGCCCGGGGCAGGGGACGCGCGAGCCCTGTGCCGTGTGCCCGTGCTCGTGTCCGAGATCCTGGCCGGCGAGCGGCGGCAGCTTGTAGAGGACGCGGCCCGGGCCGTTTCCATCCAGCCGGCCCAGCCGGAGCTGCTGCGAGCAGCGTCCGAGCCGCACGTACAGGAGCTTCCTGCCGATGCGGGCCGGGCTGAGCAGAAGCGCATGCCTCGCCGAGCGCAGAAGCCTCCGCTTGCCGGTCGAGAGGTCGAAGGAGAAGAGCCGGCTCCTACCCGGGAGTGCGAGGTGGTAGACGACGATGCTCCCTGCGAGCGAAGGCCGGCCGAGCCGCCCTCGCGCCCACGACCTCGTGACGTCGACCGTGGTCGTCGGGTCTGTGATCGCGAAGGCGCGGATCTCCTCGGAGCCGCTCGGATGGGCCGAGCGGTACGCGAGCCAGTCCTGGGAGACGGCGAGCTTCTCGACTCCAGGGATCGTCACCTGCAGGACCGGCTGCAGGGTGTCGCGGGCGGCGACGGTGACCGCATCGCCCGTGTGCCAGGCGATGAACGAGTCGCCGATCGCCGGGTCGCTCCCTGGCAGCTGGGACTGGACGCCGCCGCGCAGGAGGATGCCGCCGACCCCCGGCTCCTGCCAGACCAGGTCGGTTCCGGCGGCGCCGGGATCCCCGGCCGGCGCGGCGACGGGCGCGGCGGCGCGGGCCGTGCCCGCGACGAGGGCGAGCGCCAGCGACCCGGCGGCCAGGATCCGCAGGACTCGCAGGCCCTGGGGCCGCTCGGCGAGGGCCGTCTCGTCCGAGACGGCGAGCACCGGCAGGGCCCGTCCGAGCGCGAAGCCCAGCCCGACCGCAATGGCGAGCGGCACGCTGCCGAGTGCGACGCAGAGCGGAAGCAGCGCCCAGACGGCGGCGGCCGGCACGAAGGTCGTCACGCCGGTCCCGAGCAGGAGGCCGTAGAGGAAGAGCGCGCGGGCGAGCGGCATCGTCCGGCGCCAGCGCTCCGGCACCTGGAAGCGAACCTGCGGCCGGACCCGCAGTCCGGCGAGATCGGCGATCGCCGCCGCTCCGGCGAGCGCCACGGCGGCGAGCACGACCGCGTGCCCGGGCCGAAGCGCCGCGCCGAGCGCGCCCAGCGAGCCGAACAGCGCCGCCGCGCCGAGTGCCAGCCCGACCGTGAAGGCGCCGCCGGCGAGCGTTCGTCCTCCGTGGCGTGCGGCACGCACGGTGCCGACCATCGAGAGGCTTCAGGGCGACCAGGCGCCCGCCAGCCCGACGAGCAGCCCGGTCAGGGCGAGGGCGACGGTCAGCACTTGACCTTCGAGTCGTAGTACATGACGCAGAAGACATGCCGGCCGCGGTAGCAGTAGCCCGTCAGCGCGGCGTCCCCGTTGATTCGCTTCTGGACGAAGCCGCAGCAGTCGATCAGCCGCCGCACGTGCCCGCCGCAGCAGCGGTACCAGGAGCCGTCGATGTACGGGCGGAAGTGGTACGCGCGCGCAGCCGCCTGGCAGACGCGGGTGCGCGGTGCCGGCGGGAGCGGGTTCCCGTCGGGGTCGAGCAGCACGTGCCCGTGCGAATCCACGGGACGTCCCTGCTTGTCGACCGGCCGGCCGAGGTCGTCGACCGGGTGGCCGTCCGCCGCGCGCAGCGGGAAGCCGTTGCGGTCGACTCTCGGCAGCCCGGTCGGGTGCGGGCAGGAGCCGGTCGTGTAGACGTGGCCGCAGAAATGGTGCGCCTCGGCCTTCTGCGCGTCGAGCGCGGCCGCGACGAGCCCGCCGCCGCTGACCGCGAGCAGCAGGCGCCCGGCCCGCGCGAGGAACCCCCGGCGCGAGGACGCTCCGGCTACGGCTTCGCTAAGCACGCACCGGCTTGGTTGCGGCGACGAGCAGGCTCTCGAGCTGGTACAGCGAGTTGAACGTCCCCTTCGAGAGCACCTCGCCGTCGGCCGAGAGCACGACCGCGTAGGGGCTGCCCGGGACAGCGAGCTCGTCCCAGGCGGCGGCATCCGACTCCTCGTCGAAGAGCTCGAGCTCGACCTCAGGGTCCGAGGCGACGAGCCGCAGCGAGGGCTCGAGCGCGCGGCAGAGCGCGCAACCCGACGAGCTGAAGACGGCGACGGCTAGCGGGGCAGCACGCTCGAAGCGGTCGATCAGGGCGACGTGGGCACCGAGCTCCGGGCCTTCCTCGGCGATCGAGAGCGCGGCCTGAGGGGCGATCGCCAGGCGCAGCTCGCCCACCTCACGGGCGAGCGCGACCAGGCCGACGCCGAGCGCGGCGACCGCGGCGAGGGCGACGCCCAGTCCGATTCCGAGCCAGGTCTGAGTCGAGGGCCGCGTGTCGGGCAGGAACGGCAGCACGGCAAAGGCCGCGGCGAGCAGCGCCGTCCGGGCGACGGCGCCGTAGCCGATCCGCGAGCGGCCCCCGAAGCAGCCACAGGGAGCTCCCGCTCGGCCACGCCTGATCGCGACCACGAGCGCGGCGGCGAACACGCCGAGCAGCGCGGCGGCGCCGGCCGCCGCTCCCGGCACTCCAAGGGCAACCGCGATCCCGAGCCCCGCCTCGGCCGCGATCGTGAGCGCCCAGAGCCCGGCGCGCACGCGGCGGTCGGAGATCCCGTACGACCGGAGCGCGTCCCTGGCCCGCGTGCCGCCGGCCAGCTTCGCCCCGGCCGCAACAAGCAGCGTCGCGCCGAGCAGAAGGCGAAGGAGACCCACGACCGTCAAAGGCCGTGGAGGATAGTGATTTCACGAGCGAAGCTGGCGGAGGCGGGTTCGCCGCGCCCGGAGTCAGCGGCGGCGGCCGCCGCGCAGGAAGCTGTTGAAACCCGTCCTGAAGCCGCTCCAGGCCAAGCCTCCCTTGGGCCCGCCGGCGGGAACCTCCCCGATCGGCGCGTCCTGCAGGTCTTTCGCTCGATCATCCGCATCCGCGCCGGGGGACCCGGCGTCCTCGTTCCAGCGTGCATGATCGATCACGAAAAAGCACTTCCGGCAAACCGGTGTGTCATCCTCGAACGTTGCGCCGCAACTCGGGCACGTCGTGGACATGAGCTAATCGTACTCTTGGACGGTTCGACGCGTTCACACTCGACGATGGGAGGGGCGCATGACCCTGCTCTGGTTCGTGGTCTGGCTCATCTGCGACCTGATCGGCGACCGTGAGGTCCTCACCTTCGACCCGGTCAACTGGTGGGCGGGGACGCTGCTCCTGGCGATCGCAGTCGACCTGGCCCGCCAGCACACTCCAAAGCGCCGCTGAGCCGCGGCCACTCCGGCCGCTTTCGCGTGAGCCTTTGCTCGGGCACACGCAGAGCGTGGATGAAGAGCTGATCTCTCGCGGGGAGCTGACCGCTACGCTCTTCGCGATCTCGGATATTCGAAAGGACGTTGAGCGAATCAAGGAGCTGCTGGAGGAGGACGATGGCGAAGCCGAGGAAGACGACGCCTGAGGAAAGGGCCGCGCGCGAGAAGCGGATTCGCGAGTTCGATGAACTACTCGAGAAGCGCCGGGCCCGTGACGAGGAGCTCGAACGCGAACGTAAGCGCCGCGCCGCGTCCTAGCGGCTCAGGCGGTTCGCCGCTGGCCCAGCGTCAGGGCGGGAATCCGCAGCGCCCCGGTGGCGGCCAGCGCGAAGACGACACCGCCCACGGCGATCGCCACGTCACCCACCGAGAAGACGTTGGCCCACGGAACCCAGCCCGGGGCTGCCCAGCGGTCGACGAACCAGGAGAGGTGCGGCGCGCTGAGCGCGGTGCTGTTGCGGCTCTGCTGGAAATGGAGCCCGGCCGCGCGCAGGGCCGCCGGGAGCGCGGGCATGTGCCCGCCGTTGGCGAGGATCGCGAGCACGTTCGAGAACATTCCGACGGCAACGAGAGCGACGCCGGCGATGCGTAGGTTGCACGCGGCAGCGACAGCGAACAGCGCGTACGACGTGAGCCAGAGCGCCACCGCGATCCGATCGGGCGTCCGCCACGGCAGAGCGGAGACCGGAAACGCGACCAGCTGCAGGGCGATCGCGGCGTAGAAGAGCGGAACCCAGCGCAGGCGAACGTCGGCGAGTCGGCTCCACCGTCCGCCGAGCAGCGGGGCGACCGCGAGAGCGGCGAGCAGCGGCAGTGCGAGCGCCATCAGGCGATCGCTTCGGCGCGCGGCGTCTCGGAGGTCGTCAAGTGCCGGTCGAGTGCCTCGACGATTGTAGGGTCGAACTGGGTGCCGGACTTGTCGCGCAGCTCGGCGAGCGCCGCCTCCTCGCTCTGCGCCCGGCGGTACGGGCGGTCGGCGGTGATCGCCTCGAAGGCGTCGGCGACGAGGAGGATCCTGGCCCCCATCGGGATCTGCTCACCGGCAAGCCCGTGCGGATAGCCGGAGCCGTCCCAGTGCTCGTGGTGATGGAGGACCCAGTCCTCGACCGGCTCGATGCCGAGCCCGTCGAGCAGGGAGTGGCCGAATTCCGGGTGCCGCTTGACGACCGCGTACTCCTCTTCGGTGAGCCTGCGTGGCGCGTTCAGGATCGCGTCCGGGAGCCCGATCTTCCCGATGTCGTGGAGGAGGCCCGCGAGTTGCAGGTGGCTCACGGTCTCGGCGTCGAGCTGGAGCTGCAGGCCGATCGCCTCGGCAAGCGCCGACACCATCTGCGAGTGGTTGGCCGTCGAGGGATCGCGGGCGTCGACGAAGCGCACGAGGTTCTTGGCCGCACGCAGCCGCGCGTTCCGCTCGGTCTCACGCTCCAGCTCCTCCGGCGAGTAGATCCGGACGACCGACGGGCTGTAGAGGCAGGAGCGGTTCTTCCCGTGCTGCTTCGACCAGTAGAGCGCGCCGTCGGCTCGACGCTGGAGCTCGTCCGGGCTGTCGGCGTGCGCGGGGAACGAGGCGATGCCGATGCTGATCGTGACCGGGTCTCCCGGCGAGGCGTCCATCACCGCGAGCTGCTGCTGGATCTGCTCGAACTCCCGGTACGCGCTCATCTCGTCCAGCGAGAAGATGACCGCGAACTCGTCGCCGCCGAAGCGAAATGCCTGAGCGTGCTCCGGCTCCCTCAGGAGGCTGCCCAGCAGCACCAGCAGGTCATCGCCGACGGGATGGCCGTAGCGGTCGTTGACCTGTTTGAAGTTGTCGACGTCGACCAGGCAGAGCGAGAACGGCCGGCCGCCGCGCTCACATGCTGCGATTCCCTCGCGCAGGGCCGCCTGGTAGGCGCGGTGGTTGCCGAGCCCGGTCAGATTGTCGGTGAGCGCTGCGCGCGACGCGATGTGTGAGTGCAGCGCGCTTCGCTGGTAGAGCGTCAAGGTGAACAACGGCCCGGCGAGCAGCACGAGCAGCCACGGCTGCATCATCCAGAGATTGGCTGCAAGCGCGGCGAGCAGCACCATGACCCCGAAGGCTGCGCCGCCCCGCCGAAGCCCAGGGAGCAGGACCTGACGGTAGGAGACGGACTGGGCCGCGGAGATGGCGCCGGCGACGAGCGCAACATTCACGGTGAGGTGGATCGCGCCGCCGAACAGGACGTACGCCGTCAGCCGCGCCGGCTGCGATCCGTTGACCGGGCCGAGGAGCAGCACCGGCAGCGCGGCTCCCCACGCCGAGATCGCGTACATCGAGGAGTTGAAGACGGTATGCGCGACCGAACGGCGCGTGACGACGTACGTGACGCCGATGCTCAGCGCGGCCAGGAGAACTGCGTACTGCCAGCCGAAAAGGATCGCCGACGTGACGATGAACACCGACGCGATCGAGACCTCCGACTTGCCGCTCTCGTCCATCGGGACGGGCTTGAGGTCCGCGATCAACGCGAGGCTGAAGAAGACCAGGACCGCCGCCGCGGTCGTCGCCGGCGGCGGGTCGAGTGCGATCTCGAGCACCGCTGCGACCACCAGCGGGAAGGCCACGAGCGCGGTCGCCGTGAGGAAGCCGAAAAGCCGAAGCGGGAGTCCGCAGAGTGTCTTGGGCATCGGCATGGGCGCGAGACTCAGACGGGGCAGCCGGCCGGCGGCTTGCCGGCAGCCCGTCTGCGAAGCGGTCTTAGCACCAGCGCCAATCAGCGCCGGAGCCGACCAGGAGTGCCATGAAGGCGGCCAGTGCGATGGCCGCCCGGATGGCGGAAGCGTTCCAACGGAACAAGATTCACCCCTTTCCAGAGATGACCGCAGGTACTTACACGACCTCAGTGTCGGAATCTGCGAGGAGTCAATCGTCCCCCCTTCTGGGGACTTCCGGCAGTGACCAGAAAGACAACAGCGCTGGACGCGTGCGCAGTGGCATCACCCATGCGGGTGATGTATGCACGTGGTGGGTCGAGCATGGTTCAAGTGCGCCAGTAGGTCGCCTGCGGCGATGACAAATTCGCATACCCAAACCGGTACACCCGGCTCCGACGGCCCAGCAGTGGCCCGAGCCGAGTTCGCGTCGTCTTTGCAGGGCCTGCTCGACGTCAGCAGCGCCGTGCGTAGCGGTGCGGACGTCGGCGCCGTCCTCGACACGATCGCCGGTGCCGTGTCCAGGACGCTCGGTTTCCAGACGGTCGTCCTCAACGTCTACCGGCCCGAATGGGACGACTTCTACGTGCAGACCGTCCACGGCAGCGCGGTCGTGCGCAAGGCACTGCTCGGCCAGATCTACAACTGGGGCAGCTGGAAGCCGCTTCTCCATCCGCGCTTCCTGCGCGCGGGGGCGTACTTCATCCCGAACGACGCCTTCGACTGGTCGACCGATACGGGCATCCGCTTCGTCCCGGACGGCGAGCCTCTCGTTGACGGCCCCCAGGGCTGGCACCCGAACGACGAGCTCTTCGTCCTGCTCGAGCGATCGGACGGCGAGATCCTCGGGATCATGTCGTTCGGCGAGCCTTGCGACGGCCTGCGTCCGACAGACGGGCAGCTGGCGCTGGCCGTGACCCTTGCCTCGCATGCGGCACTCGCCCTCGAGATGGCTCAGGAGCGCGAGCGGCTCGAGCGGCACCAACGAGGGCTCGAGCAGCTCCTACGGGTCTCGTCCCAACTGCCGCAGACGATGACGACGGAGGCGATCCTCGACTCCGTCTGCGAGGCCGTCCAGGAGGCGCTCGGGTTCGACACGGTTCTGATCCAGCTCCGCGATGAGGGCACCGATCTGCTTCGGCCGGCAGCGTCGGCCGGTTGGGACGAGAACAACGAGGCGAGCACCGCCGTTCTGGAGCTTTCGCGCATCTCCAGGCTGTTCGAGCCGCAATTCGAGATCGCCGGCTGCTACCTCGTTCCCCGGGACGAGGCCGAGCGCCGGGTCGACCGCAGCCAGGTCGTCTACGAGTCGGTTCGCAACGGACGTGGCCCGGCGGCCTGGAATCATCACTGGCTCGTCGTCCCGCTCTACGACACCGACGGCGCGGTCAGGGGCGTCCTGTGGGCGGACGAGCCGCAAGACCGGCTGCTCCCGACCGAGAACGTGCTCCAGGCGCTGCGGATCTTCGCGAACCACGCCATGGAGGCGCTGGCGGTCGCGACGCAGCTTGCCGAGACGCGCTTCCTGGCCGACCACGATCCTCTCACCCGGCTCCTGAACCGGCGCGCGCTGCTCCACGAGCTGCAGGCGGCAGCGGAACCGTCCGTGCCGCGCTCGCTCGCGCTCGTCTTCCTCGACCTCGACAACTTCAAGCAGATCAACGACGGCCAGGGCCACGCGATGGGCGACCGGGTGCTCGCGCAGTTCGGCTCGCTGCTCGAGGAGCTCGTGCGGGACGAGGACCGAGCGTTCCGCGTCGGCGGCGACGAGTTCGCGTTGCTGCTCCGCCACGCCGACGAGTGCGACGCGCGCGAGGTCGTGGCCCGAATCGTTGCTGCGGTGGAGTCGAACATCGACCCGCTCGTGCGCACGCTCACCGCGAGCTTCGGGATCGCGACCAGCGGCCGCCGGCAGGAACCCGGGGAGCTGCTCCGAATCGCTGACGAGGCGATGTACCAGGCAAAGCGATCGGGAACTCGAATCGAGGTGGCGGCTTGAGCGCGGAGCAACAGGGCGATCCTGCGGGACTGGCACGGCCCGTCGCGCTGGCGGCGACGCTCGAGCCACTCTCGCGCCTCGTCTCCTTCTCGCGCGCGATCGCTGCGGAGCAGGTCCTGCAGCGGATGCTTCGCGTGGCCACTCGTGAGCTGACCCTGATGCTGAACGCGGAGGCCTGTCTCGTCTCACGCGTGGAGGACGGCCTCCTCCGCGAGGTTGCCGACTACTCGACCTCCGAGCTCCGGGTGGCTCGGGGGCTGAGCTACTACCTCGCCGACTACCCGACGACGGCCGCAGTCCTCGAGTCGGGGCTCCCGTCCTCGATCTCGGTCGACGACGCGGGTGCCGACCCGGCCGAGACCTTCGTGCTCAGGGAGATGGAGATGCAGTCGGTGCTGATCGTCCCGCTGACCGTCGAGACGCTGACCTGGGGCCTGATCGAGGTCTACGACACGCGCACGCGCGTCTTCTCCGGGGTCGAGCGCTATCTCGCGGAGCTGGCGGCTACGCATATCGGCGCGCTCGTGTCCGGCTTCGAGCACGAGGAGCGGGCGCAGCGGCTCTACCGCGAGACGCTCGCGTCGCTTTCGAACGCGCTCGAGGCGAAGGACGCCGTCACGAGCCGGCATACCGAAGAGGTCGTCCGGCTCGCCGTCGGCGTGGCCGCGGAGCTCGAGCTAGAGCTCGAGCTCGTCCGCAACGTCGAGCTGGGAGCCGTCCTGCACGACATCGGGAAGGTTCGTGTTCCCGAGTCGATCCTGAACAAGCCCGGCCCGCTGACCGAGGAGGAGTGGGCGGTGATGCGGACGCACCCCGAGATCGGCGAGCACATCCTGCGGCCGATCCAGTCGCTCCATGCGATCCTGCCGATCGTGAGGCACCACCACGAGCGCTGGGACGGGACCGGCTATCCGGACGGGCTCTCCGGCCGGGGGATCCCGCTCGGGGCGCGCATCGTCGCCGTTTGCGACGCGTACCAGGCAATGACCGAGGACCGGCCCTACCGCAGTGCTCTCTCGACCTCCGAGGCGAGGGCCGAGCTCGAGGGTGGCGCCGGGACGCAGTTCGACGCCGACTGTGTCAGCGCGCTGTTCCACGCGCTCGACCGGCGCGAGACCGTCGCGGCGGTCGTCCCGCTCCGCCCGCCCTCCAGCGCGCAGGCGTAAGACCTCAGGGAAACCTCGTCAGTCGAGCTCGAGCTGGCCGTGCGCCTCGCCGTACGCGGCGAGGAGGTCGAGGAACGGCACCGCGTCGAAGGCCTCCGGCCCGAGCACGCCCGCGCCCGACCAGGTGCCGTTCGCCAGCAGCTCGAGCGCGACGACCGGGTTGAGGGCGGTCTGCAGCACGACCGCCTGTGAGCCGTACTCGCGCATCGTCGTCTCGTTGTCGGAGACGTGGTACAGGTAGGTGCGCCGCGGCTTCCCGTCCTTGCCGGTGCCGTTGACGACGGTGCCCGCGCAGGTCTTGCCGTGCATGCGGTCGCCGAGCGTCGCCGGGTCGGGGAGGGCGGCGGCGACGACGTCTCGGGGCGCCACCTCGACGCCGCGCACCGAGACCGGCTTTGTCGAGTCGAGCCCGAGCTTGTGCAGCGTCTTCAGCACGTCGATGAACTCGTCGCCGAGCCCGTACTTGAACGTCACGCGCTTGCACTCGACCTCGCGTGGGACGAGCACGACCTCCTCGTGCTCGACGTTCACGCACTCGAGCGGGCCGATGCCGTCCGGGAAGTCGAACACCTCCGGCTCCGAGAACGGAGGCGTCGTGTAGAAGCCGCGCTCGCGCTCCCAGATGAGCGGCGGGTTCAGGCACTCCTCGATCGTCGTCCAGATCGAGAAGGTCGGCGCGAAGTCGTAGCCTTCGATCTCGAGGTTCGCGCCGTCGCGCACGCCCACCTCGTCGATCTCGGAGAAGAGATGGTCAGCGGCGTAGCGGGCGAAGACGTCCGAGAGGCCGGGCTCGACGCCGATCCCGCAGAGGGCGAGCAGGCCCGCCTCGACCCAGCGCTCGTGCTCGGCGAACTGGAGGTCGCCGAGCATCACGCCCGGCTTCGAGTAGGGCTCGTCGGGATGGGGCTTCGAGAGGGTCATCGCCATGTCGAGGTAGGTGCAGCGCGTCCTGAACGCAGCCGCGAAGATCGGCGGGTTGAAGCGCGGGTCGGCCGCGTTGAGGACGACGTCGGCCTCGGCGGCGAGCGCGGCGATGCTCGCCTCGTTGGACGCGTCCACCTGCGCGGCGGCGAAACGTGGGTCGTCGAGGCGCGCCACCAGCGCCTCCGGCCGTGCGGGGTCGAGGTCGGCGAGCGTCATCTGCTCGAAGAAGTCGCGCTTCCGGGCGACGGCCGCGACCGCGCTGCCGACGCCTCCCGTCCCGACGACGAGGATCTTCACCAGGAGCCCACCGCGACTCCGCCCCACTCTTCCGGAGCGACGTCGCGGACGGTCTGGGTCAGCTCCCAGCGATGCCCGGCGAGATCTCCGAGCACGCACGAGCGCTCGCCGTACTCCCACGTCGTCGGCTCCTCGAGCACCGATGCACCTGAGTCGCGGGCGCGTTCGAAGGCGCCGTCGACGTCCGGCACTCGCACCTTGATCACGTGCGTCGCCCGCTCTGCATCGGGCGCGATCCGGTCGGTGTGGGCTTCGGCGACGACGACCGCCCCGTCGCTGCCCACTCGCAGCTGGGCCCGATGCGACTCGCCGATCCGCACCCGCTCCTCGAACCCGAACGCCGCGTCGAGCCAGGCCACGGCCGCGCGCACGTCGGGGTAGTAGAGCACCGGGGTGACCGTGACGGGCGGCGCAGACCGATTCGTCAGCACGAGGGGAAGTCTAGGGGCGAAAGTGCCCCGCCAAGAATCGAACTTGGGCACGCGGCCAAGGCATCGCTTGCGATGGCGCCTAGAGGTGCCCCCGGGCCGGATCGAACGGCCGCACGCGGTTTAGGAAACCGCTGCTCTATCCACTGAGCTACGGGGGCCCGGCCTCAGTCTAGAAGCGCGTTGTGCGCGCCGGCCGGCGCGGTGAGGCCGTCTCGGGGGTCCCGGCGCCGGCGGTGGACAGGTTTGACGAGCCGATAATCCATCTTGTAAGGCTTGTCAATCGCGAAGCGATCTATCGTGACCTCACCGCCGCGTGGAGCGCCAATCCCCTGATCGGGGGCTGCACCGGGGGCGCTCTGCACCGACAGTGAACGGTAGAGGAAGGTCGGACGACCTTCGGAGTTTTCGAAACAGGAGCGAATGATGTCCAGAATGGGGACGCTCCTGCGGCAAGATGACGAACGCGGCCAGGCGATAGTTCTCCTTGCGGTGACGCTTGTCGTGCTCCTGGGAGCAGCGGCGCTCGTCGTCGACGTGGGTCGAGCGTACGTCGTCAAACGACACCTTCAGGCCTCAGTGGATGCCGCAGCGCTGGCGGGCGCGCAGTCGCTTCCCGACGTGAACGCGGCGACGGCCGCGGCCAACAGCTACAGCGGGAAGCCCGGCGCGAAGAACGACGCAACGAATCTCCCGGATGTCGCGACGAGCGTGACGACGAAGTGCCTCTCGACGCATCCGTGCAACCCGGCGAACGCGATCGTGGTCGACGAGACCACGACCTCGCCGACGATCTTCGCGAAGGTGCTCGGGATCGACTCCTTCACGATCCACGCGAGGGCCACGGCGCTGATGTCGACGGGGGTTCCCGCCCCCGCGCACATCATGATCGTGGTCGACCGCACGGGCTCGATGAACAACCCCTGCAATGCCGGGGGCACGAAGATGACGTGTCTGAAGGACGGGGTGAAGGCCTTCCTGGGCGGGATGGACCCGGCCTACAACAAGGTCGGGCTGATTGCCTTCCCGCCGGGCACGGGGAACCCGTGCACGTTCAACCCGAAGACGACCGACGGACCGACGTCGGACTACGACGCCCACCCGAACGGGTACGTCGTGGTCCCGCTGTCGAACGACTACAAGACGTCGGCGACCTCGCCGCTGAATACGAGCTCCGCGCTCGTGTCGACGATCAACTGCATCAAGGCGGGCGGCACGACTGCGACCGCGACCGCGATCGACGTCGCGCACCAGACGCTGATCGCGAATCACGACCCGAAGGCACAGGACGTGATCATCTTCCTGACGGACGGCGAGTCGAACTACGGGCCGTGCACCAACCCGAACGGGAGCGGAGTCTGCTCGAACAACTCGTCGCCCTACCGCACGACCCCGTGCCACCAGGCGGTCACGTCGGCCCACGCCTTCGACGCCTCGGGCACGGAGATCTACACGATCGCGTACGGAGCCTCGGGGCTCACCTGCAGGGGCTGGGCATCGAGCGGAACCGGGCCCGACGGCGCGTCGTGCAACAAGAAGAACGGCTACCAGTTCAACTGCTACGAGGTACCGTCGATCACGGCAGCGACAGAGGTCAGCGAAATGGCCTCCGACTCGACGAAGTTCTTCAACGAGCCGAACCCGGGCGACCTCACCACGGCGTTCCAGACGATCGCCGAGGACCTGTCCGGGCCGGCTCTCGTCGACGACAGCTACACAGGTTGACCCTGTGCGGAGACCGCGGCGGCTCCTGCCGCCGCGGTCTCCGCAGTAAAGGCGGCTTCTCGCGGAAGGGTTACGAGGGCCGGCTGGCCAGCGTCAGCGTGGCCGTGTGGCTCTGGCCGCCGCGCTGGTAGGTGACCGTCACCGAGTCGCCGGGCTTGTGGGCCGCGATCGCGCTCGCGAGCTGGTCCGGCGTCGAGATCTGGGTCGAGTCGAGCGAGGTGATCACGTCGCCGCTCTTGAGGCCGGCCTTCGCCGCCGGGGTGTTGCTCCGCACGCCGGCGACCAGCGCGTTCGACGCGGTCGCGTCGAGCGAGATCCCGAGGTAGGCGTGCTGCGCCTTGCCGGTCGAGATCAGCTGCGGGACGACCGACTGGATCGTGTTCGAGGGGATCGCGAAGCCGACGCCCTCGTTGCCGCCGGAGCTGGAGTCGATCTGCGCGGTGACGCCGACGACCTCGCCCTGCAGGTTCAGCAGCGCGCCGCCGGAGTTGCCGTGATTGATCGCGGCGTCTGTCTGAATCGAGTCCGGAATCGAGAACTGCGTCGGGGAGGTGATCGTCCGGTGCAGCGCGCTGACGATCCCGCTGGTCACCGTCTCGGAGAGCCCGAAGGGGCTGCCGATCGCGACCACGCCGTCACCGACGGCGAGCTTGCTCGAGTCGCCGAGCGAGAGCGGGTGCAGGAGCGACGAGGGTGCGGACACCTTCACGACGGCCAGGTCGGTCGAGCCGTCTGCGCCGACGAGCTTCGCGGGGTAGGTCTTGCCGTTCGAGAAGGTCACCTTGATCGAGCGCGCGCCGGCGACGACGTGCTGGTCGGTGACGATGTCGCCGTCCGCGTCGTAGACCCAGCCGGAGCCCTGCGCTTCCTGCGTCTGGCTGCCGCCGAAGGTCGTGGTCGTAACGCTGGACACCGTGATCTTGACGATGCCCTGGTTCGTGCGCCGGTAGATCTCGTTGATCGAAAGGGGGCTCGTGCTGGCGGCCGGCTGCGAGTCGGGCACGGTTACCTGGTGGACGACGGTGCTCGTGGTCGATTTCGAGCCGAAGGTCGAATACAAGAGCGCCCCGCCGCCCGCGCCCAGGCAGGCTGCCGCCAGGAGGGAGGCGATGAGGGGGGTATGCGAGCGGCGGGACATGGGGAGAGAGTTGCTCCTTTGCAGTCGTTGACGGGCTCCATCTCACCAGCGCTGCCTAAGACGATGCTGAAACCCGGCTAAGAACAGGGTAAGAACCGAGGCGGCTCTCAGGCTACTCCTAAGTTGGGCGCGCAGAATAGGGCCGTGAAGATTCTCGTCGTGGACGACGAACGGGCGGTGCGCGAGTCGCTTCGCCGCGCTCTCGAGCTCGAGGGCTACGAGATCGACCTCGCCGCCGACGGGCAGGAGGCGCTCGACCGGCTCGATTCGGACGCGCAGCCGGACGCGCTCGTCCTCGACGTGCTGATGCCCGGCGTGGACGGGCTCGAGGTGGCGCGAACGATCCGGCGCGCCGGCAACCGCGTGCCGATCCTGATGCTGACGGCGCGCACGCAGGTCGAGGACCGGGTGGAGGGGCTCGACGCGGGCGCCGACGACTACGTGACGAAGCCGTTCGCGCTCGAGGAGCTGCTGGCCCGGCTGCGCGCGCTGCTGCGCCGTACCGCCGACGGCTCCGGCGAGGTTCTGCGCTTCGCCGACCTCGAGCTCGACCCGGGCACGCGCGAGGTCAGCCGCGGCGGCGAGCCGATCGAGCTGACGCGGACGGAGTTCTCGCTGCTCGAGCTGTTCCTGCTCAACCCGCGGCAGGTCCTGACGCGGTCGGTGATCTTCGAGCGTGTCTGGGGCTACGACTTCGGGTACGGATCCAACTCGCTCGACGTCTACATCGGGTACCTGCGGCGCAAGACGGAGGCAGGCGGCAAGCCGAGGCTGATCCAGACGGTTCGCGGCGTCGGCTACGCCCTGCGCGAGGGATGAGTTTTCGGACCCGGCTGGCTCTGGTCGCCGCGGTGGCCGTGGCGCTCGCGGTTGTCGCGGCGTCGGCGGTCGTCTACGTCGTCGTTCGGAACGAGCTCCGCGCGCAGGTCGATCACAGCGTCAAGACGCAGGCTCAGGAGATCGCAAACGGCCCGATCCATCTCGAGCCCGGGCCGCTCCTCGACGTCGGGAGGCCGGTCGGCGGCGACAACGGCTTCGCCCAGCTGGTCACCGCCCTCGGGCATCCGATCATCACACGCGAGGAGTCTGGATTCCTGCCGGTGACCCAACATGTGCTCGGGGTCGCCCAGGGTCGCAACGGTCCGTTCCTGAGCGACGCGATGGTCTCCGGCCGCGCCGTCCGGGTGGTGACCATCCCGGTTCAGGATCCCTCGGGGCATACCTACGCACTCCAGGTGGCCCAGCCCCTGAGCGGGGTGAACCACACGCTGCACCGCGTGTCGATCTACCTCGTGCTGATCGCGTTCGGCGGGATTCTCGTCGCGGCCGCGCTCGGGCTCGTCGTGTCGCGGGCTGCGCTGGCTCCGGTCCGGCGGCTGACCGAGACGACCGAGAACGTGACCGAGACGGGTGACCTCTCGCAGCGGATCGAGGCGACCGGGCACGACGAGCTCGGCCGGCTGGCGACGAGCTTCAACACCATGCTCGCGGCGCTCGAGGAGTCGAGCCGCGCACAGCGGCAGCTCGTCGCGGACGCCTCGCACGAGCTGCGCACGCCGCTGACGAGCCTGCGCACGAACATCGAGGTCCTCGCGGGCGAGCGCACGCTCCCGCCCGAGGACCGCGAGCGCCTCCTCAACGACGTGGTCGAGCAGCTCGGCGAGATGACGAGCCTGATCGCCGAGCTGATCGAGCTCGCCCGCGCCGAGCAGCACCCCGAGGAGGCGGAGGACGTCCGTCTCGACCTCCTTGCGCAATCCGCGGTCGAGCGGGCCCGCCGCAACCGGCCGCACGTCAACTTCACCACCGACTTCGAGGAGTCGATGGTGCACGGCTCCCCGTCCACGATCGAGCGCGCGGTCGCCAACCTGCTCGACAACGCGGCCAAGTGGACCCCGGAGGGAGGCGAGGTCGCGGTCGGCGTCCACGGCGGCGAGGTCACGGTTCGCGACCACGGGCCCGGCATCGCGGAGGAGGACCTCCCGTACGTCTTCGACCGCTTCTACCGCGCCTCGTCGGCGCGCGGCCTGCCCGGCTCGGGGCTCGGGCTGGCGATCGTCAAGCAGGTCGCCGACGCGCACGGCGGCCAGGTGGTCGCCGAGCCCGCCGAGGGCGGCGGCACCCGCATGCGCCTCCGTCTGAACGGCGGCTCTTAGAGAGTTCTTAGGGCTCTTTCAAGTGGTTCTCACCTGTGAGTGATGTGCTGCGAAGCGGCGAATGCCGAAAGGAGATTTGATGGACGGGTCGCTCAAACGGAAGGTCGTCGCCGGCGCCGCCGCAGCGCTTGCAGTCGGAGGCGCGGGGGCGGGAATCGCCGCCACCAAGCTCAGCCACTCTCCCAGCGAGGAGAGCCAGGCCGTCGTCAACGACGCCGCCAAGCAGCTCGGCGTCGAGCCCAACAAGCTCAGCAGCGCCCTGAAGAAGGCGCTCGAGGACCGCATCGACGCCGCCGTCGCCGACGGCCGCCTCACGAAGGCCGAGGGCGATGCGCTCAAGAAGCGGCTCGAGTCGGAAGGGGTGCCGCTGATCGCGCCGCCGCTCGGGTTCCGCCACTTCGGCCACGCCGGCTTCCGCGGCCATGGACTGGGCGGCCTCTCTCCCGCCGCCAAGTACCTGGGCCTGAGCCAGAGCCAGCTCGAGTCGAAGCTCGAGTCCGGCAAGACGCTCGCGCAGGTCGCGAAGGACCAGGGCAAGCCGGTCGCCGGGCTCGTCTCTGCGCTGAAGAACGATCTGCAGCAGAAGCTCGACCAGGCCGTCTCCTCAGGCCGGCTGACCAAGGCGCAGGAGCAGAAGATCCTCGCCGCGGCCGACCAGCGTCTGAACGATCTCGTCAACGGCAAGTTCCCCGCCGGGCCGCCCGACGGCAGGGGACCGTTCGGTCACCGAAACGGCTTCCGCTTCGGGTTCGGCGGGGCTCCGGGCGGCGCGCCTCCCGCGGGCACCGCCAACCCCGGGCTGTGAGCGTAGAGCGTTCGAGGATCGAGGGGGCCCGCCGGCGTGCCGCCGGCGCGAAGCAACTTGCAGCCGCGGTGGCCGCGGTGGGCTTCCTCGGCGTGCTCGGCCTGGCCCGGGCGAGCCATCCCGGCCAGGCCGTGTCGAGCTCCGGCTCGAGCGGGAGCTCCAGGAGCTCGAGCACCTCGCGTAGCAGCGGCGCCTTCTCGTTCGGCTCGGGCACCGTCGCCCCGTCCACCGGGGCGGCACCGCAGACCGACACCCATGTCTCGTGACCCGCATCGCTTCGACGCGATGGGTGCCGAGGTGGTCGTCCAGGGCGCGACCGGCGAGGAGCTCGAGGCGATCCGGCGCCTCTTCATGGATTGGGAGAGGGTCTTCTCCCGTTTTCGTCCCGATAGCGAGCTGAACCGTGTCAACCGCGACCCATCACCCGTGGTTGTGCTCTCGCGGCCGTTCGCCTTCGCGCTGCGGGTTGCGCTCGAGGCGGCCGAGGCGACGGACGGGCTGGTCGACCCGACGCTCGGCGCAGCGATCGAGGCCGCCGGCTACGACCGCGACTTCTCGCTCCTGGCCGAAGACGTACGCCCACCCGGGCCGGCTGTGCCCGGTCGCCGTGACTCGGTGCGCCTCTCGGGCCGCCTGCTCTCGCGCCCGCCCGGAGTCGCGCTCGACCTGAACGGCGTCGTCAAGGCGCTCGCGGTCGACTCGGCGCTCGAGCTGATCGCAGGCGACGGCCTGGTTGCGGCCGGCGGCGACCTCGCCGCCCGGGGCGGCGCCGACGTCGGGCTGCCGGTGGCGGGAGCACTCCATCTGATTGCGGGCGGGGTCGCCACGAGCGGCACGACGAAGCGGCGCTGGCGCCGCGGCGGCGAGCTTCAGCATCACCTGATCGACCCAGCGAGCGGCCGGCCGGCCCGCTCGCGCTGGGACGAGGTGACGGTCACGGCCGACTCGTGCCTGGCGGCCGACGTGGCCGCGAAGGCCGCGTTCCTGATCTCGGACGACGGTCCCGGGTGGCTCGACGACCGCGGCCTCCCCGGCCGCTTCCGCGCGGGCGGTGACCTGGTCGTCAACGACGCCTGGAACCGCGTGCTCGGCGGGCCGCTCGCGGCGTGATCCTCGCGGCCAACACCACGTGGTACGTCGCGCGCGCGGGCGGGATGCTCGCGTTCACGCTGCTGACGGCCTCGGTCGTGCTCGGGCTGTTCCTCTCGAGAAGAGACCACTTCGAGGGCTGGCCGAGGTTCGCGCTGGAGGACGTGCACCGCTTCGTCGGCCTGCTGGCCGGCACCTTCATCGCCGTCCACGGCGGCTCCCTGCTCCTCGACGGCTACCTGCCCTTCTCGCTGACGAACCTCGTCGTGCCGTTCACCGCTCCCTACCGGCCGCTCGCGGTCTCGGCCGGAGTGGTCGCCGCCGAGTTGCTCGTGGCGCTGGCCGTCACGAACCACTACCGCGACTCGCTGCCGTACGGCTTCTGGCGGCGGGCGCACTACCTGAACTTCGTCGTCTGGCTGCTCGCGCTCGCCCACGGGATCTTCGCCGGCACGGACACGACCACGCCATGGGGCATGGCGCTCTACCTCGCGTCGGCCGCGCTGGTCGGCGCGCTCGTGGCGGGGCGCTTCATGCCGGCCCCGCGCCCTGCTCGACACCCCGGCTGAGCGGTACGCTGAACGCGTGCGTGACGTGCGCGAGGAGCTGGCACAGCGACTGGCCCGCGGCGAGCGGGTCGCGCTCGCGACCGTGGTCGCGACCAGGCGCTCGGCGCCGAGGCCGGTCGGGTCGAAGCTGGTCGTCTCCGAGACGGGCGAGCTCCACGGCTCCGTCTCCGGCGGCTGTGTTGAGGGCGACGTGGCGGTGCAGGCGACCGAGGTGATCGAGGACGGCGCGCCGCGCCTCCTGACCTACGGGATCAGCGACGACCAGGCCTGGTCGGTGGGGCTGCCGTGCGGCGGCGAGATCGACGTCTTCGTCGAGCGCTTCGAGGGCGAGCTGCCCGATCCGGCGGTGGCCGCGGTCGCGCTGACCGTGCTCGAGGGCGCGAAGGCCGGCGAGCGGCGGGTGGTCGAGCCGAGCGAGGTCGACCCCGGCCCGAGCCGTGTGCTCGAGCTGGACGGCGAGCGCGTCTTCGCCGAGGTGCTCGGTCCGCCGCCGCGGGTCGTCGTCGTCGGCGCGATCGACACCGCCGAGGAGCTCTGCCGCGCAGCGAAGGCTTTGGGCTGGCGCACCGCGGTCGTCGACCCGCGGCCGGCGCTCACCACGCGCGAGCGGCTGCCGAGCCCGGACGAGCTGGTGGTCGCGTGGCCCGACGAGGGGCTCGCGCAGCTCGGGCTCGCCCCGGACGACGCGGTCGTCGTGCTCACGCACGAGGATCGGCTCGACGTCCCGGCGCTGACCACCGCGCTCCCGGCCGACGCGTTCTACGTCGGCGCGATCGGCTCCCGCCGCACGCAGGAGAAACGGCGCGAGCGCCTGTGCGAGGCCGGGCTCGAGGAGGAGCAGCTGGAGCGGCTGGCCGGCCCGGCCGGAATCGACCTCGGCGCCCACAGCCCGGCCGAGACGGCGGTCTCGATCCTGGCCGAGATCCTGGCGGTGCGCGCAGGCCGAGAGGGGGGCCGGCTTCGCGACCGCAGCGGCCCGATCCACGCATTGCGCAGCCCTGCTTGACTCGCCGACGCTAGCCGTGGGATAAACGCCCCACCGGGCGTCAAGGGCGGCGCCTGCGGTACCCAAGGGGAGGGATCATGTCCGAGCACGGGCCGGAGGACAATGGGACGAGCGAGAAAGCGCTCGGACCCGGCAGCGACGAGATCACGAGGCGCGACTTCCTCGACGGAGTCGCAATCACGGCGGCCGGCCTCGCAATCGCCGCGGCCGCGCCGCACCTGACGGGCGCGGAGGCCGCACACGCAGCTACCAACCCTCCCTCGGGAACCGGCCTGCCGCCGGACTACTACCCGCCGACCACGACCGGCCTCACCGGTGAGGCCGACCTCGTCGTGCGCAACACGATGCGGATCGACCCGCCGGCCAGGAAACCGAAGGACATCCACTCGACGAAGCAGGGTCACGGCGTCCACCCCCACAACCCGGTGCACAACGTCGACAACGACTACGACTGCGTGATCGTGGGCGCGGGCGCGAGCGGGATCGGCGCGGCCAAGTTCTACCGCGACCGGTTCGGGCCGGACACGAAGATCCTGCTGATCGACCAGCTGCCGGACTTCGGCGGCAACTCGCACCGCAACGAGTTCCACGTGCCCGACGCGTTCCGCGGCAACGCGGACGTGATGACCCTGCGCAACGGCGGCACCGTCAACCTCGACTCGATCGGCGCCTGGAACAAGCCGCAGGGCGGCCTGATGGACATCCCCGGCTCGTACGGCCAGCCGGCGGTCGACATCCTCGGCTGGGCGGGCGTCGACTACACGACCGCGACGAACTGGCAGAACGGCGGCGCCGCGGGCATCCCGAGCTCGTACGGGTTGCGCTCGATGCTGCTCTTCCCGGCGGCCGAGTTCGGCACCGACCACGTGATCCAGTCCCGCACCGAGCCGAACACGGCGGCCGGCTGGACGACGTTCATGGCGCGCACGCCCTACTCGTCGGCGGCCGCGGCGGCGATCATCGCCATCCAGACCTCGAACACGGACGTGATGACGGCGAAGGACGGCCCGATGACGCAGGCCGAGAAGGTCCAGAAGCTGACCCAGATGACCTACAAGCAGTACCTCCAGTACTACTGGGACTGCCCCGACGAGGCGTTCCACGGCGAGTACTGGCGCGGGTCGGGCAGCCTGCTGGGCGCGGGCGGCCAGGCCGTCTCCGCCGCCGACTGCTGGGTGCTCGGACGGCCGGGGTTCCCCTCGGCGCTCGGGCTGCCGAGCACGACCGACGTCGTCTTCCCGGGGATCGGCCGAACGCCGCAGCAGGACTCCAAGTCGGGCAGCGGCCCGACGCGGGCCTGGCCGGACGGGAACATCTCGCTGCTGAAGCTGATCGTCGGCAAGCTGATCCCCGGCTCGCAGCCGGACGTGAACGGCGCGCCGCCGACGCAGCTGACGATCCTGCAGTCGAAGACGAACTACAACGTCCTCGACGACCCCGCCAACAACGTCCGGATTCGCCTGAACAGCACGGTCTGCGAGGTCGTGCCGGCCCAGGGCACAGGCGATCTCGCGACGGTGACCTACATCGGCACCAACAAGAAGGGGCACAACCAGAACGAGCGGGTGCGCGCCAAGCACGTGATCATGGC
>DASPRN010000015.1:0-3712 GCA_035624425.1 Gaiellaceae bacterium
CGACCGCGCGCGTCGAGGGTACGTCAAGCAGCACGACGCGGCCGGGCTCGAGCACCTCTTGGTGCTCGCCGACGTACTCGACACCGAGGACGAACGAACGAGAGACGGCCGCGAGAACCTCGTCTACGCGATCCAGCAGAACGTGCGCTCCGAGACCCGCCGGATCGCACAGCTGCAGGGCCGGCCCTGGCAGGACCCCTACCCGGACCTCGCCGCGCCCACCGAGCACACCGGCATCTCCATCGGGCGGGGCCTCAAGCTCGCGATCGGGGCGGCGATCCTCCTCGGTGCTCTCGCGATCGTCGGGATCGTCGTGGGCTTAGTGGTGGTCGCCCTGTCCGGCCCGAGCTCGACGCGGACCACGCTCAGGCTCGTGAACGATACGGGCCGGGCGGTGCAGGTTCGCGGCTGCGACGACTCGAGCTGCGACACGAACTGGATGCTCGCCAATCTCGACCGTGGCCTCTCGACCGAGCGGCAGGTGCCCGTGGACGACCTGGTCGACTCCTTCCAGGTCGCGCTCCCCGGGGGCAGGCGAGACTGCATTCCCGTCCGGGTGCACGACGGCTATCTGCTCGGGGGCTCGGATCCGAGCCTCGTCCTCGTGGTGAAGCTTTCGCGGGCCACGCCCTGCCCCGGTCGGACGGTGGTCCCCCACCCCGTCTTCGAGACGGGCCTCTAGGACGCCAGCGCGGCGAAGTACCCGGCCGGGCGCGGCCTGACGCCGAGCATCGCCTCGTCGAGCGAGACGATCAGCGCTGTGCGGTCGCCGTGGGCGAGCGCCTCGACGAGGGCCTTGCGCACCGACTCCGCAGCGGCCTGGTCGGCGGTCTCGCCGCGGCCGAGCGAGCGCAGCCGCTCGAGCTCTTCCACTCGGTGGGTCCCGGTCTCACCGAGCAGGACCGCCGCGCGGACCGTCGCCGCCCAGACGCCGTCGGGGCCGCCCAGCAGCGCCGTCAGCGACTCCCGCAGCTGCTCGGAGCGGAACGGCTCCTCGGCGAAGAGTGAGAGCTCCCAGCGGTCGAGCGCCTCGGCCAGCTCGGGATCCTCCTCGGCGCCGCCCAGCCGCTCGAGCAGGTCGCTCGCCAGCCGCGCGCGGAAGGCGTCGAGCCTGGTCGGCTCGCCCGCCGGCTCGGTGGCGGCGATCGGCAGGACAGGCCGGATGCCGAGCGGCCGCCAGTCGAGCCGCTCGAAGAGCACGGGGCCGGCGGCTACCGGCGCCGCGGTGGCGAGACGAAGCGCGCTGACGGCGTCCGCAAGCTCCGCGGGAGCGTCCGGTGCGCTGGGCGTCTCCGGCGCCAGCGTCCGTTCGAGCTCGAGCACGCAGAGCCGGTCCGGCTCGCGCCCGAAGCCGGAGGGCAGCAGCCCGGCGGCCTCCGGCCAATGGGCGGCCAGCTCGCCGGCCGCGGCCGTCCTCACCCGCAGGCCGTCCGCGAGCGGCTGCTCCGAGCCGACAGAGAGCCCGGTCAGCGGCGCGAGCGCGGCGTACGCGCGCCGCTCGGCCAGCAGCGTGTGCTCGAACCCGGCGTAGGCCCGGTCGAAGGAGTCGTCGCGCCAGTCGGTGCCGCCGGCTGCCTCGGCCACGTCGGCAAGCAACGGCAGCAAGATCGTCCGTAGCAGCGCCTCGTCGCCGCCGGCGCCGCGCTTGCCCTCGTGCGCGGCGGCGTAGATCGCGGCAGCGGGCTCGGCGCGCAGTTCCTCGAGCGCGAACCGCGCGTCCGCGAGCGCGCCCAGGCGCTCGGCCCGCGCCTGCACGTACGAACGGAGCAGCGGGCGGTACTCGTAGAGCGACGCCCGTCCGCGGCCGCTCGTGTGCTCCTCGAACGCGAACGGGATCTCGTCGCCCGCCTCGACGTCCGCGGCCAGCACCGAGAACGCGGCCAGGCAGAAACAGCGCAGGGAGCGATAGAGGTGCGGGGCGCGCACGGCCACGTCTTGCTCTTACGGGGGCGCGGGCTCCTTTCCTGTCTGGCAGGCCGGGCACCAGTACGCGGTGCGGTTGTCGTCGCCCTGCCCACGGGAACGGATCGACGCGCCACAGCGCAGGCAGGGCCGGCCCGCCCTCCGGTAGACGGCGCGCCCGGGCCGGCCGCCGGCGAGCGCCACGCGCATCAGCCGTGCCGCCTCGGAGAGGACGCGCTCCAGCTCCTCGTCCGAGGCTTCCGTAAGCCGTCGCCAGGGCGAGACCCGCCCGTGCCAGAGGGCTTCCGCGCGCCAGACGTTCCCGATCCCGGCCACGAGACGCTGATCGAGGAGCGCGTCGCCGAGCTCCCGCTCGCGATCGGCCCGGCGCAGGTTGCCGACCATCGCCGCCAGGTCTGGCGGATCGGCCAGGATGTCCGGCCCGAGCCGCGGGAGGGTGCCCCTCGTCAGCTCCAGGACCGGGCCGTTCCAGAGCAGCGCCTCGTGCGTCGGCGAGGCGAGCACGAGCCAGGGCCGGCCGCGGCGCGGCGAGCCGCGCGGGCGAACCTGCCAGCGGCCGCGCATTCGCAGGTGGCTGCGCAGGACGAGCCCGCCCTCGAACCCGAGCAGCAGGTTCTTGCCGACCGCCTGCGCCGTCTCCAGCCGACGGCCGTCCAGCCGTCCCGCGAGCTGCCTCGAGGCCGCTTGCGGATGAGGAGTCTCGACCGCGACGCGCTCTCCCACGAGCACCTGGAGCGCCCGCGCGGCACGGTGGAGCGAGTCGCCCTCCGGCATCGCGAAGCTACCCTAGCGACGAGCTCGCGAGCCATGGTCGCGCGAATCCTCATCATCGGCGCAGGCATCCTCCTTCTGTCCGCGTGCGGCGGCGCCGGAACTGCGGGCTCGGGAGAGGGTGGGCTCTACGGGATCGTTCGCGTCGCGCCCGCCACCCCCGTCTGCAAGATCGGGACCTCTTGCAGCCGGCCGGCCCGCGACTTCTCGATCGTCTTCGTCCGAAATAGGCGCAGCGTCGCGACCGCGACAACGGACAGGCACGGCCGCTACCGCGTGAAGCTCCCGCGCGGGCGCTACTCCGTCCGCGCGCTGCGCCGCTCGACACTCCCGAAGAGCGGCCTGAGGCCGAGAATTGCGAGCGTGCCGAGCGGCCGCTTCGCCCGGGCCGACTTCACGTTCGACCCCGGAATCCGCTAGGCGCGGTCACGAGCGCAGCACGGCCCGGCGTGGGCCTGCGACGAAGCCGGCTTCGAGCAGAAGCGGCATGATCTCCGTGTCCGCGACCGGCTCTCCGTCGAACCGCTCGACCGCCAGCCGCTTTGCGCCGCCGGCCCTCACATGGGCCACGAGAGCGCCGACCGCGACCCGTAGCCAGTCCTCCTCCGGTTCCCGCAGGGGGACGAGCGTGCGGCCGCCTCGCTCGACGAAGAGCGCCGGCTCGCCCCCGAGGAGCACGACGTGGGCGCCGGCCACGCGGGCGGCTCTCGCGCCGGCGCGCTTCGGCCACGGCAGCGCGGCGCCGTAGGGCTGGGCCGGGTCGGCCGCTGCGAGGACCAGCGGCTCCGGTTCCTCGCCGTCCTTCGGTCGCAGCTCCCTGAGCCGCTCGACCGCGCCGCCGAGCGCGAACTGGGCGCCGCCGAGCCCCTCGACGAAGTACCCGCGCCGGCAGAGGCCGAGCGTCTCCAGCGTGCGCAGCTCGCCGTAGACCGCTGCATAGCCGCCGGGAATCCCCTCGCCGCGGACGCCGTCACGCGTGACGATCCCTTGCCGCTCGAGCAGGAGCTCGGCGAGGGCG
>DASPRN010000054.1:0-18584 GCA_035624425.1 Gaiellaceae bacterium
CGAGCCCGGCGCGCAGCTCCTGCAGCAGGCCGAGCGCCTCGCGCTCCGAGCGCCCGGTCGCCAGCACGCGGACCAGATGGCGGAACGGCGGGTAGCCGAGCTCGCGGCGCCGCTCGAGCTCGTCTGCCAGGAAGCGCTGGACGTCGTGCCTGGCCGCCAGCTCGAGCGGGCGCGCGTCCGGCTGGAAGGTCTGCACCAGGACGCGGCCGGGAGCGTCGCGGCCGCTGCGGCCCGCGAGCTGCGTGACGAGCTGGAACGTCCGCTCCTCCGCGCGCAGGTCGGGAACGCCGAGACCGGTGTCGGCGTCGACGACGGCGGCCAGCGCGACGCCCGCGAAGTGGTGGCCTTTGGCGACCATCTGCGTCCCGAGCAGGACGGCCCGGTCGGCGTCGCGGAAGCGACGCAGGGCAGCGGCCAGCTCCTCGGGCCTGCCCGCCGTGTCGGCGTCCAGCCGGATCAGCTCCAGCTCCGGCACGTGCGCGGCGAGCTCCCGCTCCAGGCGCTGCGTGCCGGCGCCGATCCGGGCCAGCTCGACCGAGCGGCAGGCCGGGCATTCGGCCGGCTCCGGCTCGGCGTGCCCGCAGTGGTGGCAGCGAAGGCTCCCGTCGCGGTGGAGCACCAGCGCGACGTCGCAGTCGGGGCAGCGGAAGGTCGCCCCGCAGGCCCGGCAGTGCAGCGCCGGTGCGACCCCGCGGCGGTTGAGGAGCAGGATCGCCTTGCCGCCGTTCTCGGCGATCGCGCCGAGCTCGGCAAGCAGCGGCGCCGAGAGCGGGTAGCCGGCCTCGCGCCGAAGGTCGACGACCCGTACCGGCGGCAGCTTCCCGCCGAGCCTCTGCGGCAGCTCGAGGCGCTCGAGCGCCGCCCAGCTCTCGGGCCGCGGCGTCGCGCTGCCGTAGAGCGCGACTGCGCCCTCGAGCGCCGCCCGCTTGGCGGCGACCGTTCGCGCGTCGTAGCGCGGATCGGACTCCTGCTTGTAGGACGGGTCGTGCTCCTCGTCCACGCAGATCAGGCCGACCCGCTCCATCGGCGCGAAGATCGCCGACCGTGCGCCGACCACCACCCGCGCCTCACCGCGCGCGATCCGCTCGCGCTCGTCGCGCCGCTCGGCCTCGCTCAGGCCGGAGTGCAAGATCGCGACCGAGTCGCCGAGGCGCGCCCGGAAGCGGCCGACCGTCTGCGGGGCAAGCGCGATCTCGGGGACGAGCACGATCGTCCCGAGGCCGCGCTCGAGTGCAGCGGCCGCCGCCTGGAGGTAGACCTCGGTCTTGCCGCTCCCGGTCGGCCCGTACAGCAGGAAATGGCCCCCGCCGGCGTCGAGCGCCGCCTCCACGCGTGCGAGCGCCTGCATTTGCGCCT
This sequence comes from Gaiellaceae bacterium, assembly GCA_035624425.1. Lineage (GTDB taxonomy): Bacteria > Actinomycetota > Thermoleophilia > Gaiellales > Gaiellaceae > AC-32. Next base: position 1,357 of record DASPRN010000054.1, read on the forward strand.
CGCTCAGCGACTCCGGCTCGTCCTCTCCCTCGAGCGACTGCCGCTCGGCCGGCGGTCCCTGCTCCTTCCGGCGGGCGCGCCGCACCGGGGCAACCAGCTCGAGCGCCCGCGCCGGGGTCGAGCCGTAGTACTCGGCCAGCCAGAGCGCCAGGTCGACGAGCGGCGGCGGCAGCTCGTGCACGACCTTCTCCACGGGCAGCGTCTCGACGCCCGCCGGCGGCGCCCCGACCAGGTCCACGACGACCCCGCGCGCCCGCGAGCGCCCGAAGGGCACCGTCACGACCGCGCCCTTGCCGACGCCTTCGGGAAGCTCGTAGGTGAACTCGCGCGCGGCGAGTGCCCGCGCCGTCACCAGCGGCACCACGGTCCCGTACACCCCGGTGAGGCTAGACGCCGGCCGCGACGAGCACGAAGTCGGTGGCGAAGCCCAGCGTCAACCCGAGCAGAAGCCCCCAGGCCGTGAGCGTCTTCGAGCTGAACAGCCTGCAGACGTTCAGCAGCTCCATCACGACGTAGAGGATCGAGCCGGCCGCGAGCGTGAGGAAGACGACCGAGATCGCGGTCGACGTCCACGCCTGGCCGACAACGGTGCCGAAGAAGGTCGGGAAGCCGCCGATCGCGCCCATCAGGAAGAGGAAGCGCCAGCTCGGCGGCTCTGAGTCGCCGGTCAGGGGCGCGACGATTCCGAACCCCTCGGTCGCGTTGTGGAGGCCGAAGCCGATCACGAGCACGTAGGCGAGACTGAGCTCGCCGAGCGCAGCCGACTGGCCGATCGCGAGGCCCTCGGAGAAATTGTGCATCCCGATCCCGGTCGCGATGAAGAGCGACAGCCACCGCGCGGGCGTCAGGCCGACGAAGTGCGAGCGCTCGAGCTCGCCCGCCGATGCCGCGCCCGGCCCGAGGAAGCTCTTCCGCCGCTGCGCCTTCATCCAGGAGTCGTAGTAGACGAGGCTCAGCAGGCCGACCGCGAAGCCGCCGAAGGCGAGGGCTGCGAGGTACGCGAAGCGGCCCCAATCCGAGGCGTGCAGTGCATCCTCGACCGGCCCGATCGCGTCGACGAGGACGTCCCAGAGCAGGAAGATCAGGACGCCGGTCGCGGTCGCGCTCAGGAAGGCCTTGACGTTCTGGCTGACACCGTGCATCCGCCCCACCGGCAGTCCGATGAAGATCGTGAGGCCGGCGACGGCGCCGAGCAGCAGGATGTGGGCGGTCGACACTTGTAAGGCTCACCTTACACACGCCGCGCCGCCTCTGAGACGGTCCCTGGGAACGTAGACTCGCGGCATGGCGCAGGGACACTCGGTCGACGAGTACCTCGAGACGATCTACTTCCTCGCCTTCCCGATCGGCGAGTACCGGCCGCAGGCCTCGGGCTCGCCCACGCTGGCAGCCCGGGTCGCCGAGATGCTCGGGGTCTCACGCGCGTCCGCGGGCGAGATGCTGAAGCGGCTCGAGGCCGAGGGGCTCGTCGAGCGCGGCGAGCACAAGGAGGCGATCCTGACCCCGGCCGGCCGCGAGCGGGCCGAGCAGGTCGTCCGCAAGCACCGGATCGTCGAGCGGCTCCTGACCGACTTCATGGGCTACACCCCGGCCGAGGCGCACGTGCACGCTGACGAGATCGGCGAGAGCTTCAGCGACGACATGGTCGAGCGGATCAGCAAGCGGCTCGGCAATCCGGACCGCTGCCCGCACGGCTGGCCGGTCGACACCGACTTCGAGCAGGCCGAGAACCGCGAGCTTGCGCCACTAGCCGACCTCGCGCCGGGAACGCGCGCGGAGATCGTCCGCCTCGCCGAGCACGACGGCGACCTGCTGCACTGGTTCTACGACCAGGGCTTCGTCCCGGGGACCGAGGTCGAGGTGCGCGAGGCCCAGCCGGCCGCGGAGCAGCTCACCGTGCGGCTGAACGGTGACGAGCGGACGATCGCCGAGAAGGCCGCCGCCGGCCTCTTCGTCCGGCCGGCTTGAAGGTCGCGTTCTCGCCGGAGCGCGCGCGATACGCGCGACGAGCCGCCTGCGGAGTGCATCGCAGGCGCGAGGCGACCTCCGAGTAGGAGCGGTCCTCGACGATCCGCAGCTCGAGCGCGTTCCTGTCGGCGGCCGGAAGGCTCGAGATCGCCCGAAGCGCATCCGCGGGGCAGCGAGAGCCGCTCCTCCACCCGCTCGAGATTTGGGTCGTCCCCGAACTCGGCCAGTCCCAGGCGCTGTCTGGCTTTCGCCTCCACCCGCCTCCGCCGCAGCCAGTCGCGGTACAGGTTGCCCGCGATCCCGAAGAGCCAGGGACCGGCCGAGCCATTCGCCTCGTCTCGAAAACGGGAGCGGCTCAGCCACGCGCGGGCGAAGACCTCGGCCGTCATGTCCGCTGCGGCTTCTCCTGTGCGGCGGCACCACCTGTAGATCGGCTCGACGTGCCGGTCGTAGAGCACGCCGAAGGCTTCGCCGTCGCTGCTGCTGAGCCGAAGCAATTCGGCATCGGAAAACGCTGCCCTGGTCGCCTGCCATCTCGGCCCTATCGCGCAACCAGGCGATTCTGTGTCATTTCGACAGGCGGCGGTATGCCGCCGAGCTGAACGGACAGGTGTCGGCTGGAGGTTCTAGGCCCGCGTTTCCGCGGCCATGCCGGCGGCCTCGCGGAGGGCGGCGGCCTTGTCGGTGCGCTCCCAGGTGAAGTCGTGCTCGTCGCGGCCGAAGTGACCGTACGCCGCGGTCTTCGAGTAAATCGGGCGGCACAGGTCGAGGTCGCGCAGGATCGCCCCGGGGCGCAGGTCGAAGTGCTCGCGGACCAGCTGTGCGATGCGCGGGCGGGGGATCCGCTCGGTGCCAAATGTCTCCACCGCGATCGACACCGGGTGTGCGACGCCGATCGCGTAGGCGACGTTGACCTCGCAGCGGTCGGCCAGCCCGGCCGCGACGAGGTTCTTCGCCACGTAGCGCGCCGCGTAGGCAGCCGAGCGGTCGACCTTGGTCGGATCCTTCCCGGAGAAGGCGCCGCCGCCGTGCCGTGCGGCGCCGCCGTAGGTGTCGACGATGATCTTGCGGCCGGTCAGCCCGGTGTCGCCCATCGGCCCCCCGATCACGAACTTGCCGGTTGGGTTGACGAAGACGAAGTCGCGGTCCTGCAGGCGCTTCTCCTCGTAGAGCTCGCCCGGAAGGATCGGGTGCAGCACGCGCTCGATCAGGTCGGGCTTGATCAGCGTCTCGGCGTCGCACCCCTCCGCGTGCTGGGTCGAGACGAGGATCCGCTCGAGCTCGACCGGCCGCTGGTGGCCGGCCTCGTCGACCTCGTAGCGCACCGTCACCTGCGCCTTCCCGTCGGGCCGCAGGTAGGGCAGCTCCCCGACCTTGCGCACCTCGGCGAGCCGCTTGGCGATCTTGTGCGCGAGCATGATCGGAAGCGGCATCAGCTCCGGCGTCTCGTTCGTCGCGTAGCCGAACATCATCCCCTGGTCGCCCGCGCCCTCCCGGTCGAGCGGGTCGTCGTCGGAAGGGTCGTGCTGCGTCTCGTACGAGTGATCGACGCCCTGCGCGATGTCTGGCGACTGCTCGTCGATCGCGACCACGACGCCGCAGGTGTGCGCGTCGAAGCCCCACTCGGAGTGCGTGTAGCCGATCTCGGTGATCTTGGCGCGGACGAGCGCCGGGATGTCGACGTAGGTCTCGGTCGTGATCTCGCCGGCGACCAGGACGAGACCGGTCGTGATCAGCGTCTCGCAGGCGACCCGGCCCTCGGGATCGTCGGCGAGCACGGCGTCGAGCACCGTGTCGGAGACCTGGTCCGCGACCTTGTCGGGATGCCCCTCGGTGACCGATTCCGAGGTGAGGAGGAATTCACGCCCCGCCATCGGCGGCTCAGGCTACTTGATCTCGAGGAACAGGTCGAACGTTCGACTGTTCCCCGACCCGGCCGACCAGGAGAGGAGCGAGCGCAACGGCTGCAGGTTCCCGGTCACCTCTGAGGGGAGGTGCTGCCCGGCCAGGCCCGCGAAGCCTTCGATCAGCGGGATCGCGTTCTTGAGGTCGAGGTAGAAGAGCCCTCCGGTCGAGCTCGGGAGCCCGGCAGCCGCCGCAGCCTCGATGAAGTCGGGGCTGTTGGCCAGGTTCTGGTCGGTCGAGCCGACCCCTGAGATTCCGGCTGCCGAGTTCGTGATCACGATCTGCCCGTCCTTGACGCCGAAGTGGATCGCGAACTGGGTGCCGAAGGAGAGCATCTTCTCGGCGCCGCCGCTGAGGGTCGCGCCGGAGCCGGCGGCGATCTTCCCCGCAAGCTTGGTGAGCGTCGCCATGCCCTTGCTGGTGTCGTCAGGCTGGAGGATCGCAACGATCTCCGGGATCACCGCGCCGGGCTTGATGTAGAGCGCGTTCTCGTTCGTGAACAGGTCGAGCACGTCCTGGAGCGGGATGCCGAGCGCGGATTCGAAGGGGACGGAGAGCTGCGAGAGCCCCGAGCCGAGGTTGTTCCCGCCTTTGAAGCTGAGGAAGGCGAACGCGTCGGAAGGCGTCTCGCCGATGAGCTTCGAGGTGTAGTCGCCGCTGCCCAGCAGCTCGTTCGCGCCCTCGCCCTGGACGGCGCCGTGAGCGCGGACGCCGTTGCTCTCTGCGCTGAGCGAAGCCGAGACGAAGTCGAGCTTGTCGAGGCCGCCGGTCGAGGAGTCGGAGAGCCCGTTTCCTCGGGACTGCATGGCGGACGTGACCAGCTTTCCGAGCTCGGGCCCGTTGACGTACGCGTTGGCCAGGGTCTCGGACGGCTGCTTCGCGACCGCATCGGTGTAGAGCGACTCGTCGGCGAGCGTCTTGTCGCTGCCGCTCGCGAGCACCTTGTCGATCTCGGCCTGGCTGTCGCCGATCGCATACCAGCCGTCGCTGAGCTTGCGGAAGACGCTCTTGCTGGAGAGGTCAGCCGCGTTGCCCTTCTCGACCAGCTTCTCGAACTTGCTCCCGTCGGACGGCTTCGTCAGCCCGGCGGCGGTGATGTCGCCTGGCGTCGCTCCCGAGGCGACGGCGAGATCGAGCTCCGGCCCGAGCGCGGGCTTGATGTCGTTCTCGAAGTCGAGGCCCTGGCCGGCAATCCCCTGCTCGATGCTCCGGATCGCCTGGTCGCGGGCCGGGAACTTCTTCGAGAGCGTGTCGAGCTGCTTCCACTGCGAGGAGCCGAAGTCGGTGTTGACCGAGACGAACGCGAGCGCGTCGGCACGAACGAACTGCGCGCCGGACGCGGACGACGAGCCCGACATCGACCCGCCGCAGCCGGCGGCGACGAGGGCGAGCGCGACCAGCAGGCCGCCGAGCACGCTGAGCGGGCGGCGCATCGTCATTCCCTCGTGGGCTCCCGGCCCATCAACCCTGCAGCTAACTCGTTCAGGTCGGCTCCGTCAAGCACAGCGCACACACCCTCGGTGATCGGCAACTCGATCCCGAGCCTGTAGGAGAGATCGCGGAGAACGGGCGCCGTCGTCAGGCCTTCAACGGTACCGATCTCGGCGGCTGCCGCCTCGGGAGAAGCCCCCTGCGCGATCAGCTCGCCCGCGTGGCGGTTGCGGCCGTGGCGGCTCCAGCAGGTGACGATCAGGTCGCCCATCCCCGCCAGGCCCGCGAAGGTCTCGGGACGGGCACCGCAGGCCTCGCCGAGTCGAGCCATCTCGGCCAGGCCGCGGGCGATCAGGGCCGCCTTGGCGTTGTCGCCCAGCCCGAGCCCGTCGACGCCGCCGGCCGCGAGCGCGATCACGTTCTTGGCCGCGGCGCAGAGCTCGACGCCCGTCGGGTCGTCGCTCGCGTAGACGCGGAAGGCGAGCGAGTTGACCGCCTGCTGCAGCTCGAGGGTCAGGCGCTCGTCCTCGCTCGCGATCACCGCGGCCGCGGGCAGGCCTTCGGCGATCTCCTCGGCGAAGTTCGGGCCCGAGAGCACGGCGACCGCACGGCGCTCGACGAGCTGCGAGAGGCGGCTTCCGGTGGCCGGGTCGAGGCCTTTGGCCAGGCTGAGCACCGGCGCCGCGCCGGGCAGCGAGCGAGCGACCTCGCCGAAGGCGTGGCTCGGGACCGCGACGACATGCAGGTCGGCGCCGGCGATGGCCGGGTCGTCGAGCGTCGTCGCCGAGACCGCCGAGAGGTCGGCGTTCGGCAGGTAGCGCGGGTTGCGGCCGGTCGCCTCGATCGCCCGCGCCTGCTCCGGGTCCCGGCAGGCGAGCGTCACATCGTGCCCGCGCGCGGCGAGCACAACCGAGAAGGCGGTCCCCCACGCGCCGGCGCCGGCGACGACGGCTTTCATGCGCAGCGCCCCTCCCGGAAGGCGTGTCGACCGGTCGTTTCAGACGGCTGCGCGGGCAAAGCCCGCACAGCCTGAAGGAGACGACGCAAGCGTCGTCTCATGCTCTCCGCACGAAGTCGATCGAGACCGGCACGCCCTCTAGCTCGTAGCGCTCCCGGAGCTGGTTCTCGACCCAGTAGGCGTAGTCCCGCGTGATCAGGCCGGGATCGTTGACGAAGAACCGAAAGCGCGGCGGGCGCACCTGCGTCTGCGTGCCGTAGAGCAGGTTCAGCCGGCGGCCACCCTTCGCCGGCGGCTCGCGCTTCTCGCGCAGCTCGCCCAGGAAGCGGTTCAGCTCGCCGGTGCCGATCCGGCTCGTGTGCTTGGCGAAGAGCTGCTCGATCCGGTCGAGCAGGCGCGAGATGCCGCGGCCGGTCTGCGCGGAGACGGTCACGAGGGGCGGACGCTGCCGGAGTCGCGACTCGATCCGCGGCCGAACGTCCTCGATCGCCGTCTCGGAGACGTCCCACTTCGACAGGACGACGATCGTCGAGCACTGCGCCTTTCGCGCGACGTCGGCCACGGCGAGATCCTGATCGACCAGGCCCTCGCTTGCATCGACGAGGACGAGCGCGACGTCGGCTCGCTCGGCCGCGGCGAGCGCTCGGAGCTCGGAGTAGTACTCGACGCCCTGGCGCTGCTTGCGCTTGCGGCGCAGGCCGGCGGTGTCGACGAGAACGAAGGTGCGCTCGCCGCGCCGCAGGACGGTGTCGATCGCGTCGCGCGTGGTGCCCGGCTGCTCGGAGACGATCACGCGCTCCTCGCCGAGCAGCGCGTTGAGCAGGCTCGACTTGCCGACGTTCGGGCGGCCGAGGATCGCGACGCGGATCGCAGTCTCGTCCACTTCCTGTGGGCCGGCGCCCGGGAGCATGGAGACGACCGCGTCGAGCAGGTCGCCTGTCCCGTGGCCGTGCAGCGCGGAGACCGGAACGGGGTCTCCGAGCCCGAGCCGGTGGAACTCGAGGGCGAGCGAGTCCTGGGCGGGATCGTCGATCTTGTTCGCGAGGACGAGCACCGGCTTGCGGGAGCGGCGCAGGATCGCGGCCAGCTCCTCGTCGCCCGGCATCACTCCCGCCCGCGCGTCGGTCACGAGCAGGACGAGGTCGGCCTCGGCGATCGCGGCCTGCGCCTGGTCGCCCACCGAGCGGGTGAGCGGGCTCTGGTCGGCGATGTCCACGCCGCCGGTGTCGATCAGCAGGAAGCGCCGGCCGTTCCACTCGCAGACGAGCTCCTTGCGGTCGCGCGTGACGCCCGGCGTCTCGTGTACGACAGCCGCGCGGGTGGAGGTCAGCCGGTTGACGAGCGTCGACTTGCCCGCGTTCGGAAAGCCGACGATCGCGACCGTGCCCAGCATGGGAGCACTCGGGGTTCCCGCATGAGCAGCCTCCTGCTCGGTTTTCTCGGCCGGATTCATCGTTGAGCTCCGCCGGCAAAGCCCGGCTCCGGCAGGCTAACCGCGAGCCCGATCCGGCGGGGGCGCTCGGGGCCTCAGCCGGCGCCGGGGACAAGCAGGTGGATAGCCACCCGGATCAGCGCCATGATGGCCACGGCGAAGGCGACTGACGTGAGAAACGCCGTCGCCGCGATGAAGACATGCGTGTTGGGGTCGAGCTTCATCGCTAGCGCAGGATCGAGAAAGCGAGCTCGGGCGGACAACCTGCGCGAACGAGGTCGACCGCCCGGTGGAGGTCGACGTCGAGGCACCGTGCAAGACGACGCGCGTCGGGAAGGTCGTATCCGGCCTGGAGGAGCTGCTCGAGGCGCCACCGGCGGACCTCTTTCGCGTACCCCTCTCGCCGCTCATCGAGTTGAGCTGCCGTCATCTCCCCTCCCCGCACGCACCATAGGACGCGCCGGCGGAGTACGCAATGCCCTCTGGCTCTCAGCGTCGGTTTTGAAGAGCCCATGCACCGCGGCGCCCAGCGTCGCGCGAGAGGCTCCGAGGTCTACTCGGCGAAAGGAAGCTGAGTGGCGCCGGTCGCCACCTCCCAGAGGTAGCCCTCCGGGTCGGCGAAATAGCCGCTGTAGCCGCCCCACGGTGTCTTGCGGGCGGGCCGGGTGATCGTGCCGCCGGCGCGCTCGGCCTCTGCGAGCACCTCGTCCACGCGCTCCTCCGAGCGGACGTTGTAGGCGAACACGGAGCCGCGGAAGCCGCTGCCCTCCGCGGGGACATCGGCCTCCTGAGCGACTTCATCCCACGGGAACAGCGAGAGAGCCGAAGCGCCGTCGTTGAGCAGGAAGCAGGCCCACTCGCCCTCTTCCTGGCTGACGGGCCAACCGAGTCCCTCGCCGTAGAAGCGCCGCGCGCGGGCGAAGTCGCGGACCCCGAGCGTGATCATGCTCACGAACGGCCTCATCAGGCCGGTTGGCGGGCCCTGACGAGCCCTTCGATCCGGCCGACCACGTCCTCGACGTCGAGGCCGGTCGTGTCGATCTGGATCGCGTCCCCGGCGGGCTGCATGCGGGCCGCGTCGCTCTCGTCGCGGAGGCGGAGGTCGGTTGCAAGCGCGTCGGCGCCGATCTCGGGGCGTTCGGCGAGTCGCCGCTGGGCGCGGATGTCGCGCTCGGCGTTGAGATAGACCTTGACCTCGGCGTTGGGGGCGACAACCGTGCCGATGTCGCGGCCCTCGATCACGACGTTGCCGTCGTCGGCGAGCTCGCGCTGGCGCGCGCGCATGACCTGCCGGACCGGCTGGTGTCGTGCGACGACGGGAACCATCCGGTCGATGTCGGACTTGCGGATCGAGGCCGTGACGTCGGTGCCGGCAATCCACACCCGGCCCTGCTCGTCGAGCGTGACCGGATTCTCGTCGGCGAGCCGGCCCAGGCGGTCGCCGTCCGCGAGCGGCAGCCCGCTCTGCAGCGCGAGCCAGGTCAGGGCCCGGTACATCGCGCCGGTGTCGAGGTACCGGAAGCCGAGCCGCTCCGCGAGTTGCTGGGCGACCGTGCTCTTGCCGGCGCCGGCCGGCCCGTCTATGGCGACGATCATCCTTGTGTGACCGAGTCGAGCAGCTCGAAAAACCCGGGGAAGCTTACAGCGACCGCCTCCGGGCCCTCGAGCTCGACGCCCTCCCGGGAAACGAGCCCCGCCACCGCACCAAGCATCGCAATCCGATGATCGCCACCGGAGCTCATTCCCCCACCCTTCGGGCGGGAAGGTACCCCTCTCACCCCGAAGCCATCGTGACGGTTTTCGATGCGCACGCCCAGGGCCTGGAGCGAAGTTGTCACGATCTCGAGACGGTCCGTTTCCTTCACGCGCAGCTCCTGCGCACCCTCGACCCGGCTCTCGCCGCGAGCGCAGGCCGAGGCGAGCGCGAACAGCGGCAGCTCGTCGATCAGGAGCGGCACCTCCTCGGCCGTCACCTTCGTTGCGACCAACTCGGCGGAGTGAACCTCGAGATCGCCCATCGGCTCGCCGCCGCTGCTGCGTCGCCGGTTGAAGGCGGTGATCCGCGCGCCCATCCGCGCGAGCACATCGAGCAGGCCGGTCCGCCGCGGGTTGAGCCCGACGTCGTGGATCGTCAGCTCCGAGCCCGGTAGCAGCGTCGCCGCGACCACGAACGGCGCGGCCGACGAGAAGTCGCCGGGGACCTCGACCGCGCCGAGGCCCAGCCGTTCGGCCGGCCCGATCGACACGCGGCCCGGCCGCCGCGTGATCGGCGCGCCTGCCGCGGCGAGCATGAGCTCCGTGTGGTCGCGGGTCGGGAGCGGCTCGATGACGGTGGTCCTCCCCTCGGCGTACAGCCCCGCGTGGAGAACGCACGACTTGACCTGCGCGCTCGCGACCGGCAGCTCGTAGCGGATCGCCTGCAGCGGCCCACCGTCGACGACGAGCGGCGGGCGGCCGGCCGCCGATTCGACGCGTGCTCCCATCTCGGCCAGCGGGGCGGCGATGCGGTCGACGGGCCGGCCGCGAAGCGAGTCGTCGCCGGTCAGCTCGAAGCGGCCGCTCTGACCCGCGAGGAGACCGGCGAGCAGACGCAGCGTCGTTCCGGAGTTGCCGCAGTCGATGGGCACTTCCGGCTCGCGCAGGCCGCGGAGGCCGGCCCCCTCGACCCGAAGGGTGTCGACGTCGTCCTCGTGAACGGTGACGCCGAGCGAGCGAACCGCGGCGATCGTCGACTCGGTGTCCGCCGAGCGGCCGAAGCCGCGCACGAGGGTCTCGTCTTCAGCCACCGCACCGATCAGCACGGCCCGGTGCGAGATCGACTTGTCGCCTGGCACGGCGATGTGCCCGAGGAGCGCCGTGGCGGGCTCGATCTTCACACCCGATCCTTCCCTGAACTGGCGCATCGACAGGTCATTGCCGGTTTCACTTCTCTTGCAAAACGGCCGAGACCACAACGCCGTAGCCCTGCGCCTCGAGCAGCGCGGCGGCGCGGCGAGCCTCTTCCTCGCCGCCGACGAGCAGCGTCAACGTGCCGCCGCGCTCCGGCGAGACGTGATGCAGCTCGAAATCCTCGATGTTGATCCGCTCGGCGCCGAGCGCCTGCGTGATCCCGGCGAGCACGCCGGGGCGGTCGGGGACGTGGACGCGGAGCTGCTGTAGCTCGCCGGGGTCCGCGTAAGCATCCGCCAGCATTCGCCGGCGATTGCCCGCGGCCTCGCCGATCCAGCGGGCGAGAAAACCGGCGTCTCCCGAGTCGAGGGCTCCCTCGAGCTGCTCGATCAGCCGGCGGTGCTCGGCCAGCGACTGGCGGAGCGGGCCGGAGTTGTCGAGGAAGATGTCGACCCAGATCCGCGGGTTCGCTCCGGCGACCCGGGTCATGTCGCGCAGCGACCCGCCGGCGGCGGCGAGCGGCTCGTGGCCGTCGATCCGTCCCGAGCCGGCCTGGTTGACGAGCAGGTTCGCGAGCGCGTGCGGGAGGTGGCTGGTCAGCGCGACGAGGCGGTCGTGCGCCTGCGGGTCGACCGCGACCGGGGTGGCCCCCAGGCGGGAGACGAAGCCGTGCACGAGCCGGTAGCGGGCCGGCTCGGTCTCCGCGAGGGGCGTCAAGAACCAGGTTGCGCCCTCGAAGAGCTCTGCGCTCGCATGCTCGGCGCCGCGGGCCTCCGAGCCGCAGACCGGGTGGCCGCCGACGAAGCGCGTCGAGCCGCGGGCCGACGCGCAGACTGCGGCCTTCGTCGATCCGACGTCCGTCACGGTGCAGCGCTCTTCGCTCGCCTCGAGGACAGCCTGAACCTGAGCGGCGAGCTGCGCGACCGGCGCCGCGACGACGGCGAGGTCGGCCTCGGCGAGGGCGGTCTCGAGGGACTCGGCCGGCTCGTCGATCGCGCCGCGGGCGTGCGCGGCGTCGCGGGCCGCCGGGTCGGGGTCGAAGCCGGTCACGCGGGGTGCGGGCGCCGCGCGCTTGGCAGCGAGCGCGACGGATGCCCCGATCAGGCCGGTGCCGACGATGGCCAGATGCTGGAGCTCCACGGGCTCAGGCTATCGCCGCGCGTGCAGCGTACTTCGGGGACCCATCCCCAACCCCCACCCTCCCGGGGGATTCTCGAGGGTAGCGGCGCGGGTGGTACGTGTCTGTGCCGTGGGTGTAACGGATGTGTGCCGGTTCCTCCACGCGGCGATCGCTCGGCGCGCGACGCACGCGCGACGCGGGCCCCCTAGGCCGGCCGCGCGCGGGTCAGCCGATCTCGCGTCCGAGCAGCTCGACGATCTTGCGCACCTCGCCGACGAACTCGGCGAACTCCGCGGTCGGGATCTGCTGCGCCGCGTCCGAAAGCGCCTCCTCGGGTCGCGGGTGCGTCTCGACGATGATCCCGTCCGCGCCGACCGCGGCCGCCGCCCGCGCCAGCGGCAGCACCAGGTCGCGCCGCCCGGCCGCGTGTGAGGGGTCGACGATCACCGGCAGGTGCGTCTCGTGCTTCAGCACGGCCACCGCCCCCAGGTCGAGCGTGAACCGCGTCGCCGTCTCGAACGTCTTGATTCCGCGCTCGCAGAGGATGATCCGCTCGTTCCCCTCCTTGGCGACGTACTCGGCCGCCATCAGCAGCTCCTCGACCGAGGTCGACATCCCGCGCTTCAGCAGCACCGGCTTGTCGGCCCGTCCGACCTCTGCCAGCAGCAGGAAGTTCTGCGAGTTCCGCGCCCCGATCTGGATCACGTCCGCGAACTCCAGAACCGGTTCGACGTGGCGCGGGTCCATCAGCTCGGTCACGACCGGCAGCCCCGTCTCGTCGCCCGCCTCCCGCAGGATCTGCAGACCCTCGTCGCCCAGCCCCTGAAACGTGTACGGCGAGGTGCGCGGCTTGAACGCGCCGCCCCGCAGCATCGTCGCTCCGGCCGCCGCCACCGCCCGCGCCGTCTCGAGCGTCTGCTCGCGGTACTCGACCGAGCACGGCCCCGCGATCAGCCCGAACCACGAGTCGCCGAGCCGGTGACCGTCCACGTCGATCACCGTCGGGTCGGGCGAGACCTCCCGCGCGACCAGTTTGTACGGCTTCAGGATCGGCACCACCTGCTCGACCCCGGGGAAGCCCTCGAGCGGCAGCGTCGCGAGCAGCTCGCGCTCGCCGATCGCGCCGATCACCGTCGCCTCCCGCCCTCGCTGGACACGCGCCTGGACGCCGGCCTCCTGCAGCCGCGCGAGCACGTGCTCGGTCTGGTCGGGGCTTGCGCCCGGGCCCATCACGATCAGCAGCTCCGGTGATCCGTTCGTCGCCATTTCAGGACCAAGACGCCGACTCGGGGGCGCCGACCAGAGAGGCCGTGCCGGCTGGGCCCGTGCGGCCGTCCAACGCACTGTCTTGGTTGAGTGAGGTCATCCGTTTCACTGGCAATTCGCATTAAGACTAGTTGCGATACTGAGACGACAAATGCGGATCTTCAGCGGTATCCGGGCCTCGGGCGCCAAGACCCTCGGCAACTACAGCGGCGGCTTCCGCCAGTACGCCGAGACGCAGGAGCAGGGGGAGGCCTTCTTCTGCATTGTCGACCTGCACTCGATCACGACGCCGTTCGAGCCGCAGGACCTGCGCGAATCCACCCTCGACCTGGGCGCGATGCTGTTCGCGACCGGGCTCGATCCCGAGCGTTCGACCGTTTTCGTCCAGAGTCACGTGGCCGCGCACCCCGAGGCCGCCTGGCTGCTCGGCTCGGTCACGAGCTTCGGCGAGCTGCGCCGGATGACCCAGTTCAAGGACCGCGCGGCGGAGCAGGACTTCGTCTCGGCCGGCCTCTTCAGCTACCCGGTGCTGATGGCGGGCGACATCCTGCTCTACCAGACCGACCTCGTTCCGATCGGCGACGACCAGCGCCAGCATCTGGAGCTGACGCGCGACGTCGCCGAACGCTTCAACCAGCGCTTCGGCGAGACGTTCACGATCCCGGACGGCGTCTACCCCGAGGTCGGCGCCCGGATCAAGAACCTGCAGGAGCCCGAGCGGCTGATGTCGACGACGCGCGGCGCTCCTCAAGGCGTCGTCCGCATCGTCGACCCGCCCGACGTGATCCGCAAGAAGTTCAAGACCGCGGTGACCGACTCGAGCACAGACGTGCGCCACGCCCCGGAGGAAAAACCGGGCATCTCGAACCTGCTCGAGATCATGTCGGTCGCGACCGGAGAGGCGATCCCGGACCTGGAGGCCCGCTACGACGGCGGCGGCTACGGCCGCTTCAAGGAGGACGTTGGCGAGGCGGTCGTCGAGCTGCTGGCACCGATCCAGCAGCGCTACGAGGAACTGCGCGCAGACGAGCGGCGGCTACGCGAGATGCTCGCCCTCGGCGCGGGCAAGGCCCGCGAGGCCTCCGCGCCCACGCTCGAGCGGATGTACGAGCGCATGGGCTTCGTCAGGCCCTGACTACAAGCTGACATCGGTCCGGGGACAGTCCGGTTACGAAACTCCAGTACCCCGTCGACAGGGGTGACCAGGTCTGGTAGTCCTCGCACCGACACGGCACGACTACCGAGAGGGGGAGAGATCATGCCGAGAGGACGTAAGAACGTCCTCGCCGCGCTTGCGATCGCAGCAGTGACGGCCGCGGCCGTGCTCGCGGCGGTTCAGAGCGCGAGTGGAGGCTCCGGGGGATCGGAGCCGACCGCCGCCCCGGCCGGCTGCCAGCTTGGCGGCAGCGGCCAGGCCGCGAACATCCAGCACGTGATCTACCTGCAGTTCGACAACACGCACTACCGCCGGGACAACCCGGACGTCGCGTCGGACCTGCAGCAGATGCCGCACCTGCTCGACTTCATGCAGAACAGCGGCACGCTGTTCACGAACGACCACACGATCCTGATCTCGCATACCGCGGGCGGGATCCTCAGCTCGCTGACCGGTCTCTATCCTGACCGCCAGGGCCAGACGGTCTCCAACAGCTACGACTACTTCCCGGCCAGCAAGATCCCGACCTTCACGAGCTCGTTCAAGTACTGGACGAACCCGGTCGACCCGGTGGGCGACACCCTGCCGAACATGATCACGGACGGGCAGAAGACCACGCCTGCCCCGTGGGTTCCGTACACGCGCGCCGGCTGTGACTTCGGCGGCGTCGGCACGGCCAACCTCGAGCTCGAGAACGCCGCGACCACTGCGACCGGCGACCTGACGCAGGTCTTCGGCCAGGGCTCGCCCGAGTGGAACGAGGGCGTCGCGGACCCGCAGCAGGCGCTGACCGACTTCGTCGGCATCGCGATCCACTGCTCGCAGGCGGCCTCGAGCCGCTGCAACGGGAACTCGCACGCCAAGCCGGACCTGCTCCCGGACGAGCCGGGCGGCTACACCGGCTACAACGCGCTCTACGGGACGAAGTACGTCGATCCTGCGATCACCGGCGGTAGCGCCTGCGTGAACGACACGTCGGGCAACCCGATCACCGACCCGCGCGGGTTCTGCGGCTTCCCGGGCTTCGACGGGATGCTTGCTGCAAACACGCTGGGTTACGTCGCGCAGATGCAGGAGAACGGTGTCCCCGTCACCTACGGGTACATCTCCGACGTGCACGACCTCCACGTGCCCACGCTCGCGACCGACTCGTACTCGAGCTCGGCGACCGGGCCCGGGGAGCTCGCGCACGAACAGCAGCTCGAGGCCTATGACCAGGCCTTCGAGGACTTCTTCCAGAACCTGAAGCAGCATGGGATCACCAGGCAGAACACGCTCTTCGTGATCACCGTCGACGAGGGCGACCACTTCGCCGGGGGCGTCGGGGCTCCGCAGCCCGGCGGCGACTGGCTGATCTACGACCACCGCACGTGCACGACCCCGGCGTTCCCGAACTGCCCGACCAACCAGCTGGGAGAGGTGGGCGCCAACATGAAGGGGCTCGTCACGGCGGCCGACCCCGGCGCGACGACGGGCTACGACATCCACTTCGACGACGCGCCGACCTTCTACGTCAACGGGCAGCCCGCTCGGACGGACACCACCGTCCGCAGGCTCGAGCGTGACGTCGGTGGCCTCACCTCGCCCGACCCGTACGTCCGCAACGGCGCCGGCCAGCCGCAGACCGTGCCGCTGACCGTGTCGCTCGCGGACCCCGTCGAGGAGAAGGCGCTGCACATGGTGAACACCGACCCGAACCGAACGCCGACGTTCACGATGTTCGGCAACCCCGACTTCTTCTTCCAGACGTCCAACCCGTGCACGGGCACCGCGGTCTGCGTGACCCCGGGGTTCGCCTGGAACCACGGCGACATCCAGGAGGAGATCGGGAACACCTGGGTCGGCGTCGTCGGGCCCGGTGTGGAGCCGCATGGCGTCGACTCGTCGACGTGGACCGACCACACGAACCTGCGGCCGACGATCCTGTCGCTGGTCGGCCTGCACGACGACTACAACGACGACGGCCGCGTGCTCGTCGAGACCCTCAGGTCCGGCGCCGCACCGTCCGCGCTCAAGGGACCGCACATCAAGTCCCTGCTGGATGCCTACGAGCAGGTCAACGCGTCATTCGGCCAGTTCGCGGCAGCCACGCTGACGGCCTCGACGAAGGCGCTCGAGTCGACCGACGACTCGAAGTACAACTCGATCGAGGACTCGATCACCTCGCTGACCGGCCAGCGCGACGCGCTCGTCGCCGACATCCGTTCGGCGCTGAACGCGGCCGCCTTCAGCGGCACGCCGATCAGTGACTCGCAGGCCGACAGCTGGACCAGTCAGGCGAACAGCCTGATCAGCCAGGCTCAGGCGCTCGCAGCATCGTCCTGAGCTTCGCCGTCTCGGAGGGCTCGAGCCCGCGCCACGCGCCGGGCTCGAGCCCTTCGAGCGTCAGCCCCGCGTAGGCGCTGCGGTGGAGGCGCGTGACCGGATGGCCGACGGCGGCCAGCATCCGCTTCACCTGGTGCTTGCGGCCCTCGTGCAGGGTCAGCTCGACCCTGCCGGGACCGAGGCGACGGGCTTTGGCGGGCGCGGTCGGGCCGTCGTCGAGCTCGATCCCCTCGCGGAGGCTCTGAAGCGTGTCGTCGCTGGGCTCGCCCTCGACCTCGGCCTCGTAGACCTTCTCGACACCGTAGCGCGGGTGGGCCAGCCTGTGCGCGAGCGGGCCGTCGTTCGTCAGCAGGAGCGCGCCGGTCGTGTCCGCGTCGAGCCGGCCGACGGGGACGAGGCGGGCGGGGTGGTCGACGAGGTCGACCACGGTTCGGCGCCCCTGCGGGTCGCGCACGGTGGTCACGACTCCGGCCGGCTTGTGCAGGAGGACGTACGCGAGCGCCTGTGGGCGAAGGCGCTCGCCGTCGAGCTCGACGACATCGTTTGCGCCGACGAACGTGTTCAGCTCCCCCGGCTCGCCGTTGACCCTCACGCGGCCGGTCCTGATCAGCTCGTCGGCCCCGCGCCGCGAGGCGACGCCGGCGCGCGCGAGGTAGGCGTTCAGCCGCATCGAGCCATTATTCGGCGCGCGACCCGGAACCGGGGTCAGACCCCTGGCGGCCCCGGGGTCAGACCCCGTACTGGCCAAGAGGGACAGGTGGCCGTCAGGCGCCGCGGC
>DASPRN010000060.1:0-13318 GCA_035624425.1 Gaiellaceae bacterium
CGGCGGCGGCTCGGGCAACGCCGTCACCTTCTCGAGCAGCGGCGCCTGCTCGAACACGGGCGCCAACTTCACGATGACGAGCGGCACGGGAACCTGCTCGGTCATGTACGACCAGGCGGGCGACGCCAACTACAACGCCGCGCCGCAGGTGACCGAGTCGGTCAACGCTCAGAAGGCCAACCAGACGATCACGGTGACGCTGTTCGCACCGGCAAGCGCGGTCTACAACACGAGCTTCTCGGTCGCGGCCAGCGGCGGTGGCTCGGGCAACCCGGTCAGCTTCTCGAGCGGCGGCGTCTGCTCCAACAGCGGAGACACCTTCACGATGACGAGCGGCACCGGCAGCTGCTCGGTCAGGTTCGACCAGGCCGGCGACGCCAACTACAACGCCGCGCCGCAGGTGGTCGAGTCGGTGACCGCGCAGAAGGCGAGCCAGACGATCACGTTCGCCCCGCTGGCCGACAAGACGTTCGGCGATCCGGACTTCACCGTGAGCGCGACCGCGAGCTCGGGCCTGGCGGTGTCGTTCGGCGCTTCCGGCCAGTGCACCGTCTCGGGCAACACGGTGCACCTGACCGGCTCCGGGAGCTGCACGATCACCGCCTCCCAGGCCGGCGACTCGAACTACAGCGCGGCGACCGAGGTTCCGCAGACGTTCCAGATCAACTCGGCCGAGACGGTGAGCCAGATCACGGCCAAGGGCGCGACCTGCTCGCAGGTCTCGGGCGGAACCGCGGAGACGCTCGGCGCGGTCGAGTACACGTTCAAGAAGGGAACGATCAAGAAGGTGATCCCGAACACAATCGCGTACTGGGTCAAGGTCAGCAAGCCGAGCGGGCCGCAGAGCGTCGAGGTCGACCAGGCGATCACGTCGGGCAACTTCAGCCAGAAGCTGACCCTCGCGAACGGCAGCAAGGTGTACACAGGCGCCTGCGGGAAGGTGAAGGCGCCGACGTTCACGGCGGGGCCGAACGGCTCGGTGACGGTCGGCTTCAACGCCGCGAGCGCAGGGACGTACCTGATCGAGGTCCTCTTCAAGACCAGTGCCGCGAACGGCCAGCCGGTGCCGACGCCGACCACCGTCCACTACGCGTTCTCGACTGCCGGCGTGTCCGGCTCGACCTCCGGGCTCGACCTGTTCCAGCAGAGCACGGCGCGCCGCAGCGCAAGGATCAGGCACCTGTTCTGATAGCTCTCCCGATTCGCTAGCGGGGCTCGACCGCATCGGCGGTCAGCTCCGCCAGCGAGTCGAGGACGGCGTCGGCCTGGGCAAGGGCGTCCTCGCCGGGCGGGAAGCGGCGGTTCGGGATCGCGAGCACGCGCATCCCGGCGGCATTGGCGGAGAGGATGCCGTTGTGCGAGTCCTCGACCGCGGCCGCCCGCGCGGGATCGACGGCGAGGCGGCGCGCGGCTTCGAGGTAGACGTCGGGCGCGGGCTTGCCCCGGGCCACCTCCTCCGACGAGACGGTGGCCTGGAAGAGGTGCGCGACGCCGAGCAGCTCGAGCGCCAGCTCGATCAGCTCCCGGTTGGAGGACGAGGCCAGCCCGAGCGGCCAGCGCGCTGCGAGCCGCACGACGGCCTCACTCGCGCCGGGAACCGCCGGCAGATGCTCGCGGTAGACCGCCTCCAGCCTGCGCACGACCTCGGCCGAGATCTCCACGGGCGGCTCCGGGACGCCGAGGCGATCGTGCATGTAGCGCGACCACTCGAGCGAGCTCATGCCCATCATGTCCCGCTGCGCCCCGTCGTGCCAGCGGCCGCCGTGCTCCTTCACGAGCTGCTCGCGCACCTCGTCCCAGACGTGCTCGGAGTCGAGCAGGACGCCGTCGAGGTCGAAGACGACGGCCTCGATC
This sequence comes from Gaiellaceae bacterium, assembly GCA_035624425.1. Classification (GTDB taxonomy): domain Bacteria; phylum Actinomycetota; class Thermoleophilia; order Gaiellales; family Gaiellaceae; genus AC-32. The sequence continues at coordinate 1,855 of DASPRN010000060.1, forward strand.
ACAGGTCGGCGAACGCCTGACGATGGAAGACAAGTGGCCGCTCGGCCGGCCCCGGCTCGGCGCTCTCGACGCTGCCCACGAAGAACGTGTGGTCGCCGGTCTCGTGCTCCGAAACGACCCGGCCGCGGAGCCAGCCGAGGGCGCCCTCGAGCTGGGGCGGGCCCTCCGCCTCGCGCACCGCGACACCTTCCCAGAGCGCGATCGGCGGCACGCCGCGGGCGAAGTGCTGCGCCAGCGCCTCCTGGCCGGCGGCGAGCAGGCTGACCGCGAAGTCGCTTGACTCCCGCAGCAGCTCGTGCAGCGCCGCGTCGCGGCGGACGGCCAGGCCCACCAGCGGTGGCTCGAGCGAGAGCGAGACGAGCGAGGCGACGGTCAGGCCGGCACGACGGCCGCCGACCTCGACCGTGACGACCGCGACGCCGTGCGGGAAGCGGCCCATGACAGCGCGCAGCTCCTCACCCCCGGCCACCACCCGATCATACGAGGCTAGGGAGGACTTGACGAAACCCGGTCTGTGCCGCCGGGCCGCGCTGCCCGCCCCGAGGCGGCGTCCTCAGTCGCCCCTGTAGTGACCACTACAGGGACTCCCTGCGTCCTTGCCTCGGAACGGCCATCGCACCCCGACGACGAGCAGGGTTCCGCCAAGCCCTCCCGCTAGGCGCCTAGTGGTGCAGGCACTTGTGCCAGCCGCTGCGGATCTGGTCGAGCTTCGTGTTCATCGCGTCCTCGTAGGACGCGTCGGCCGGGTCGTTCGGGTTGTATCTGTGCAGCGCCGGCGCTTCCCACATCAGGTCCGGCGTGACACCCGGGCCGACCGCGGTCAGGCGGTACATGTCGCCGATCGCGGGCCCGCGCTTCCTGTGCGGGGTTCCCGGCGGGTGCGGGTGGCCGGCGGTGTACGGGTCGCGCTTGAAGAAGCCGAAGCAGAAGAGGCCGGGAGGCCCACTCGCGACGAAGGCCTCCTCGCGCTTCCAGCCCTTCCCGTACTTCGAGTCGTGCGTGTCCAGGTAGAGGAGGCGGCCGTAGGTGTCGGTCGGGTTGCCCTTGTAGGTCGTTCCGAAGCCCCGGATGCCGACGCCGCGGTAGGTGAGCTGCCCGAAGATCTCCGGGATGTGCCGGCCGTAGACCCAGTCCTGGTAGACGTCGAGCACCGCCGGCGCACCGCTCCAGTGGGAGAGATGCAGCCACCACTGCTTCTGCTTGATCAGCCAGGGCGCGAAGCCGAGGCCGGGCAGCGGCGTCCGCCAGTTCTGCAGCGCCCAGTAAGAGCCGTCGCTCGCCGTGCAGGCGGTGACCTCCCATGCGAGCGGCGGCCCGTCGTACGGCTGGCAGGTGTTCTTGAAGTGCTTCCAGATCTGGTGGCCGAACGCGGCCCGGCCGCCGACGTAGTCGAGCTTGAAGTGCACCTGCTTGATCCCCGGCTTGGCCGGGCGCAGGCGCGCGTTGATCGCCCCGCGCGCGATCAGGTGGATGAGCTGGCCGTGCGCGCGGTAGGTGATCAGCGCGATCCCGTGCGAGTTGACCTCGAGCTTGACGTGGCCAGGACTGCGGTCGATCAGCTGCGAGGCGGCTGCCGGCCCGGCGAGCCCGAGCGAGCACGCGAGCGCGCACGTCAGGACGACGAGACGGCTACGGACCGATGAGCCCGGGCGAGGCGTCAACCGCATACACAGGGTACATCGGACGAATCGCGGTCCTGCTCGAGCCTCGATCGGGCTCTATGAAGCCAACCGCTCGTCGGCGCGCGGGGCGTCCCACGAGAGGGAGAGGAAGACGTCCACGACCGTCGGGTCGAACTGCGTCCCGGCTCCGTCGCGCACGCGGCGGCACGCCTCCTCGACGCTGAGCCGCTTGCGGTAGGGCCGGTCGGTGGTCATCGCGTGGAACGCGTCGCAGACGAAGATGATCCGCGCTTCGACCGGAATCTCCTCGCCGGCCTTGCCGTCGGGGTAGCCGCCGCCGTCCCAGCGCTCGTGGCAGCTGCGGACGATCGTTCGAACCTCGGCCAGCCGGTCGATCGGCTCGAGGATCCGCTCGCCGAGCTCGGGGTGCTGCTCGATGATCCTTCGCTCTTCCTCCGTGAGCGGGCCCGGCTTGAGCAGGATGCTGGTCGGGACGCCGATCTTGCCGATGTCGTGGAAGAGGGCGCCGAGCTCGAGCCGCTTCAAGGCCTGTGCGTCGAAACCGAGCTCGCGGCCGACCGTGAGGGCCATGTCGGTGATCCAGCGGGTGTGCGACGAGGTGTACTCGTCGTTCGCCTCGAGCGCGTTCGCGAGCGCCTCGACCGTCGAGACGAAGGTCTCCTCGAGGTTCTCGAAGCTGCTCGCGCGCTGCAGCGCGACCGAAGCCTGGTAGGAGATGCCGCCCAGCAGGCGCAGGAGCTCGTCGCTCGAGTGCTGGTCGCTGACGGGCTCGCGCACGATGATGAGGCCGTCGACGCACCCGTCCGTGCGCACCGGGGCGAGCGCCAGAGTGGGCCAGCTCGGCGCCCCCGGGGCGGGGAGAGCTCGCTTGGCTTCCTCGGCGCTGAGCACGAACGGCTCGCTCCGGCCCCCGATCGCCTCGCGCACGGCCTCGCCGTCGAGCGTGATGTTCAGCATCGGGCGCAGGTCGGGCCGCTGGTCGTAGTCCGAGTGGGCCGCGATCCGGAAGTCTCCGTGCTCGTCACGCAGCCAGAGGGCGCAGTCCTTCGCCAGCAGGCGCGCGGTGGCGCGAACCGTCTCGTTGCCGATCTCCTCCCGGGCCGCCGCCTCCGAGATCGCCCCGGTGAACTCGAGCAGGCCCTTGAGGTGGTCGGCCTCGCGCCGCTGCGCCTCGTACAGGCGCGCGTTCTCGAGCGCGACCGACCCGTGGCCGGCCAGCACCTCGAGCAGGCGGACGTCGTCCTCGTCGAACTGGTCGATGCCGAGCTTGGAGATCACGATCACGCCGATCACGCGCGAGCCGTAGCGCAGCGGCACCGCCACGAGCGACTCCTCGATCGCGTGCGTGCCGGGGATGGTGACCATGTACTCGCACTCGAGCGTGTTGCCGACGAGCTGCGCCTCGCCCGAGGTCGCCGCTCGGCCGGTGATGCCCTCGCCGACCTTGCGCCGCGGGAAGTCGACGTGCAGGCCGTCGATCCCGGTGAGCTGGCCGCGGAAGGCGACCGGCACCATCTCGTCGTCCTCGATCACCAGCACGCGGCAGTTGTGGTAGTCCATCAACAGCCGCAGCTCGTCGGCGATCACCTCGCCGATCTCGCGCACGTCGTTCAGCCGGTTCAGCTTGCCTGCGAGGCCCTGAAGCATCTTGAGGTGCGCGATCGAGCGGACGTCGCGGGTGCTGGCGGGAGCGCTCTCCGGCCGCTCGCTCGAATCCTCGTCGTAGAGGACGATCTGGTTCTTGCCGCGCGCCTTCGAGGTCATCATCGCGGCCTCGGCGCAGGCGACCAGCTCGCGCGGGTTCATCGCATGCTCCGGGCCCTGCGAGACGCCGATCGAGACCGTGATCTTGCCGGCAGGCCCGAACTCGACGGTCGAGAGCGCCTCGGTCAGCCGGCGGGCGAGGTTGATCGCGTCGCCCGCATCGCCCGACGCCATGATCACGCCGAACTCCTCGCCCCCGAGACGGCAGACCACGTCCGAGCCGCGGACGGCGCCGCGCAGCAGGTCGGCGAGGTCGCGCAGCACCTGGTCGCCCGTGCCGTGGCCGTAGACGTCGTTGACGCGCTTGAAGTCGTCGATGTCGAGCATCAGGACGCCGACCGAGTCGCGCGAGCGGCTCGCGCGGGTCAGCTCGGCGCGCAGGCGCTCGTGGAAATAGCGGTGGTTGTAGAGGCCGGTCAGCGAGTCGGTCTGCGCCTGGTGCTCGAGCCGCGCGCGGATCTGCGCGTTGTCGAGCGCGAGCGCGGCGGCGTCGGCGAAGCGTGTTGCGAGCTCGAACTCCTCGTCGCCGAAGGATGCGTGCTCGCCGAGCCGGTAGATGTTGAGCGCGCCCTTGACCAGGTCGCGGGCGATCAGCGGCACGGTGATCAGCGCCTCGGGCTCGTCGGGCGGCGTTCCCGGCACGACCGTCATCCTCGGATCGAGGTGGGCCTGGTTCGTCCGGACCGGCTCTCGGTGGAGGGCGGCCCAGCCGGTGATGCCCTGCCCGAACTCGCGTGAGCTCTTCAGGATCTCGTCGGCCCACTGGTCGCGCGCGAGGACCGGCACGAGGACGGTCTGCGCCTCGTCGGCCTGGTAGATCGAGAGCGAGTCGTAGGGAACGAGCTCGGCGAGCGTGTCCGCGATCCGCTCGAGCAGGTTGTCCAGGCTCTGCTCGGAGAGGATGTCGTGGAAGACGTCCGCGAGCTGGCGGTACGACTGGACGAGGCCGTCGGAGCGCGGAGCATCGGCGCCCGGGAAGGCGTCGGTGGCACGCAGGGGGTCAGCCGCAGCGAAGAGGTGCCGCATCCGGCTTAGTTTCTCGGCTTTTCAAGCGGCCGAGATCCCCCGGAAAGGGGATTCCTCGCCCTGCGCATCGGCTAGCCCTCCCCGGACTCGCGCTCGGCCTCGTCGAAGTCGCGCCGCAGCTCGTTCACGTCCGGGAGCACGGCCAGCGCCGGGAGGATCGGCAGCCAGAGGTTGAAGAGCCGGTAGACGACGACGCCGAGCAGCGCCCGCCCGAAGGGCACGCCGACCCAGTACAGGGCGAACGTGAGCGCGATCTCGACCACGCCGGCGCCGCCGGCGGGCAATGAGCGCCGGGTGAGCACGTACCCGGTCGAGTAGCCGACGATCAGCGCCGGCACCGACAGCGGTGGGCTTCCGAAGAAGGCGAGCGCGCCCCAGAGGCAGGCGATGTCGCCGGCCCAGTAGAGGGCGGTGCCGAGCAGCCCGAGCCCGTGCTCGCGCGGCGGTGCGAGGAACATCGTGCGCAGGATCGAGAGGCCCGCGACGAAGTGCGCGAACGCCTGGCGCACGCGGCCCGCGTCCGGTGCGTGCTGCGCGTAGCGGCGCGCGCGTTTCGGAGAGCTCAGCCAGACCGCCGCAAGGCCGCCGGGGATCACGGCGAGCCAGGGCAGCGTCAGCCCGAGCGAGACGTCCTCGCCGGCGGCGATCACCGCGATCGCGGCGCACAGGGTCGCAGGGGCGAGGACCGCGTACTCGAGCGCGCCGAGGGCCAGGACTCTCGCGACGGCCCCGTTGCGGTCCTCGCCCGCCGTGCGGAGGGCCCAGTAGTCGACCGCGAAGCCGCCGTTCGTCCTGGTCGCGGCGAAGACGCCGAACCCGCCGACGACCGCCTGGATCGAGTGGCCGAAGCTGAGCTTCGGGCCGTTGTCGACCTTGGCCGTGTCGCGGACGGCGAGCACGTAGCCGGCGTATGCGGCCAGCTCGCCGAAGAAGCAGAGGACGAGCCACTCGGGGTGGATGTTGTGCTCGGCGCGGTCGAGCCGTTCCGAGCCGGCGATGTCCGCGAGCCCGGCGATCGCGCCGAGCGCGAGCAGCGCCGGGACGAGCAGGACGAGCAGCGGGCGGCGCTCGACCCACCCGAGCGCGCGGCGGAGCGGACCGGTGGAAGGCGAACCCGCGGAGGCAGGCATCAACTCATCGTGGCAGCTAGCGGAGAGGGCGGCGCCGACCCCTAGGCGTGAGTCAGGCGCGTCCCTTGCTGACCACGAGCTTCACCTTGGAGTGTGCGGGCAAAGTCCTTCCGCGACGCGGACTCTGCGAGATCACGCGGCCCTTTGCCACCTTGCGAGAGAACCTCGAAGTCGTCCGTCCCACCGAGCAGTGCGCGTGGCGAATCGCCTTCTTCGCCGTGGTCAGCCGACGGCCCTTCAGCCGAGGGACGACGCATCGGAAGAAGGAGACGTGGACGGACTGAGCCCCCTGCTGCATCGTCACGGTGCAGGCATTCTTGCTTCCGGCGCATGCCCCGGTCCAGGTAACGGCCGCTCCTGCGAGCGGGTGAGCGGTCAACGTCACCAGGCTTTGATCGGCGAATTGCGCGGCGTCAGCGAGACAGCCCGAGTCGCAACCGATGCCTGCAGGGCTCGACGTGACCGCGCCGTTCCCGGAGTCGTATGTCTTGTGGAGAGTGAGCTGGTGGCTGTTGTCGGTGAGGTAGCGCGCGACGATGAGGGGGGTCTCATCACCAAGGGGTCCGCTCGAGGGCCAGCTGTACCCCACCACCACGATCTTGCCGTCCGGCTGCAGGGCGGAGGCCCCGGCGATCCCTAGAGTCTCCACGCCCCAAGTTGTCGTCACGATCCCGTCGTCGCCGAAGGCCGGGTCGAGTGAGCCATCGGGCAGGTAGCGGGTGAGACCGAACCCCCATCCCCACGCGAGGCCGTTCCCCACGGCGACTATCTGCCGATCGGGTTGAAGCAAGACGGTTCTTGCCGCATCGACGTAGCCGAGATTCTCGCCAGCTGTCAGCACGACGCCGTGATCGCCGAAGGAATCGTCGGGAACCCCGTTCGCCGAGTACCGTATGAGTGCCGAAACGTCCTGCGAGCCAAATTGGGCTTGACCCCCAAGCACGATCTTCTCGTCTTGTTGGAGTGCAAGCGCAGAAGCTCCGGAGCGGTCACTCTCGCCGGCGTTCGTCGTTACGAGCCCGCCTGAGCCAAAGCTCGTGTCCAGAGATCCGTCCGGTTGGAAACGGGCGAGCAGGAAGACCGAGTGATCGGGATCGTCGAGACTCGCTCGATCGCCGGCCGCGAGGATCTTTCCGTCCGCTTGAATACCGATCGCCGCTCCGTACCCGAAACCGGTCAGGCTCAGGCTCACGACACCGCCGCTAAAGCTCGCGTCCAGCGAGCCGTCAGGGTTGAACCGGGAAAGGGCTAGACCCTCGGAGCCCGAGACCACAAGCGCCTTCCCATCGGGTTGCAGGACGACCCCATGGGCTTCCCCTCCGACAGCATCGGACCCGCCCACGATCCCGCCGTTGCCGAACGATGGATCGAGTGAGCCGTTGACGTTGTAACGGACAAGCACGGTGCCCGTGAACGAGTAAGGCTCTGGGCCCCGGAACGAGCTACCGACCGCGATGATCTTCCCATCCGGCTGGATCGCGAGCGCGCGTACCGTGGCTTGCCCGCCGGGAAGGTCGGTAGTGACCATGCCCGCAGTTCCAAATGTCTGATCCAGTGAGCCGTCTGGGTTGTAGCGCTCGACCAGGAACTGACCGAGTTGCGCGCCCGGCGGGCCTATATGGCCGCCTGCAACGATCCGTCCGTCCGGTTGCACTGCGACTGCAAGCAGGTCAGCGCCGCCGGCAACGGGGGTGATTGCAATTCCGTGATCCCCGAACGCCGGATCGAGGGCGCCTCCGTCGGCCTGAGCAGAGCCGACCCCGAGCGCGAGCGCTGTGACTCCAAGTGCTGACCGCACAAGCACCCGCTTGAATCGGGTCAACCTGCCCTCCAATCCTCGCTGATGAAAGACAGTATGAGTGAGGTGGCGAGAGCACTCAAACCCCGGGGATTCCGTGGTCAACGAGAGCGGCGGGGGTGGGATTCGAACCCACGGGCGCCCGTTGAGGCGCCTCCGGTTTTCAAGACCGGCCCATTCGTCCGCTCTGGCACCCCGCCTGAGCCCATTGTGGCAGTCGCCGGCTCGGGGACCCTCCGAGCCGGGCCGGCCGCGCGCAAGGAGAGGCCAACGGGGGAAAGCGCAGACGCCTACAATGGCTCCGATGAGCATTCGTTCCTGGTTCGAGAACTGGCGGCGGCGGGAGGACGCGGACGCGATCGAGCACGCCAAGGAGGACTGGGCACAGGCGCCCGAAGAGCTGTCGCGTGGCGGCCGTCGCGACCAGATTCCCGACGGCCTACCCGCCGAGCGCGTCGGCGATCGGCCGGACGACATCAACCGTCCCGGCGACCTGCCCCCGCTCTAGTCGCTCAGCGTCGCCCCCTGCTGACCACGAGCTTCACCTTGGCGTTCGCGGCCAGGGTCCTTCCACGCCGTGGGCTCTGCGAGATCACGCGGCCTCGCGGGACCTTGAACGAGAACCTCTTCTTCGTGCGACCGACCGAACAGTGCGCGTGCCGAATGGCATGACGCGCAGCGGCGAGCCGCTTTCCGGTCACGCGAGGGACGACGCAAAGAGAGAAGCTCACGTGCACGGCTCGAGCCGCCTGCTGCATCGTCACCGTGCATTCGTTCTTGCTCCCCGAGCAGGCGCCTCTCCAGGAGACGGCTGCTCCATCGAGCGGATGGGCCTTCAGCGTAACCAGGCTCTGGTCGGCGAACTGCGCGTCATAAGCAAAGCAAGTCGAATCGCAGGCAATGCCGGCCGGCGCTGAAGTGATCGTGCCGTTTCCGGTGCTGTAGGCCTTGTCGACGTTGAGCGGATGGCTGTCGTCGCTGAGATAGCGCGCGATCTGAAAGGAGAGCCCGCCGGCCGCGCCGGGGGAGGCGGGCCAGGTGCTTCCGACGACCACCACCTTGCCGTCGGGTTCCAGCGCGGCTGCGCGAGTGCCTCCGTCGGTTGCCGCGCCAAACGTGGTCGTCACGATGCCGCCGTCACCGAAACCGGCATCCATGGCACCGTCGGGCAGGTGACGCGCGAGCCCGAACCCCCAGCCCCAGGCGAGACCGTCGCTGACGGTGACGATCTTTCCGTCGTGCTGGAGGAGGACAGAGTGGGCACCATCGACGTAACCAAGGTTCGCGCCTCCGGTCAGCACGACGCCTTGGTCGCCGAAGGAGGTGTCCAGCGCTCCGTCGCCCGCATAGCGAGCAAGCGCGGAGACGTACTGAGAGCCCACTAGGGCATCTCCCGCGAGCAGGATCTTGCCGTCGGGTTGCAGCACGACCGAACTTGCGGAGGCGGGGACGCCGGCCGGAGTCACGACGGCTCCGTTCGAGCCGAAGCTCGTATCGAGTGACCCGTCTGAGTTGTAGCGTCTCATCAGGATCGATGCGTTGGTGAGATCGTTCGGGCTGGAGCTGGCCCCGGCCACGATGATCCGGCCACCCGGCACCAATGCAAGTGCTGCTCCGTACTCGGAATTGGGGCTGCTGGTGACCACTTGGCCTCCCCAGCCGAAGGCTGCATCAGGTGAGCCGTCGGCGTTGTACCGGAAGAGAGCGATATTTGGCCCCCCGCCCACCAAGGTCACGATCTTCCCGTCAGGCTGTATCGCGATCGCGGCGTTCCCGGCCGACGTGGGACCTACGATCCCCCCGTCGCCGAAGGTCGAATCGAGGGAGCCGTCGACGTTGTAACGGACGAATACCGCCTCCCAGGTGGAAGGGTTCTGCTGATACGAACCTCCGGCGGCGACGATCTTGCCGTCGGGCTGGACCGCGAGCGCATAGATGACGCCGGTCCCGACGTCGGTCGTGACCAGGCCGTTGTGTCCGAAGCTCGGATCGAGCGATCCGGCTGCCGTGTACCGCACAACCGCCAGCAGCCCGTTCTGCGCACCGGGAAGACCGACAAAGCCGCCCGCCACGATCTTGCCATCCGGCTGTACGGCCACCGCATTCAGGTCGCCGCTTCCGGCTAGCGCCATGGTGGCGATGCCGGTGCCCGCGAACGTCGGGTCGAGCGCTCCTCCGTCCGCCTGGGCAGACCCGGCCCAGAGGACCAAGACCGCCACCCCGAGTGCCGATCGTGCCAGTGCCCGCCCGAATCGGGACAAGCCCGCCTCCACTAGTTGACGAAGGTCATTATTGGTCGAGACTGAGCGCTCCGTCAATCAGTGCGGACCGAGTCGGGCCGGGGCGCCGAAGCTCGTGAGCACATCAGGGACGGCGACTCCGCCGCTCTTGTCCTGGAAGTTCTCCAGCACCGCGAGCGCCCAGCGGTCGGTGACCGCGGTGCCGTTGAGCGTGTGCACGTGCTCGGTGCCGCCCGCGGCGCGGTAGCGAATCCCGAGTCGCCGCGCCTGGTAGTCGGTCGTGTTCGAGGCCGAGGTCAGCTCGCGGTAGCGCTCCTGCGAGGGGAACCAGCCCTCGAGGTCGTAGCGCTTCGCGGCCGCCGCGCTCAGCTCGGCCGCGGCGATGTTGACGACGCGGTACGGGATGCCGAGCTCCTTCGCCAGCGACTCCTCCAGCGCCAGGATCCGCTCGTGCTCGTCCCAGGAATCCTCGGGGAGCACGTACGAGAACATCTCGACCTTGTTGAACTGGTGCACGCGGAACATGCCACGGGTGTCGCGGCCTGCGGCTCCGGCCTCGCGCCGGAAGTTGGCCGAGAAACCGGAGTACCGCGCCGGTAGCTCCTCCGCCTCGAGGATCTCGCCCATGTGCAGGCCGGCGAGCGCGACCTCGGAGGTTCCCGTCAGGTAGAGGCCCTCGTCGGCGACCTCGTAGATCTCGAATCGCTCGGCGGGGAAGAAGCCCGTGCCGATCATCGCCTCCTCGCGGACGAGCACCGGCGGAATCACGGGCAGAAACCCCGCCGCGGACACGCGGTCGAGGGCCCAGCGGTAGAGCGCCAGCGCGAGCAGTGCGGTGTCGCCGACGATGTAGCCGAACCGCGAGCCCGAGAGCCGCGCGGCCCGCTCCATCTCGAAGCGGCCGAGCTCGAGATGGTCCTTGGGATTCGCGATCGCGGGCGGCTCGCCCAAGGTCCTGACGATCTCGCCCTCCGCGTCGCCGCTCTCCTCGTCCGGGACCGAGTCGTGCGGCGGGTTCGGAACCTTCTGGAGGAGCTCGTCGCGCCGCGCCGCCGCGGCCGTCAGCTCGTCCTCGGCGCGACGCAGGTCCTCCTTCACCTGCTTCAGCTCCTCGACCTGCTCCGGCGTCGGCTTGCCCTTCAGCTTCTGGCGCCCGCGGAGCTCGTCGACCTGCGGGATGAGCTCGCGCCAGCGCGCGTCGGCCTCGAGCAGCTCGTCGAACGCCTCGGATCCACCCTTGCGCGCCACGGCGGCCCGGAAGCCGTCGGGGTCGGCCCGCGCGGCCCTGAGGTCGATCAACCCGCCGTCAGGTAGGCGACCAGGTCCGAGATCTGCTGCGGAGTGAGCGTCTGCCCGAAGTTCGGCATGATGTTCTGGTAGCCGGACTCGACGTACGAGCCGGGGTTCTGGATTGACTCGTGCGTGAAGTCGGCCAGCGGCATTCCCGCCGTCTTCGCGTACTGGGCCAGCTTGTCGAGATCGGGCCCGACCTTCGCCGTCGAGCCGGCGGGCGTAAAGGTGTGGCAGCCGTCGCAGCCCTGGGACTTGAAGAGCGTTGCGCCGGCCGTTGCGTTGCCGGCGGGCGCTGCGGTCGTCGTCGTGGTCGGGATCGGCCCGATCACCGTCTCCGCGGTCGGCGAGACGACCTCCTTGCCGCCGCATCCGGCGAGCAGGAAAGCGAGCCCCAGAAAGAGCGTTAGTGCCCCGCCCAGCAATACATGCCGGCTTCTGGCCCGCGATCCCGCGGCGCCAGAACCCACCCTTGCCCTTAGCAAGGCAACCCGGCCTTGCTGCGGGCAAGTGCGGCTTCTGACTTGGGGCTCGCGACCCAGAAGCTCGGCGGCATTACTGGACGGGGCACTG
>DASPRN010000074.1:0-12352 GCA_035624425.1 Gaiellaceae bacterium
CGGCCGCCCGACCGCCCTGCTCGCGGTCGCGGAGGTCGCGCTCGGCCACGGCCACCGCTCGGTCTGGGACGCGGAGACGCTGGAGCGCGTCCTCACGGAGTCCGGCTTCGAGGAGGTACAGCGCCGCGCCTTCGGCGAATCTGCCCTCGACCCGGCGCCGGACAACCCGGAGCGAGAGGGCGAGTCGGTGTACGCCGAAGCGCGCAAACCCTGAAGCACCAAGGTCTAAGTGCCCGCAACGGCGGGCCTTTCGTCTACCCCAAGGGCCGGCGCGAGAGGGCCGCACCGCCGCGCCGCCGTAGGTACTGGGTCGTGCGCCCGAGGCGCGCCCGGTTCACCGCGGCCGCCCGCGCGGCGGCGAAGGGCGCCGTCCCGAAGGCCCAGGCCAGGCGGGCCGGGGAGGCCCGCACCGGCTCGCGCGCGTAGCCGAGCTCGTCCATCAGCCGTCCGCAGCAGGCCTGGACGACGCCGACCTCGCTGTCGGAGAGGCGGTCGCGCCACCGGTCGAGCGGCTCGCTCGAGACGCCCTCGCCGACGCTCGCGTAGGAGCTGTTGACGACCGGGATCTCGAGCATCGCCGGCTCGTACTCGAGCCCGAGCCAGGCGCAGAGCTCGCGCACCTCGTCCTCGGGCCGCTCGGCCAGGCGCTCGAAGCGCTGGATCCGCACGCGCTCGGGCCCGTGCTGCCGCAGTCCCTCGTGCGACGCCTGCACGACGCCGCGCCAGAGCAGGCTCATCAGGACCGTGTTGTACGAGCGGCGCGTGCGGCGCCGGTCGGCCGCAAGTTGCTCCGACTCGGTCACCCCTCGGCGCTCAGCGGCGCCGTGCCAGTCGCGGTACGAGGCGACGACCGCGCGCGGGTCGCGGACGAGGCAGACGACCTTACCCTCCGGAAAGGCCTCGAGCACGTCGTCGATCCGGTAGACGTGCCGCGGCGTCTTCTCCCCCCAGCGCGGGCGATCGCGGAGGCCGGCGCGGATCCGGCAGAGCGCCTCGAAGTACGCGTCGCCGGTGCCGCCCAGCTCCTGCGCCAGCGAGCGGAGCTGCTCGCGGTCGAGGCGGCTCTCGGCCGGGTCGCCTCGCTGGCCGAACGCGCGATGGGAGAGCGCGAGGAAGTACTCCTCGCAGCGGTCCCGGTCGGCGCCGTCGAGCGGTCGCGAGCCGCCCCCCAGCCGCGGCCGCAGGTCGTCGAAGTAGTGGGTCTCGGCGGACACCCAGAGCTCGCTGTGGCGGTTGAGCAGGGCGCGCACGAGGTTGGTGCCCGAGCGCGAGGCGCCGACGACGAAGACAGGGCTCACGGCAGCCTCACGGTATCGCTTGTCCCCGCGAGGTAGCCGGGCCGGCGGGCGACGAAGAGCCGCACCGTGGCGCCGGAGACCCGGGGGCGGATGACGGCCTTCGAGCGGCGGCCGAGACGGACCCGCTGCACGAACGTCCAGCGGCCGTTGTGCAGCGCCTGCAGCGTCGCGCTGCGCCCGGCGTAGGGCCGCGCCGCGCGCACCTTCGCGACGAGGTTGCCGCGCGAGAGCTTCAGCAGCACCAGCGGCCGGACGAACACGGCCGTGGCGGGGCCGTTGATCGAGCCCGAGCGGATGTGCACGGTCTCGCCGATTCGCGGGCGGAGCACGAGCCGGAAGCGCCCGTTGTGCCGGCTGTGCGTGACGCCCGCGGGCACGAACCGGGAGGCGCCTTGCTTGCGCGCCTCCGCCGCGACGAGCGACCCGGGCCGCTGCCCGAGGAAGAGGCCGGTCAGCACCAGGCGCTTGCCGAAGACGGCGACGTGCTTGCCGGGATCGAGCACCAGCTCGCCGGGCCCGCACTGCCGGATCGTGTTGCGCCGCTGCACCGGGTCCTGCGCGCCGTGGCCCACCGTCACGGTCAGCTGCGGGAAGCGGGCGATGCAGATCGTCGAGCCCTGCACGCCGGAGCGGACCGAGCGCTGCACGCTCACGGTGTGCGCCGCCCAGGCGCCGAGCGAGCAGGCGTCGCAGACGACGTCGCGCGGCGGCAGGCGGGAGCGGCCGGCCTGGCTGACGAAGAAGTTCGAGTTGACGAGCCGCGAGTTCCGGCGGCCGCAGTCGATCGTCAGGTTCCGGAAGGTGATCTGGGCGCCGCCCAGCACCTGGATCCCGTCCTGGTGCAGCCCCGGCGCCTTGCCGAGGCAGTTGATGCTGCCGCCGCCGACGGTCAGGCCGTGCGCGCCCTCCGCGACCTTGACGCCGTCGCCGGCCCACTGCACGACCACGAGCCGGCCGATCCGGCCGGTGCAGCCGGGCCGCAGGTGAACAGCGTCCTCACGCCGGCGGTCGCCGATGACCCTGCGCGTGATCGTCACCTTGACCAGGTCGAGATCGACCGCGGAGGAGCACGTCCAGGTCCGGTCGACTTGGACGACCTGGTGGGCGGCGGGCGGCGTGGCGATCACGAGCGGGCGGCGGTGACGGCCCCCGGCCCGCGCCTTCCGCTTTCGGCCGGCGGGCGGGCGGAGACCCAGAAGACGACAGCGTAGAGCGGCAGCACGATCAGCGTCGCGACCGCGACCTCGACGAGCGCGCTCGGCCAGGAGACGAGCAACACGATCGGCGCCGCGGCGCCGACGGCGACCAGGCCCGCGGCGAGCGCCCGCACGGTCTCGGCGCGGAACGGGTTGATCCCGAACAGGAACCGCACCTGGACGAGCTTGACCAGGTTCACGAGCGTGATCGAGGCGGTCGTCGAGCAGGCGGCCCCGTTGATGCCGTAGCGCGGGATCAGGATCACGCAGCCGACGATGTTGAGCGCCGCGACCGCGGCGTTGTTGGCCAGGGTCACGTAGGGGCGCCCGGACATGTTGATCACCTGGCCGAGCGGCCCGGTCGCCGCGTTGAAGAGCTGGCCGGCGGCCAGGATCGCCAGCGCGGTCGCCCCGGTGGAGTAGCCGGCGCCGAAGAGGTGGAGCAGCGGGCCAGGCACCAGCAACAGCAGGCCGAAGACCGGGATCGAGAGCGAGACGTTCCAGTAGGTGACGCGCTTGAGCATCTCGCCGAGGGTGGCGCGGTCGCCCTGAGGCGTCGCTTGCGATGCCGTCTGAGAGGTCGCGCGGTTCATCCGCGCGACCGCTTTAGCGTCCTCGGCAGCGATTCGCGGGGCGAACATCTGGCCGGTCGAGGTCGAGACCGTCTGGGCCGGCGAGAGCAGGCGCTGGACGATCGTGTAGACGGCGACCTCGGCGGCGGTGCGCAGCCGCCCGACCAGGATCGTGTCGGTCCAGAGGATCGTCTGCAGCAGCAGGCTCGTGAACGTCTGCGGCAGCGAGAAGCGAAGGAGCGCCCGGAGGCGCCAGGCGCGCGGTACCGGCGAGAAGGCTCGCGGCAGCGCGCTTGCGACGAGTCCGCCGGAAACGAGCAGCGTCGCCCAGCAGGTCACGAGGAATGCGGCCGCCAGCGCATTCACGCTGTAGCCGAGCAACAGCAGCGGGGCGGCCACGAGGATGTTCAGCGCGACCCGGATCGGGTTGAGGACCGCCGCGTACCGCATCACGCCCAGCCCCTGCAAGCCGCCGATCGCGACCCGCGTCAGCGCCAGCGCCGGCAGCGAGAGCGCGACGAGCCGGATGAGGTGCGTCCCGCCCGGCTTACGGAAGAACGTGCCGGCGAGCCAGGGCGCCTGCCAGTAGATGAGGAGCGTGAGCGCCGCGCTGACGAGCGCGACGACCGCCAATGCCGCCTGGAGGCTGCCGCGGGCGCCTTCCTCGTCGCCCTCGGAGGCCCGGAGGGCGACGAACCGGACGGCGCCCACGTCGAGGCCGAGCGTGGCCGGCACCTGCGCGAGCAGCACGGTCGCGAGCGCGATCGCATAGAGCCCGAACGCGTGTGCCCGGATGTTGTGGGTGATCAGCAGGCTGAGCGCGAACGACAGCGCCGTCGTCGTCAGCGCCCCGCCGACGTTCACGGCCGCCCCGCGAGCCATCGTCCTCGCGTCCGGGGCGAGCTCGGTCCGCATCCTGCGCGGGCGGTTCACGCGGCAGCTCTCGAGTCTTGCGCTTCCGGCTGGCGGCGCAGACGGCCGAGCCGGCAGAGCCGGCTCGGCCTGACGGCGACATCGCAAGCGACGTCGCTCATGCGGCCAGAGCGCGGGCCCGCAGTCCGATCGCGGCGATGACGAAGAAAATCAGCGTGCACTGGACGAAGGCGAAGGCGTCGAACGTAAGCATGCCCACGCCGAAGCCGGCGCATGCCGCCGCGCAGGCGGCGATCAGGTCGCCGGCCGCGCCGCGGAGCCTGCGGGCGGTGCCGACCAGCCGGGCGACTCCGCCCCAGACGAACCAGAGCACTCCGATCAGGCCGAGGAAGCCGATCGAGACGAGCGAGTTCAGATACTGGTCGTCGAAGATCAGCGGTGCGCCGGTCTTGGGGTCGACGATCGCGCCGGGCCCGACCGTGCCGCGCGTCTTGCCGATGCCGAGGCCGTGGCCGAAGAACGGCGCCTGCTTCCAGCTGCGCAGGCCCGGCGCGATGTCCGCGACGCGCCCGGAGCCGACGGCGCTCGCCCGCCGAGTCTGCGACTGCACGAGGCCGCCCTTCGGCGCGAAGGAGTGGTAGAGGCTTCCGAGCGTGTGCGGCGTGGCGAAATGGACGGCGACGAGCGTGACGAGCAGCGCCGGCCAGTAGCGGCGAACGGCCTGCGCCCGCACGAGCAGCCCGACCACCAGCATCGCGATCGCCATCGACACGACCGTCCGCGAGATCGTGGTCAGGGCGCCGACGGCCACGAGCCCGCCGACCGCGCCCCAGAAGAGCTTCGAGCCCTGCGTCCGCGCGCGGGAGGCCAGGTACAGGGCGAGCGGCATCGTCATCGTCAGCGCGGCACCGAGGGCGATCGGGTGCTGCGCGGAGGCGTGCACGCGCAGGCGCCCGCCACGGCGTGCGGCCTGGCGGACGGTTCGCGTCGGCTCGAAGAACCTGAACCACTTGTGCAGGTGGTCGAACACGTCGTAGTGCGTCCGCGCCTCGTAGACCGCGAACACGGCGATGACGGCGCCTCCGAGCACGAGCGCCCGCACGACGAGCTCAACGGCCGGCAGGCTGTCCAGCGTCGAGCAGACGAGCAGGTAGGCGACGAGGAAGCTGAGGAAGTAGGTCAGCGACTTGATCGCCTGCGTCTGCTGCCCCTCGTGCGAGAGCGAGGTCGCGTTCGCGAGCACCGAGAGCGTTGCGACCGCAGCGAGCAGGATCACGGGCTTCGCGAGCCCCGCGGCCGAGATCCCGCGCGTGCCGGTGATGATCCCGACGATCCAGGCGCCGATCAGGACGATGATCAGCAGCCGGTAGACCTCGAGCGAGAACGGCAGGCTCACGGGCAGCCGGTAGGTCTTGATCGGGACGAGCCAGACGACGAGCACAAGCAGCGAGATCGCGCCGCCCCAGGAGAGGACGCTCTCGACCCGCTCGCCGGCGCTTTGCTCCAGCGACGGCCGGTCCAGCCCGACCGCTGACTCGCTCACGCTAAGAGTCGAGGTTGGGCGTGGCCGAGGTTCCGTGCGACCGCTGCGGTGCGGCTGCGGGAGCCGCCGATCCGCCGGCGCTCCGTCCGAGGACGAGCGCGAGCCCGCAGAAGGCGAGGAAGACGAGCGCTCCGATGAAGATCGGCAGGCCCGGCTTGGGGCCTCCGGTGCTGGTCACGACCGGCGCCGTCAGCTCCTGCACCTGCAGGCGCTCGGACGACGGAATCCGCTTCGTCTTCTGCTCGACGCCGATCCACTTCGAGAACGCCTGAATCGTGTTCTGCACCAGCGCGGAGGCGTCGCTCGCCAGCTTCGCCCTGGCCGCCACGTCGATGATCGGCAGCGGCGACGGGTGGTAGACGCCGTAGGTGTTGGTGGACGCGTTGTGCGCAACCGCTGTCAGCGTCCCCGGAGTCGTCCCGTAGAGCGACTCGCGGTAGCGCGCGATCTGGTCGGACTGGATCAGGAACGGATAGAGGTTCGCTGCGTTGACGAGCGTCTGCGTGTCGGGGGGCACGGCGCCTCCCGTGCTCGTCGTGCGGGTCGGCCGCAGCTTCGCTGACCGGCCGGTGAGCGTTGTCTCCGAGCCGCGCAGATAGGGCGCGCTCGGGCTGTTGACGAGCAGCTGCGCCGTCGCGACGTGGCGCTTGCCGTGCTGCGCACTGTAGGCCAGGACAGCCGCGGCTCCGCCCACGATCAGACCGGCCACGATGAGCCACCAGAACCGTGCGAGTGCTCGCATGTTCGGGTTCATAGCCGCCCGGCCCCGTTGATGTCTCTCCGCCGTCCCATCAGTTGAAAGGTGCCCCCACCCAGTCCGCAAAAAGGTAGCCCACGGAACTATAGGTCGCTATACCTCAAATTCATAGAGGGCGGGGTCCCGGGGCCGTCAGCCGCTTGACTTTCGGCTCCGGATGAGAGATAGAGAGGGTTACGTGAGGGCGATTCGGGGCTGGGGTGGAGTCGAAATCCTCTGGTCGGTTCTACTTGGAGGATTCGCGGCGGCATGGCTGCACGGCTCGCAGCTGACCTGGGGCGGGGAGCTGGCCGAGCCGGCGCCCCTTCCCGTGCGCGAGGAGCCGGAGCCGAGGGCGCTTCCGTTGCCGGTCGCGCCCGCCTTCGAGAGCCATCGGCTGCGCCGCCGAGGCTGGCTGCTGCGGCGCGCGCTGCTCGTCGCCGACCTCGTCGCGCTGGCCTGCGCCGTCGTCGCGCTCGACCTGCTCGGAGCGAGCCTCGCGCTCGGAGACCCGGCGATCTGGGCCTTCGGCGCCGCCGTCTTCTGCGCGTGGGTCCTGTTCGCGCAGGGCTACGGGCTCTACGCGAACGACGAGATTCAGGCCGTCCGGCCCACGGCCGACGACGTTCCCGGCGTGATCCTGCTCGCGACCCTGACCACCTGGCTCGGCGTTCTGGCGCTGAACGGCACCGGCATCGGCCATCCGCAGCTCGGGCTGACGACCGCGTTCTGGCTTGCGGCGATCACCCTGATGCTGACCGCCCGCGCAGGCGCGAGGTCGGTCGTGCGGCGCCGGTTCGTGCCGCGCGAGCGCACGCTGATCGTCGGCGCCGGCCGCGTCGGCTCGGAGATCGCTCGCAGGCTCGGCCGCCGGCCGGAGTACGGTCTCGAGGTGATCGGGTTCCTCGACGACGACCCGCTGCACGACCCGCTGCGCAGCCTCGAGGAGGGGCCGCCGCAGCTGGGCGCGACCTCGCGGATCGAGGCGGTGCTGCGCGGCTACCGGGTCGAGCGCGTGATCTTCGCCTTCTCGCGGCTGCCGGCGCAGGAGCAGATCGACCTCTTCCAGCGCTGCATGGAGCTGGGCGTCCAGGTGGACATCGTCCCGCGCCTGTACGAGGTGATCGGCTCGCGGATGCAGGTGCACGACGTCGAGGGCCTCCCGCTCGTCGGGCTGCGCGCGCCGCGCCTGTCGCGCTCGTCGTGGCTGCTCAAGCGCTGTCTCGACGTGTTCGTCTCGGCGGCGCTGCTCGTGCTGCTGGCGCCGCTGCTCGTCTACGCGGCGCTGCGGATCAAGCTCGAATCGCCGGGCCCTGTGCTCTTCCGCCAGGAGCGGATGGGGGCCGAGGACCGGCGCTTCACGATCTTCAAGTTCCGGACGATGTACGCGGATGCCGAGGAGCGGAAGGCCGAACTGGCGCACCTGAACAAGCACACCGAGAACGGCCCGCGGATGTTCAAGATCCCGGACGACCCGCGGATCACGCCGTTCGGCCGCTTTCTGCGGCGCTGGTCGATCGACGAGCTGCCGCAGCTCTGGAACGTGCTCCGCGGCGAGATGAGCCTCGTCGGGCCGCGCCCGCTGATCCTGGCCGAGGACGAGAACGTCGTCGGCGCCGGCCGCCAGCGCCTGCGGCTGACTCCGGGCGTGACCGGCCTCTGGCAGGTGCTGGGGCGGAGCGACATCCCGTTCCGCGAGATGATCACGCTCGACTACCTCTACGTCACGAACTGGTCGCTCTGGGGCGACGTGAAGCTCCTGGCGCGGACGATCCCGCGCGTCCTGCAGAAGAGCGGGGCTTACTGAAAAACAGGCGGTTGCTGCTCGTCTGCTCAAGCGGCGGGCACCTGCTGCAGCTGCTGGCCCTGCGCGAGGCCTGGGAGGGCTTCGACCGGGTCTGGGTGACCTTCGACGCGGGCGACTCGCGTGCCTTGCTCGCCGGCGAGGAGGTCGTCCACGCGCACCAGCCGACCAACCGGAACGTGCCGAACCTGCTCCGGAACATCGTGCTCGCGCTCCGCGTCGTCCCACGCGTGCGGCCGTTCGCCGTCGTCACAACCGGAGCGGGAGTCGCCGTGCCGTTCGTGTGGAGCGCGCGCCTGCTCGGCGCGACGGTCGTCTACGTCGAGACCCTCTCCCGGATCGACCGGCCGTCGCTCAGCTACCGGCTGGTCGCGCCCGCGGTCTCACGGACGTACGTCCAGTGGCCCGAGCTGCAGCACGCCCTGCCGACTGCGCACTACTGCGGCACGGTCTTCGACTAGGCACACGTGATCTTCGTCACCCTCGGGACGCAGGCGTACCCCTTCGACCGGCTGCTGGCCGGGCTCGACGGGCTCGATGAGGAGCTCGTCGTCCAGGGCGGGGTATCGAGCCACCGTCCAGCGGGCGCCGGCTGGTTCGACTACCTGGAGTACCCGCAGCTCGTCGAGTACGTGCGCCGGGCCCGCGCCGTCGTCTCGCACGCAGGCGTCGGCTCGGTGATGACGGCGGTGGCCGAAGGCAAGCGACCGCTCGTGGTACCGCGGCTCCACCGCTTCGGCGAGGCGGTGGACGACCATCAGGTTCCGTTCGCGCGGCGGCTCGCGGAGGCGGGCCTCGTCACGCTCGTCGAGGACCCACGCGGCCTACCCGCAGCGCTCGCCGACCCGCCGCCGCTCCCCGAGCGCACGGCCTCGGAGAGCAGCCTCGCGGCCGATCTCCGCGCGTACCTGGAGCGTCTCTACTCGACGTAGCCGAGGCTGCGGAGCCGCTCCTCGACCTCGGGCGGGCTCTCGAGCTCCGGGCTCGCAGCCACCAGGGCTGCGACCGTCTCGGTGTCGGCGAACTCCGGTAGCCGCTCGTCGAGCAGCGCGGGATCGATCGCCTCGGCCAGCAAGCGTCCCTCCAGCTCCGCGGGGATCGGTTCCCCGAGCAGGTAGAGGATCGTCGGGGCGATGTCGGCGATCCCACCGTGCAGCTCGGCGCCCGCGCGGGCGGCCGGCCCCGAGAGTATGAAGATGCCATCCGGGCGGTGGCTGCCGACGTACGCCTGGGTCGGGTGCGCGCGAATCGTGACCGCGTCCTCGATCGTCGGCGTCCGCTGCGAGAGGTTGCCCTTGCCGAGCCACGCGTAGTCGCGGAACTCGACGATCAGGTCGGGGATCCGCTCCAGCTGGGGGCCCACGTAGAGGTCCTCTCGCCGGTGCACGGCCGCGACGATCTTCTCGCCGTCGAGCCAGCGCAGGTCGAGCAGCCGCCCGCGGATCTCCTCCCGCAGACGCTCGTACTCGGCTCCCGGCTTGACGATCCCGAACTGCTCCCGGCCCGCGACGTTGAGGACGACGTTGCCGAAGACCCCGTACGAGAACGCCTCCGTCCGGTGCCAGTCGACCACGCTCGCGGCCTGAAGCCGGTAGGCGCGCTCCCGCAGGCGCGGAAGCCGCTGCTTGAGCGAGTAGCGCCACTCCCCCGGCAGCTTGCGGCGCAGCTCGTAGACGCGCCGCCCGAGCCCACGGCCCGTGACTCCGTTCCCGTCGGCGTAGTGCAGGTAGCCCTCTTGCGCCAGCCAGGCATTGAGGTTGACGACGCCCTCGAGCGAGCCGCCGCCGTGGTCGGAGACGACGAGCACGCTGGGATCGTCTCCGAGGCGCCCGAGCATCGTCCCGAGCGCCGAGTCGAGCATCCGGTAGACCTCGGCGACGGTGCTGTCGCGCCCGCGTTTCTCCCACTCGGGCCACGCCAGGTGGTGGATGTGGTCGGCGGCCATGAACACGACGAAGAGCAGCTCGGGCGCGAAGCGCGAGACGAGCCAGTCGACGATCTCGACCTTCTGCGCGCAGGTCTTGCGGACGAGCTCCAGATCGAGCCGCCCGCGGCTGTCGAGCGGGAACGAGTGGTCGAGCAGGAGCCGGCCGAAGTGGCGCTGCAGCTCGGCGATCAGGTCGCGCGGCGACGTCATCCCGTCCTCGCGCGCGGCGGCGTCCATGCCGGCGATCGCGAAGCCGTTCACCTCGCGCGCCGGCCAGGTAAACGGGACGTTGACGATCCCGACCCGCCTGCCCGCGGCCGAGAGGCGCGACCAGACCGCCGGCGCCCGTGCGCGGCTGCCGTTGACGATTCGCATCCCGTAGCCGCTCTCGTCGCGCTCGGTGAAGTCCCAGATCCCGTGCCGGCCGGCGTTGACGCCCGTGACCATCGTCGTCCACGCCAGCGGCGTCAGCGGATGCGTGGTGGAGCGCAGCGACCCGCGGGCGCCTCTTTCGAGCAGGCGCGCCAGATTCGGCAGGTCGCCCGCCTGCACCAGAGGGTCGATCACGTCGAACGTCGCCGCATCGAGCCCGATCACCGTCAGCTCCGGGATAGGCATCGATATCAGTGTAGGCCAGCTCTCCTGATTTGAGGCCGTGCACAGGGAATTCGCAGGCTCCCTGCCTTCCAGACGCGGAGTTGGACGGCCGCACGAGCAAAGCTCGCACGGCCTCCATGGTCGGCGCCGCCGAGTCGTCGCCTTCGCCGGAAATCGGATTACACTCCGTGCGGGGTGGGGGCGAAGGTGATGCTGATCGGGCTCGACTGCGCCGAGCCGTCGCTCGTGTTGGAGCGCTGGCGGGCGGAGCTTCCCACGCTGGGCGGCCTGATGGAGCGCGGCCGCTCCGGCCGGCTGCGCTCGGTGGTGCCGCCGATCACCGTGCCCGCCTGGTCGTGCATGATGGCCAGCCGCACCCCGGGCGACCTCGGCATCTACGGCTTCCGCAACCGGGCCGACCACTCCTACGACGGGCTCTACGTCGCCGACGGCTCGGCCGTCCACGCGCCACGGCTCTGGGACCTCGCGACGCGCTACGGCAAGCCCTCGATCGTGCTCGGCGTCCCGGGGACCTACCCGCCGCGGCCGCTGAACGGCGTGCTCGTGAGCTGCTTCCTGACACCTTCGCTCGAGAGCCGCTACACCTACCCGCCCCAGCTCGCGCACGAGATCGAGCAGGTCGTCGGCGAGTACCTCTTCGACTGCGACGACTTCCGCACCGAGGACAAGGACGACCTCCTCCGGCAGGTTTACGAGATGACTGACCGGCGCTTCCGGCTCGCCGAGCACCTGCTCGACACGCGCCCCTGGGAGCTGTTCGCGATGGTCGAGATCGGCCTCGACCGGATGCACCACGGCTTCTGGAAGGACCTCGACCCCGATCATCGGCGGCATGACCCGTCGGGCCGCTATGGCAACGCGATCCTCGACTACCTGCGGCATCTCGACGGGCTGATCGCGCGGCTGCTCGAGCGCGCCGGCGACGAGACCACCGTCCTCGTCGTCTCGGACCACGGCGCGCGCCGGATGGAGGGCGGGATCCGCCTGAACGAGTGGCTCCGCCGCGAAGGCTTCCTGCGCACGCTGGGCGAGCCCAACGGGGTCTCGTCCCTCCGCGACGCTGGCGTCGACTGGAGCGGCACGACCGCCTGGGGCGAGGGGGGCTACTACGGCCGCGTGTTCCTCAACGTGCAGGGCCGTGAGCCGCAGGGGACGGTTCCGCCCGGTGAGCTCGACGGCGTCCTGGAGGAGCTCTCGGAGCGCCTGGAGGCGCTCCCCGGCCCCGATGGAGAGCCGCTCGGAACCCGCGTCTACCGGCCGGAGGACCTCTACGAGGAGGTCAACGGCGTCGCGCCCGACCTGCTCGTCTTCTTCGGCGACCTCGCCTGGCGCGCAGTTGGAACCGTCGGCGGTGGCGACGGCGTCTACACCTACGAGAACGACACCGGCCCGGACGACGCCAACCACGCCCAGGACGGCCTCCTGATCATGGCCGGGCCCGGAATCGAGCCTGGGGTCGCCGAGACGATGGACCTGCTGGACGTGGCGCCGACGGTGCTCGAGCTGCTCGGCCTCGAGCCGCTACCGTCGATGCGCGGCCGCTCCCTGCTCTAGCAGCCGCCGCCGCGCGAGATCGCACGGCTGCTCTGCGGCGCGTAGCCGGCCGCGAGGTGGCGCCGCAGGGCGCTGACCCGGAGGGTGCCGCCGTGCGCCGGGAACGAGACGCTCCCGTTCGCGCTCGTCGCGCGGGAGGTGATCTCCCGCCAGCGACCCTTCGCACGGCACTGGAGCGTCAGCTGCGAGGCCGCGCCGGCCGGGCTCACCCGCGCATGAATGCGGCCGCCG
>DASPRN010000077.1:0-29095 GCA_035624425.1 Gaiellaceae bacterium
GACTTGGACATCGAGAACATCTCGACGCCGACCTCCTTCGCGCCCGTCGTCGCGAGGAAGCTGCAAGGCGCGCGCCCGTCGAAGACGAGGTCGCCGTAGGCGAAGTCGTGCACGACGGCCGCTCCGGTCCGCCGGGCGTAGGCAATCGCGTCCTCGAACGCACCGTCGGGGACGGCGACCGCGCAGGGGTTCGAGGGGTAGTTCAGGTAGACGGCAGCGACGTCGTCGCTCGGCGCGCTGCCGAAGTCCGGCGCCCAGCCGTTGGCGGGGTCGAGCGGCACGTACCCGATCCGCGCATCGGCGAGCGCCGGCCCGGACGGGTAGTCCGGGTAGTACGGATCCGGGAGCACGACGACCTGCCCCTCGTCAGCGAGCACAAGGGAGAGCTCGACGATCGCGGTCTTGGTCCCGGGAACGACGGCGATCTCGAAGTCCGGCTCGAGCTCGACCCCGTAGGCGCTGCGGTACCGCTCGGCAAGCGCCGCCCGCAGCTCCCGCAACCCCCGGAACGGCGAGTACCCGTGCACGTCGGCCCGTCCGGCTGCCCGAGTCAGCGCCTCGACGACGTGGGGAGGAGGGCCGGTCTCCGGATTTCCCCGCCCAAGATCGACAAGCGGCGCACCTCCGTCCGCTGCAGCAGCGGAGACCCGCCCGAGCAAAGCCCCGAAGTACTGCTCCGGAAGCCGATACACCCGAGCCGGCCGCACGCGCATCGCGCGATCGTACTCGGGCGTGCGAGCTCAACTTAGAATCGGCTCGTGGGAGACGAGGACGTCCGCGCCGCGTGCATGGCGCACCTGTCCGTGCTCGTCGCCGAGTTCGGAGAGGACGTCCCGTACGCCGGCGGCCTGGCCCGCGGCTTCCCGTTCCGCGGCTCGCGAGTCCCGTTCCTCAACTACCAGAAGGGCATCTACCGCGCCCGCGTCCAGACCGGCCCGGCAGCGCTGGCGATCCAGACCTCTTCGAAGTCGCCCTACGACGACGAGATCCTCGCCGACGGCTTCCTCTACGCCTACCGTGCCGGCGCGATCGACCAGCCGGACAACCGCGCCCTCCGCGCCGCACACGAGCTGCGGGTGCCGCTCGTCTACTACATCGGGACAAGGCCTGGCTGGTACAAGCCGGTGTTCCCCGTCTACGTGAGCGCGGACGATCCCACACGCCGGATGGTGACCGTCACGCCCGGCGCCCTGCGCGGCCCGGTCGACGAGCCCGCGCCCGTGCCGCTCGAGGATCCGCTCGAGCGCCGCTACGCCGTGCGGCAGACGCGAGTCCGCCTCCACCAGGCGCGCTTCCGCGGCCGCGTCGTCCCCGCGTACGCGAGCCAGTGCGCGATCTGCCGCCTGAAGGAGCTGCGCCTGCTGGATGCCGCCCACATCCTCGGCGACGTCGAAGGCGGCGAGCCCGCAGTGAGCAACGGCCTGAGCCTGTGCGCGATCCACCACCGAGCGTTCGACCAGAACCTCGTCGGCGTCTCACCGGACTACGTCGTCCACGTCTCCCGCCGCCTCCGCGAGGACGAAGACGGCCCGATGCTCGATCTCCTGAAGGGCTTCCATGAAACGCTGCTTCTCGTACCTCGGCGCGCAGCCGACCATCCGGATCGGAACCGGCTCGACGCCCGCTTCGCCCGTTTCCTCGAGCTCGCCGCGTAGAAGCGCTTCCCTTTCCGCGCCTGACGTCCATTCTTTGCTTGATGAGCCTGCGGCCAGACAGCTCGTCGAGGTTGCGGAGAGCTAGAGCGAGTCGCGGGGCGCGATCCAGCGGCTCTCGAAATCGAGCACCGTCGCGAGTTGGTCGAAGTCCTCGTCGTAGTGGAGGACGCCGACCGCGGCATCTGCTGCCGCAGCAGCGATCAGCAGGTCCGGCAGCGACGCGCTTCGGTGCTGCGCGGGGCGCTTGTGCGCGAGCGTTCGCAGGGCGCGCTCGGCGGCGTTCGTGACCGAGCGCGTGAGCGGGACGTCCCGAAGTTGCGCCAGGTCGGCGGCCAGGCGGTCGAACGACTCGCCGTCGCGGGCAGAGTGGAGGAGCTCGAGCTTGACGACCGGCGAGGTCGCGATCTGGCCGTTTCGGAGTGCGGCTGCGAAGCGCCGGCTGACCTTTGGGTGCCGCGCGTGCGCCCAGGCGGACTTGTCTGCGATCAGGACGTCGCCGCCGTAGGGCGGGTCAGCCATCCCAGGCCGTCTGCTCGATCGTCGCGAGGGCGTCCCAGTCGATCAGGTCGCTCTTCCCCGAGGCGAGCTCGACCAGGCGCTCGATCGCGTCGTCGCGCTCCGCTTGCTCGCGCTCGAGGCTCTCGGCTCCCTTGAGGGCGAGGTCGCGGACGATCTTCGCCGCCGGCGCGCCGGCGAAGTGGGGCCTGACGCGCGCCAGGGCGGCTGCGAGCTCCGGGTCGCTCGTCACAGGGATACGTCGGTGTCTCGTGGGCACGGGCTTAGTGTAGCACCGAGGTGTAACACCTTCTGACGAGTTGGCACGGTTTCGTCACAGAGGCGTTTCACACGGGTCACGGGTTTTCGGCTTCGCTCTTGGACATGGCCCGGATCACGTTCAACGCCGCGACCTTGCTGGCGGCCCGGCTCGACCTCGATCTCGACGACACGCCGATCTGCCTCGCGTGCCTGAGCTTCGTGTCGCTCCCGCTCGGAGCGGGGAAGCTGCGCGAGGCGCGCAGCGGTGCGCGACAGATGTCGTTCGACATCTGGGCTGAGGGGCTCGAGCAGCCGGCCCTGCTCGCGCTCCGGCGCGCCCGCGACGAGGGCATCGCCGATGCCGAGGCCGGGCTCGCCGACGTGGACGAGCGCGGCGGACGCAGCCTGATGGTGCAGGCGATCGTCTGGCATCTGGCGGGCGATCTCGCGGCGCGAGCTCAGGGCGACCTCCTGAAGATGGGCTTCAAGCCCTGGCCGCCGCCGGAGCTGGCCCGAGACAGGCGGGAACCCGAGTGAAGCAGTGCAGTCAACCGTAGAAGGGTGATGGATCAAGTGACCCACCCTGGTCGATACTCCATCTGCAACCAAGAGCGCGCCCCGATGCGGCGGGGGCGCTTCCGAAAACGAAGGGCCCTGTGCGGCGGGGCCTGACGAATTTACTGCGGCTCTCTCTCACGGGAGACTGAAGCGGGACCGGGCGGCGGTCCCGCTTTTCGTTGTCTTGAGATAACCCCCGGCCGGGGGAGGACGCGGGTGCGCGGTCCGCCGACGATGCGTCTGCGCGAACCGGACGCCTGGGCCGCAGAGACGTTCGGACGCGCACTCGAAGGGCGGCCGACGGGCCGCCCTTTCCTTTGCCTGTCAGACACGAGCCGTAGGCTGCGGGCATGAAAGGTCAAGAGAAGCCCAAGAGGCTTCAGAAGAAGGCCGCGCAGAAGACGCTGAAGGAGAAGCGCAGCCAGAAGCGCGCCAAGAAGCGCGGCAGCGACTTCTCGGCCTAACCCTCGACGCGAGCCGACAGGGAGGCCCGCCCAGCCGAAGCTTCTACCTTCGGGTTGCTCGCACCGAGACGCCTGGGAGGTCGTCGAAACCGGCTGCGTGGTTCAGCGTCCGGCGGTCGGCTGCGATGAGGATCGCCGTGTCGAGGATCAGCCGCTCCGGTGCCGCTTCTCGATCCGGAGCGCACCTCGGAGACTTGTGAGCTCGCCGGCCCACTCGGGATCTCGCCGGTGTGAGCGAAGGGCTGACTTGACCGCGGCTCCCTGGGCGGCTGGGGCGGGGCCTACTCGCGCCATCGGCCGCCCGTTGCGAACGACGACGAACGTCTCGCCGCGGCTTTCGACCGCGTCAAGCAATTCCGAGAATCGGCGTGCGGCTTCCGTGGCCGAGAGAAGCTTGATGAACTCAGTCTACGGAGGCGGCGTGGCCGGCTCGAGGCGCGGGCTCGACACCGCCTGGAAGACGACCGCGCCGAGGACGATCGCGCCGCCGGCGAGGGTCGCTGCACTCGGCTTCTCGGAAACGGAGATCCAGACCCACAGCGGGCCGAGGACGATCTCGAGCAGCGTGATCAGCGCGACCTCGGCGGCCGGGATCAGGCGGGCGCCAAGGGTGAAGAAGATCAGGCCGAGGCCGATCTGGCCGATGCCGAGCCCGGCGAGCAGCACGACGTCCTTGCCATCGAGCTCGCTCGGGTGCGCGAACGGCGCGGCCACGACGAGCACGATCACCTGCGAGAGGCAGGTTGCCGGCGCCATCGAGAGCTCGCGCAGGACGCGGGTGATCACGATGGCGCCCGCGAACGAGACCGTGCAGACGAGCCCGAGTGTGGTGCCGAGCGCGCTGGGGCGGCCGGGCCCGCCGACCATCAGCGCGACGCCAACCAGTGCGATCGCCATCGCGAGCCACGTCCGGCTCGAAACGTGCTCGCCCACGAGCATGGACATGCCCGCTGCCAGCAAGGGCCCGAGCGCCACGAAGAAGAGCACGTTCGCGACCGACGCGTAGTTGAGGGCGACGATGAACGAGCCCGAAGAGGCCGCCAGCAACACCGCGACCGCGATCCCGCCGCGGCCGATCGCGCGGAAGGCCGACACGACATGGCCGCGCTCGGCGATCGCGACGTAGGCGAACAGGCCGGCCACCGCGAAGACGGCTCGACCGGCGACCTGCGTGCCCACGCCGACGTTCGGGGTCAGCTCCCGCTGCAGCAGGCCCGCGGTCGACCAGACGATGGCGGCGAGCACCACGTATAGGCGGCCGCGGCGTTGCTCGGCCGCCGAGGTCATGCGCAGGAGCCTAGTCTGGCGCGGTGCAACGGTTCGTTGGACGCGACAACGTGCGCAAGCGGCTCGCCCGCCTCCCGGAGGGGCGGACCGTCTACGCGGGTGGCGCGGTGCGGATCGTGAGCGGAGAGGAGACGCTCGTGGTGCGGCCGCCGTTCGGGCTCGCGCACGAGGGCGAGTACGACCGGGTCGAGCTCGGGCCGTTGCTGGAGGCCCTGGACGCCGATCACGTCGTCGCGGCGCTGCTGGTGCGGCTCGGAGGCTATGCGGTCGGCGTCTTCGAGGGCGAGCGGCTCGTCGCGTCCAAGGTCGGGATGCGGTTCGTCAAGGGCCGGCACAAGAAGGGAGGCTCGTCGGCGAACCGTTTCCGGCGGCGGCGGGAGCAGCAGGCGCGCGAGCTCGTCGAGGCGGCCGCGGAGACCGCCGTGCGCGTGCTCGAGCCGTATCGCGAGCGGGTCGAGTTCGCGGCGCTCGGCGGCGATCGCCGTGCCGTCGACGAGGTGCTCGCGGCCGAGCCGCGCCTGGCCTGGCTCGCCGAGCGGGCGCTGCCGAGGTTCTTCACCACTCGCGACCCGCGGCAGCGCGAGCTCGAGCGGCTTCCCTACGACCTGTACGCGGCGGAGCTACGCGAAGGGCGCCTCGTCGGGCGCCCTTCGCGGAACCGTCACGGCTGAGAGCTAGTGCTTGTGCCCCTGGCCGTGCTTGTGGCCGTGCTTGTGGCCGTGGCCGTGGTGCTTGTGATGCTTGTGTTGTTGGCCCTGGACACCGGTCGGGCCGCTGGGCCCACTGGCGCCACTCGGACCGCTCGGCCCACTGGGCCCGCTCGGCCCGACGTGCTTTCCACAGCGGCCGGAGACGAAGACGGCGGTGTCGTCCGACGACCCCGAGCCCAGCTGGGCGTCGAAGCTGCCGGCCGGGTCGAGGTTCCCGGAGAAGTTCGCAACCAGGTGCGCGCGGGCGCCTCTGGCCTCGCCGCGGGCGAAGCCCGAGAGCGAGCCGCTCGTGTCGACCGCGCTGAACGCGCCCCGGGTGTGACCGTGCGCCGTCTTGACCGAGAACGTGCCGTCGACGGTGCCGAGGTTCGTGGCCGGGTTGTACAGGGTCTGGGCGCTCAGCTTGAGCGGCCCGTTGACACGCGGATCGGCGCTGGTCGCCGTGCCGGTGTACATGCCCTTCGTCAGCGTGTAGGTGCCGTCAGCACCGGTGCACGTCCTCGACTTCATGTGCGTGACGGTCGCGGTGAACGCCGCCGAGACGGGCTGGACGGAAACCGGGCTCCAGTCGTGCGCGAGCGCGAAGCCCGCGAGAGCCAGGGCTGTTACCGAGACCGCGAGGGCGGCCAGCGGCTTGCGATGCATGTTTGCTCCTTGGTTGGGTGCCCAAGGGGAGTCGGCGTCTCCTGCTCGGCTCGACGCACCCGTCTCAGTGATTGCAGGGGCTGGGCGCCTGGAGGTCACCCCAACCGGACGACGGCGGCCGGCTCGAACCGCCGTATTCTCGGCGGGTGATCCCGGCAAGGGCCAAGCGCGTCGGAATGGGCGCCTATGCCAAGGGAAACGCGGTCGCTGTTCGGGGCCAGGAGTGGGCCGACCGCCAGGATCCGGCCACGCGGCGGGGAGCGACGATCGGCTGGTACCGGCGCTTCCGGGAATCGGATGGCGGCCTCTTCGCCGTCCTTCTGACCGCCTACCTTTTCGTCACGGTGATCCCGGCGGCGGTCGTGATGATGGGCTATGTCTACAACGATCCGGCCAAGTTGGCCGATCGGCTCTCAGGTCGCCTCGACCTCACAGGCAGCGTGAAGACCATGCTCGACTCCGTCCTCACCGGAGCGGGCGGGCACCAGTTCGTCGCGACCTTGATCGCGGTCTTCAACGTCCTGTTCTTCGGCCTGGGCTTCGGCCGGGTGCTGCAGGTCGCCCACGCCCGTTCCTGGCGGATCGACCTCGGCAAGCCGCAGTTCTTCGACCAGGCCCGCTACCTCCTGACCCTCGTGGTTCTCCTCGGATTCCTGCTCGTCTACATCCTCCAGACGAGAGCTCTGCACGGGCAGCCCGGCTGGATCGGGTGGGTCCTCTTGCCCGCCTGGCTCCTCGTGCTCTTCTCCTACTTCGTCTGGGTGCCGCGCCTGCTCCTACACCGGCGCGTCACCCACCGCGACGTCGTTCCGGGAGCGGTCTTCACGCTCCTCGGCCTCGTGGGGCTGCGGCTGCTCTCGGCGCTCCTCTTCCGGCACTGGCTGGTCTGGTACTCCATGTACTACGGCAGCCTCGGCATCGTCATGGCGCTCTTCTTCTGGATCCTGATCTACGCGAGCCTCTTGATCCTGGCGGCCGCTCTCGCGCCGGCGCTGGCACACCGGCGAGACCTCCGGCAAGCCAGAGCCAATCAGGCCGTGGCGGCGTGACATGCCCCGCGTAGGCCGGCCGAACCCGATCGAGCGCAGGATGACGAGCTTCCTGCGCAAACCGCCCTCCGTGCAAACGGCAGCCGGCGTGATCATCACGGCAACCGCAGTGGTGGTCGTCGTCGGCGGCATCGCGATGCGGTTGCTCGACCACAAGGAGTACTCGAACATCTGGGTCGGCATGTGGTGGGCGCTGCAGACCGTCACAACCGTCGGCTACGGGGACGTCACGCCGGCGCGCTGGTCCGGGCGGATCGTCGCCACGCTCGTGATGCTCGAGGGCATCGCCTTCCTGACGGTCACGATTGCGGCGGTGACGTCGGTCTTCGTCGCCCGGGCAGAAGCGGAGCGCGACGCGGCGGACGCTGTCGAAGAGGACAAGGAGGAGGACCGGATCGGGGCCCGGCTCGACAGCCTCGACGAGCGTCTCGAGCGGGTAGAGGGGATGCTCCGCAAGCTGACGTCCTAGCCCGAGGGCCGGGGTCGACCCGCGTCTAGAATCGGGCTCGGGTTCTCACGACCGGAAGGAGAGCAAATGGCCGTCAATCCGATTCCGGAGGGCTACCACAGCCTGACGCCGTATCTCGCCGTCGAGGACGCCGCGAAGGCGATCGACTTCTACAAAGAGGCGTTCGACGCCGAGGAGGTGCTGCGGATGCCCGGGGAGGACGGGAAGATCGCGCACGCCGAGCTGCAGCTCGGCGACTCGAAGCTGATGCTGTCGGATCCGATGGAGGGATCGAAGGTGCGGCCGCCTTCCGAGCGCGGCGGGCCCACGGCGTCGATCTTCATGTACGTCGACGACTGCGACGCGACGTTCGACCAGGCGACGCGCGCGGGGGCCACTGTCGAGATGCCGCTGCAGGACATGTTCTGGGGCGACCGCTTCGGCTCGCTTGCAGATCCGTTCGGGCACCTCTGGTCGATCGCGACGCACAAGGAGGATCTCTCGGACGAGGAGATCGCCGAGCGCAGCAAGGCCGCGATGGCCGAGATGGGCGCCGGCTAGCTCCAGCCGGGGGACAAAGAGTCACGCTTTCGCGACACCCGCGTGACACCTCCGTCACGCGGGTGTCGCTAGCCTGAAAATCCCCCGGGGTGGGTGGGGGCTAGGGACGGGTCCCGCCCATCTTCAACCGGCACAGGTTCGGCGCAGACGCGGCACACACTCGCGCGCCGTTCTGTGCTGCAATAACTCCGTGAAGGCCGGCAAGCCAACCGTGCGGCAGGTCTACGCGCTAGCAGTCGCGCTCTGCGAGCGGGCCGGCGAGGAGTTCCCGGAGACGCGTGAGGCCGCCTCGGAGCTGATCGAGCGGCTGCGCGTCGAGAGCGGACACCCGGCGCCGCGGCTCGAGGACGCGCCGCTCCGCCCGCGCTCCCCGGGTCGGCGGCGCGGACGGCGCCCGGACGAGCGCGACGCCAGCCGGGTCGCCGCCGAGCTCGCGCGCGAGCTCTAGCGCGAGGCGGCGAGCGGCCCCCGCCTGGCAAAGACGTTCTCGAGCGCCGCCTGCAGGCCGATGGCGAGCGCGCCGGTCAGGACGGCCGCCTCGCCCAGGGTCGAGACCTCGACGCGAGGCGGGAACGGCAGCCAGTCGGCGAGCAGGCCGCCGACGGGATCGAGCAGCAGGTCGCCGTTCGCGCCGATGCCGCCGCCGAGGACGACCAGCTCGACGTCGGCGACGGAAGCGATCGTCGCCACGTGCAGGGCGATCCGCCGCGCGACCTCCGCCACGACCGCCCGGGCGCGCTCGTCGCCTTCGCGGGCGGACCCGAAGACGGCGCGCGCGTCGGCGCGGGCGCCGGCGAACCCGGCCGCGAGCTCGAGCACCTGCGGCCCGGACGGATCGACGTTCTCGTCCAGGCCGGTGAAGACGAAGTCGATCTCGCCGGCCGCGCCGTTCCGCCCGCGGTGGAGCTCGCCGCCGAGGACGAGCCCGGCGCCCATGCCGGTGCCGACCGAGAGGAAGACGAAGTCGTCGACCCCGCGCGCCACGCCCTGCCACTGCTCGCCGAGCGCGGCCAGGTTGATGTCGTTCTCGAGGGTCACCGGGAACCCGAGGGCGCTGCGCAGCTCGTCGGCGAACGCCCGCCCCTCGAGGCCGGACACGTTCTCGGCGAGCCTGAGGACCCCCGTGCCGGTCTCGACCACGCCCGGGACGCCGACGACGACCCCGTCGACGCGCTCCGGGTCGAGGCCGGAGGCGTCGAGCAGTGACGTGCGCAGGCGCTCGATCGCCTCGACCGCGCCCGCGACCTCTGCCACCGTCAGCTCGACGTCCTGTCGGGCGCGCACGCTGCCGGCCAGGTCGCAAACGGACCCGCGGACGAAGCGGGCGCCGAGATCGAGCCCGAGCACGACTGCCGCCTCGGCGACTGGCTCGAAGTAGACGGCGCCGTAGCCGGGGCCGTCCGGCCGCTCGGCCGTCTCCCGCACCAGCTCGGCCTGGAGCAGGGACTGGAGCGCCAGCGAGACCGTCGGCTTGGAAATCCCGGAACGGCGCGAGATCTCGGCTCGCGAGATCGGCGAGCCGGCGCGGATCGTCTCCAGCACGGTCCGCTCGTTCAGGTCACGCAGCAGCGGGGGCGTCGCTCGGCTGGTGGCGCTCATCTCGTGAAGGACATTAACGCACACAGGCCGGACTTCCTATGCTTGACACCAGATTGTCGACATGTAACAGTCGTCTCGTCTGGGTTCCTAACTAGATGCCCACGAACCCTTTTCCCCAGTGAAGCTGGCCGTCGTCGGCGGCGGCTCGACCTACACACCGGAGCTCGTCGCCGGCCTCGCCGGAGAGCGCGAGCGGCTCGACCTCAAGGAGCTCGTCCTGCACGACATCGATCCCGAGCGCCGAGAGATCGTCGGGGGCCTTGCCGGGCGGATGCTTGCCGCGGCCGGCTACGACGGTGAGCTGTCCGTCACCGACGACCTCGAGCGCGCGCTCGACGGCGCCGGCTTCGTGCTGATCCAGCTCCGCGTGGGCGGGCAGGCGGCGCGCCTCTCCGACGAGACGATTCCGCTCGCGTGCGGCTGCATCGGCCAGGAGACGACCGGCGCGGGCGGGCTCGGCAAGGCCCTGCGCACGGTGCCGGTGGTGCTCGGGATCGCGGAGCGTGTGCGAGAGCTCGCGGCCGACGACGCATGGATCGTCGACTTCACCAACCCCGTCGGGATCGTCGTGCGCGGGCTCCTCGACGCGGGCCACCGCGCGGTCGGGCTCTGCAACGTGGCGATCGGCTTTCAGCGGGCGATCGCGCGGGCGCTCGTGGTCGAGCCCCGGCGCGTCCTCGTCGACCAGGTCGGCCTCAACCACCTGACGTGGGTGCGGGCGGTGCGCGTCGACGGGGACGACGTCCTGCCCGACCTCCTCAGGGAGCACGGTGAGATGCTCGCCGAGATGGCCGCCGTCCCCCGCGACGTGCTCGAGCGGCTCGGCGCGATTCCGTCCTACTACCTCCACTACTTCTATCTCCACGACCAGGTCCTCGAGCGCCAGCGCGTCGAGAAGCCGCGGGCAGCGCAGGTTCAGGAGATCGAGCGGGAGCTGCTCGAGCTCTACCGCGACCCGAGCCTGACGACGAAGCCGAAGCTGCTCGAGCAGCGCGGCGGGGCGTACTACAGCGACGCGGCGACGCAGCTCGTCGCCTCGCTTGCGACCGGCGACGGAGACGTCCAGGTCGTCGACGTCCGCAACAACGGGACGCTCGAAGGGTTGGCCGACGATGACGCGGTCGAGGTCCCGGCGCGCATCGACGCGGGAGGCGCGCATCCGATAGCGCAGGAGCCGCTCGCACCGGAGCTGCTCGGGCTCGTTCAGCACGTCGCGGCCTACGAGCGGCTCGCGAGGGAGGCGGCGGTCAGCGGCGACCGCGAGCTCGTCTACAAGGCGCTGCTGGCGCACCCGCTCGTCGGCCAGGCCCCGCACGCCGAGGAGCTGACGGAGAGGCTGCTGGCCGCGGACCGCGAGCACCTGCCGCAGTTCGAGGCACCCGAGGCGGTCGGATGAGCGCGCCGCTCGTGCTGGCCGTCGACGGCGGGAACTGGAAGACCGACCTCGCGCTCGTGCGCGCGGACGGCGAGGTGCTCGCGCTCGTCCGGGGCCCGCAGAGCTCGCCGCACCACCTCGGAGTCGACGGCTCGCTCGGCGTCCTGGGCGACCTGCTCGGCGAGGCGGTGGCCGAGGCAGGCCTCCCGAACGGGGACGGGCCGGTCGCCGACGTCGGCCAGCTGCTGCTCGCCGGCGTCGACTTTCCGTCCGAGGTCCAGGAGATGGAGCGGGCGGCGGGCGAGCGGCGGTTCGCGACCAGGCTCTCGGTCGGCAACGACACCTTCGCGGTATTGCGCGCAGGCACCGAGCGCGGCTGGGGCGTCGGCGTCGTCTGCGGCGCCGGAATCAACTGCGTCGGCGTCGCGCCAGACGGGCGGCAGGCCCGTTTCCCCTCACTCGGATGGATCACCGGCGACTGGGGAGGCGGCTACGACGTCGGTGTTGCAGCGGTATTCGCCGCTGCGCGGAGCGAAGACGGCCGGGGCGAGAAGACGTCGCTCGAGCAGGCGGTTCCGGCGCATTTCGGAGCTGAGTCGCCGTTCGCGCTCGCCGAGCAGGTCCACGCGGGCCGCCTACACGAGCGCCGGGTCGTCGAGCTCGCGCCAGTGGTCTTCGCCGAGGCCGAGCACGACGCGGTCGCGGCCGAGATCGTCGAGCGGCTGGCGCAGGAGGTCGTGACGATGGTCCGTGTCACCCTCGAGCGCCTCGACCTCGCCGGCGCGACCGTCGAGGTCGTCCTCGGCGGCGGGCTGCTGCAGTCCGGCTTCGGCCGGCTGATCGATGCAATCGAGGCTGGCGTCCGCCGGATCGCGCCCGCCGCGACGGTGGGCGTGACGAGCTCGCCGCCGATCGTCGGCGCGGCGCTGCTCGGCCTCGACGAAATGGGGGTCAACCCCGATGCGCAACGCCGCGTGCGGGAGGAGCTTGCAGACGCATTCAAGGCAATCGAGACAACGGGAAGGAGAGGGCGATGAAGCGATTGACGATTCTCGCGCTGGTGGTGGCCGTCGCGACAGGCGCCGCTGCCTGCGGGGGCAGCAAGTCGAGCAAGTCGGGTGGAGGCACCTCCGTCACGATCTCGAACGAGCAGGGGACGACCTGGACGTGCGGGTTCAACCCGTTCAACGCGAGCGTGAGCTTCCTCTCGTTCGGCACCGAGTACGAGGAGCTCACCTACGTCGACGGCCTGAAGAGCGGCGCGACGACACCGTGGCTCGCGACGAGCTACGCCTGGAGCAACAACAACAAGACGCTGACGTTCACGATCCGGAAGGGCATCAAGTGGAGCGATGGGAAGCCATTCAGCGCTGCTGACGTCGTCTACACCTTCCAGCTGCTGAAGAAGAACCCCGCGCTCGACCTGAACGCGAACTGGTCGGTGCTGAAGAGCGTCACGCAGAACGGCGACCAGGTCGTCTTCAACTTCAAGACCGGAGCGGTGCCGAACTTCTACTACATCGCCAGTCAGACGCCGATCGTCGCCAAGCACATCTGGTCCTCGATCGCGAATCCGACGACCTACAAGGACACGCACCCGATCGGAACGGGCCCGTTCACGATGAGCTCGTGCTCGCCGCAGGTGATCAAGTACAAGAAGAACCCGGGCTACTGGCAGGCCGGAAAGCCGTCGATCGACACGGTCTACTACCCGGCCTTCACCTCGAACGACCCGGCGAACCAGCAGCTCGCGAGCGGCAAGGCCCAGTGGGGCAGCCAGTTCATCCCGAACATCAACACCTACTACCTGAAGAAGAGCCCCGACAACCACTACTGGTTCCCGCCGGTGGTCAACGTCGCGGTCTACATCAACCAGACCGACCCGATCCTGAAGAACCTCGCGGTGCGGCAGGCGATGGCATACGCGATCGACCGCAACAAGGTCTCCCAGATCGGCGAGTACGGCTACGAGCCTCCCTCGAACCAGACGGGAATCGTGACGCCCACCTTCAGCGACTGGCTCGACCAGAGCCTGGCGAAGAAGGTCGACTACAACCCGCAGAAGGCCGAGCAGATCCTCCAGCAGGCCGGGTACACGAAGAAGAACGGGCTCTACTACACGCCTGACGGCAAGCCGCTCTCGTTCACGATGATCAACATCGGCGGCTACTCCGACTGGGTCGCGTCGGCGCAGCTCGTCCAGGACGAGCTGAAGGCGGTCGGCATCAAGGTCACGTCCGAGAACCTCTCGAGCCAGACCTACGACACCGACGTCTACAACGGGCACTACCAGCTCGCGTACGACGGGAACCAGACGGCCGGCCCGACGCCGTACTACGAGCTGCGCTCGTTCCTCTACTCGAAGGGCTCGGCGCCGATCGGCAAGACGGCCGGCGTCGACTGGGAGCGGTACTCCAATCCCCAGACGGACAAGCTGATCGAGCAGTACGCCGCGACCTCGGACCCGGCGACGCAGCACTCGATCGTGCGGCAGCTCGAGGCCGTGATGGTGAACGAGATCCCGGTGATCCCGGTCACCGAGGGCGTCGACTGGTACCAGTACAACACCAAGGACCTGACGGGCTGGGTGACGAAGGGCGACCCGTTCGCCCGCCCGGCGGCGTACGTCAACCCGGACTGGGGTGTCATGCTTCTTCATCTCAAGCCGAAGGGGTAGCGCGACGACAGCGACATGGGCATGAGGCGCGGGAAATGAGGTTTGTCTTCCGCAGGCTGGGGTTCTTCGTCGTCACGCTCTGGGCGGCGGTCACCCTCAACTTCCTGATCCCGCGCCTCATGCCCGGAAACGCCGCCATCGCGATGATGGCCCGGTACAAGGGGCGGCTGAACCCGCAGGCGCTGCACGCGCTCGAGATCGCCTTCGGCGTCAACGCCCACCAGAGCTTCTTCCACGCGTACCTCACCTATCTCGGCAACATCGCGCGCGGCCATTTCGGAACCTCGCTGACGTTCTTCCCCGACACGGTCGCGCACCAGGTGCTGCAGGCGCTGCCGTGGACGCTCGCGCTCGTCGGCGTGACGACGGTCATGGCCTTCGTCCTGGGCACGTTCATCGGGCTCGTCTCGGCGTGGCGGCGCGGGACCGCCCTCGACGGCGCGCTGCCGCCGCTGTTCGTCATCACCTCGGCGTTCCCGTACTTCTGGCTCGCGCTGCTCGCGATCTGGCTCTTCTCGATCAAGCTCGGGTGGTTCCCCCCGAGCGGCGGCTACGACGTCACCACGACCGTCGGCTGGAACTGGACGTTCGTGTCGGACGCGCTCAACCACTCCGTCCTGCCGGCCGCCACCATCCTCGTGACCGCGATCGGCGGCTGGATCCTGACCATGCGCAACAACACGATCACGGTGCTGACCGAGGACTACGTGCGCATGGCGCGGGCGAAGGGCCTCAAGCCGTGGCGGATCATGTGGACGTACGCGGGGCGGAACGCGATCCTGCCGAACCTGGTCGGCTTTGCCATGTCGCTCGGCTTCGTCGTCGGCGGGGCGATCCTCGTCGAGTTCGTCTTCAACTACCCCGGCGTCGGCTGGATGTTCCTGCAGTCGGTCGAGAACCAGGACTACGCCCTGATGCAGGCGCTCTTCCTGCTGATCACGGTCGCGGTGCTGCTGGCGATCCTGGCCGCCGACGTGGCGACCGCATTTCTCGACCCGCGCACGCGGGAGCGCGGATGAGCCTGCCGTCGGTCGCGGACTCGGTTCAGCCTGCGGGCGCGACCGTTGGCTCTGGGCCGCCCGAAGAGGCGACGCGGCGTACCGCCGGCGGCGACGTGTTCCGCGCCGTGGCGCACAACCGCAAGGCGCTCGCCGGCGTCGGGCTGCTGCTCGGCTTCGTCGTGCTGGCCCTGATTCCCGGCCAGATCGCCCCCGACGACCCGCGCGCGAAGATCTACACACCTGGGCTCGGGCCGTCGTGGCACCACCTGTTCGGGACGACCGCCTACGGCGAGGACGTCTTCTCGCAGCTCGTCTGGGGCACGCGCCAGTCGCTCCTGATCGCCGTCCTCGTCGGCGGCCTGGCAACGGTGATCGGGGTCGTCGTCGGCGTCTCGGCCGGCTACCTCGGCGGCACGACCGACGGGATCCTCTCGCTGATCACCGACGTCATCCTCGTGATCCCCATCTTTCCGCTGATCATCGTGATCGCGGCCTACGAGCGGAACTCCGGCTTCTTCACGCTGGTGATCGTGCTCGGCCTGCTCGGCTGGTCGTACGGCGCGAGGCAGCTGCGCTCGCAGACCCTCTCCCTGCGGACGCGCGACTTCCTCGAGGCAGCCCGCGTGCGGGGCGAGCGCAAGTCGTACGTGATCGTGAAGGAGATCCTGCCGACGATGACCTCGCTGATCGTGGCGAGTTTCCTCGGCGCCGCGGTCTATGCCGTCCTGTTCGCCGCCGGCCTGCAGTTCATCGGCCTCGGCGACCCGAACAGCCAGAGCTGGGGGACGATGCTGTACTGGGCCGAGAACAACGAGGCGCTCGGGGCGGGGATGACCTACTGGGCGATCATGCCCGGCGTCTTCGTCGCGCTCCTCGGCGCGGCCTTCGCACTGCTCAACTACGCCTTCGACGAGATCTCGAGCCCGGCGCTGCGGCTGCGCAAGCTGGAGACGACCGGCGTCGACGCGGAGCAGGAGACCGCCGTGCCGATCCGGCCGCCCGACGAGAAGAACATCCTGGAGGTACGCGACCTCTCGGTCGCCTACGCCTCCGACCACGGCCCGGTCGTGGCGGTCGACCGCGTCTCCTTCGAGCTCGGCCGCGGCGAGTTCCTCGGCATCGTCGGCGAGTCGGCCTGCGGCAAGTCGACGCTCGTCTACGCGATCGCCCGGCTGCTCGGCGCGCCGCTCGCGGGGGAGATCACCGGCGGGCAGGTTTTCTTCAAGGGCCGCGACATGGTCACGCTCGCCGACAAGGAGCTGCGGCACATCCGCTGGCGCGACTACTCGGTCGTGATGCAGAGCGCCATGAACGCGCTCAACCCGGTGCTTACGGTGGCGGACCAGATGCGCGACGCGTGCGAGGCCCACTCGACGATGAGCAAGCGCGAGATCGAGCAGCGCTCGAAGGAGGTGCTGCGGCTCGTCTCGATCGACCCGGTGCACCTGCACAGCTATCCGCACCAGCTCTCCGGCGGGATGCGGCAGCGGGCGATGATCGCCATGGCACTGCTGTTCACGCCCGAGCTGATCGTCATGGACGAGCCGACCTCGGCCCTCGACGTCGTCGGCCAGCGTTCGCTGATGGTGCAGATCAAGGAGCTCCAGGAGCGGCTCGGCTTCGCGGTCATCTTCGTCACGCACGACATGTCGCTCGTGCGCCACTTCTCCGACCGCCTGCTCGTGATGTATGCGGCGCAGGTGGCCGAGCTGGGGCTGACGCGACAGGTGTTCGCCAAGCCGCTGCACCCGTACACGACCGGCCTGCTCGAGGCGTTCCCGTCGATTCACGGGCCGAAGGAGCACCTGCTCGGCATCCCGGGCCAGCCGCCCGACCTGCTGCGACTGCCGCCCGGCTGCCGCTTCGCGCCGCGCTGCCCCCACGCGGCCGACCGCTGCCGGGTCGAGCGGCCGGCGCTCTACCGGGTGAACGGCGAGCTCGTGCGCTGCTTCCTCCACGAGCAGGCCGAGGAGCCGGTGGCCGTGTCGACCGAGGGCGTGGCGTGAGCGAGCCGCTGCTGCGCGCCGAGGGCCTGACGCGGCACTTCCGCGTCGGGAAGCTGCTCTCGAGCCAGAAGCTCCACGCCGTCGACGATGTCTTGTTCGAGCTCGGCCGGGGCGAGATCGTGGCGCTCGTCGGCGAGAGCGGCAGCGGCAAGAGCACGATCGCGAGGCTGATCGCGCGCGTCTACAGGCCGACCGCCGGGGAGATCTTCTTCGAGGGCCGGCCGGTGAGCGCCCTGCGGACGCGCCGCCAGCGCCTCGCGTATGCGAGCGACGTTGCGATGGTCTTCCAGGACCCGTACAGCTCGATCAACCCGGCCTACCGCGTGACGCACCCGATCCGGCGCGGCGTCGTCCTCCACCGCCGCGACGTGCCGCGGTCGAAGCGGCAGGAAGAAGTCGTCGAGTCGCTCGCCTCCGTGGGCCTGCTCCCGGCGGCGCAGGTGGCGGCGAAGTTCCCGCACGAGCTCAGCGGCGGGCAGCGCCAGCGCGTCGGGTTCGCCTCGGCACTCGTCGTCAAGCCGAAGCTGATCGTGGCGGACGAGCCGGTCTCGATGCTCGACGTCTCGATCCGGATCGGCGTGCTCAACCTGATGAGCGAGCTGCGCGAGCGCGAAGGGGTCTCGTTCCTCTACATCACGCACGACGTCGCCAGCGCACGCTACGTCGCCGACCGTGTGCTCGTGCTCTACGCGGGACATCTGGTCGAGGAAGGGCCGACCGAGGACGTCATCCAGCGCCCGAAGCACCCCTACACGCAGCTGCTTCTCTCGGCGGTGCCGGACCCGCGCGCGCCGCTCGGCGTCTCGGACGCGGCCGACGTGGGCGAGCCGCCGAAGGTGATCGACCCGAAAGAGGGTTGCCGCTTCCGTGCGCGCTGCCCGCTCGCGATCGACAGGTGCGAGACCGAGACGCCGCGCCTGCGACCGGTCGGGCGCGGGCGCCTCGCCGCCTGCCACGTCGCCCAGGCCGACTGATGGGCCTGCCGGAGCGCACCTTCCTCGCCGAGATCCACGAGCAGCCGGCCGCGCTCCGCTCGCTGCTCGGTCACCTCGACGGCTTCCTCGCCGCGGGTCGTGCCTGCGCGGAACGGGCGCCGGCGGTGGTGCGCCTGGTCGGCCACGGCTCCTCGGACGCGGCCGCGTCCTACGGCGTCTACGCCTTTGGGCTGCTGCCGGGCTGGACGGCGCTCCGCGACTCGATCTCGCTCAGCGTCTACTACGGCGCCGAGCTCGACTTCTCCCGCTCGGTCGTCGTCGCGCTCTCGCAGTCGGGCCGGACGCCGGATGTGGTGTCGTACGTCGAGCGGGCCCGCGAGCGCGGCGCGCTGACGATCGCGCTCACGAACGACCCCGGCTCTGCGCTCGCGTCGTGCGCCGAGCTGACGCTGCCGCTGGAGGCGGGGGAGGA
The DNA here is from genome assembly GCA_035624425.1 of Gaiellaceae bacterium. GTDB lineage: Bacteria > Actinomycetota > Thermoleophilia > Gaiellales > Gaiellaceae > AC-32. Next base: position 18,199 of record DASPRN010000077.1, read on the forward strand.
GCGCTCGATCGCAGCCTCGAAGACTTTCCTCAACCAGCTCGCGGCGCTCGCCCTCCTGTCCGGCGCGGCCGCGGGGCGCGGCGAGGAGATCGCGGACGGCCTCCGGCTGACGGCCGAGCTGCTCGCGGTGGAGATCCCCAGGCTCGCGGCAGCGGTCGGGCCGCTCGCCACCGCCTTTGCCTACGTCGGCCGGATGTATGTGATCGGCCGCGGCATCGAGTTCGGGACCGCGCGCGAGATCGCGCTCAAGCTGACCGAGACCTGCCGCGTCGCCGCCGAGCCCCTGACCTCGACCGGCATCCAGCACGGCCCGGTCGCCGCGCTCGACTCGATGTTCCCGGTCTGGACGATCGCCTCGCCCGACGAGACGCTTCCGGCGCTGATCGAGGCGGCGGCGCGGGTGCGGGCCGCCGGGGCGACGATCGTCGCCAGCGGCAGCGCGGCCGCGCAGGTGGAGGGCGCCGCCTGGACGCTGCCCGTCGCCGAAGCGCCGCTGCCGGTGCTCTCGCCGTTGCTCTCGGTCGTGCCGGGCCAGCTCTTCGCCGCCGCGCTCGCCGAGGCGAAGGGGCTCGACCCCGACCGGCCGGAGCGGCTGACGAAGGTCACGCTCGCGCGGTAGATGCCCGTCGCGCTCACCTTCGACACCGAGTTTCCGGGCCGCCCAACTGCCGCCGGGGTCGAGGACCGGCTGCTCGGCGCGCTCGCCCACCGCGGCGTGACCGCGACGTTCTTCCTCCAGGGCCGCTGGGTGCGCGCGAACCCCGAGCAGGCGCGCCGAATCGCCGCAGCGGGCCACCGGCTCGGCAACCACTCGAACTTCCACGCTCCGCTGAACGGCCTCGACGACGGGATGCTGCGCTACGACATCCGCCGCGCGGAGGAGACGATCCGCGAGACGACCGGCGTCGACCCGAGGCCCTGGTTCCGTTGCCCGTTCGGCGCGGGGATGGACGACGAGCGGGTCCTCGCGGCGATCGGCGAGCTCGGCTACCGGCACGTCGGCTGGGACGTCGACCCCGAGGACTGGAACGAGGAGCACGACGCCGCCGAGGTCGAGCGGCTCGTGCTCGAAGGGGTCCGCGCGCGGGACGCCGACACGATCGTGCTCCTGCACGGCTGGCCCGAGGCGACGGCGGAGGCGCTGCCGCGCATCATCTCCGCGCTCGTTGCGGACGGCGTCCAGCTCGTCTCCGTGGACGCGCTCGAGACGCGTCTGACCGCCTGACTAGACTCGGCTTCCCGTGGCTCGAGCCGGCTTCGTCCATCTGCACGTCCACTCCGAGTACTCGATCCTCGACGGCGCCTGCCGCATCCCGGGGCTTGCGGCGCGCGCGGCCGAGCTGGAGATGCCGGCGGTCGCGCTCACCGACCACGGGAGCCTCGCCGGCGCGGTCGAGCTCTACAGGGAGACGGGCAAGCAGGGCGTCAAGCCGCTGATCGGCTGCGAGGTCTACGTCGCCGAGGACCGCCACGCGCAGAAGAAGGGGTACGCGCACCTGACGCTCCTCGCCGAGGACAACGAGGGCTACGGGAACCTGATCAAGCTTTCCTCGGCCGGCTACCTCGAGGGCTACTACTACAAGCCGCGGGTGGACTGGGAGTTGCTCGAGCGGTACTCCAAGGGCCTGGTCGCGCTCTCGGGCTGCCTCTCGGGCCGCGTCTGCAAGGCGCTCGAAGAGAACCGCCCCGGCGATGCCCGCGCCGACCTCGACCGGCTCGCCCAGGTCTTCGGCCGCGACTCGACGTACGTCGAGATCCAGAACGCGGGCCTCGACGTCCAGGCTCGCATCAACCCGCCGTTGGCCAAGCTCGCCGCGGAGGCCGGCCTGCCGCTCGTCGCGACCGGCGACGTCCACTACCTGCGGCACGAGGACGCGAGGGCGCACGAGGCGCTCCTCTGCATCCAGTCGGGCGACTCGCTCAAGAACCCGAACCACTGGAAGTTCGACACCGACCAGTTCTTCTTCAAGTCGCCCGAGGAGATGGCCGCCGACTTCCCGGGCCACGAGGAGGCGCTCGCGCGCACGCTCGAGGTGGCCGAGCGCTGCAACGTCACGCTCGAGCTCGGCAACATCCTGCTGCCGCGCTTCCCGGTCCCGGACGGCGTGGACGCATTCGAATACCTGGTCGAGCTCTGCGAGAAAGGCCTGCAAAAGCGCTACGAACGCGTGACGCCCGAGCTCCAGGAGCGCCTCCGCTTCGAGCTGAAGACGATCAAGGAGATGGGGTTCGCGGACTACTTCCTGATCGTCTGGGACTTCATCGCCTTCGCGAAGCGCAACGGCGTCTCGGTCGGCCCCGGCCGCGGCTCGGCGGCCGGCTCGCTCGCCGCCTACTGCCTCGAGATCACCGACGTCGACCCGATGCGCTACGGGTTGCTCTTCGAGCGGTTCCTCAACCCGGGCCGCAAGTCGATGCCGGACATGGACATCGACTTCGCCGTCGCCGGCCGGGACCGCGTCATCAACTACGTCGCCGAGAAGTACGGGCGCGACCGCGTGGCGCAGATCATCACCTTCGGGACGATGATGGCCCGCGCCGCGGTCCGCGACGCCGGCCGCGTGCTCGAGGTCCCGTACGGCACCGTCGACAAGGTCGCGAAGCTGATCCCGGAAGGGCCGAAGGTCTACCTCGACGACTGCCTGAAGCCGGGCGCGGAGCTGAAGCAGGCCTACGACGCCGACCCGTTGGTGCGCGAGATCGTCGACCTGGCGAAGCCGCTCGAAGGGCTCGTGCGCCAGGACTCGATCCACGCCGCGGGGGTCGTGATCTCGGACCGTCCCCTGACCGACGTCGTCCCCCTGCAGCAGAAGGGCCCCGACCAGGAGGTCGTGACCCAGTTCGGGATGTGGGACGTCGAGGCGCTCGGCCTGCTGAAGATGGACTTCCTCGGCCTGCGCAACCTGGACGTGATCGACAAGGCCGTCGAGCTCGTCGGCAATGGCCTCGACATCGCGAAGATCCCGCTGGACGACGCGCGGACCTTCGAGATGCTGGCGCAGGCGGACGCCGTCGGCGTCTTCCAGTTCGAGTCATCCGGGATGCGCGAAGCGCTTCGCCAGGTGAAGCCGACGGAGTTCGAGGACCTGATCGCGCTCGTCGCTCTCTACCGGCCCGGGCCGATGGGCTACATCCCGATCTACGCGCGCCGCAAGAACGGCCAGGAGCAGGTCAGCTACATCGATCCGCGGCTGGAGGAAATCACCAGCTCGACGTACGGCATCTGCATCTACCAGGAGCAGTACCTCGAGATCGCCAAGCAGATCGCCGGTTTCACGCCGGCCGAGGCCGACGACCTGCGCAAGGCGATCGGCAAGAAGATCCACGAGCTGATGGCGTCCCTCAAGGAGAAGTTCCTGGAGGGGTGCGCGAGGACCGACACGACACCGGCCGTCGCGAACCAGCTCTGGAAGGACATGGAGCAGTCGCAGGACTACTCGTTCAACAAGGCGCACGCCGCCTGCTATGCGCTGATCGCCTACCGCACGGCCTGGCTGAAGGCGCACCATCCGAAGGAGTACATGGCCGCGCTCGTCTCCTCGGTGATGAACACCAAGGACCGGGTGCCGTTCTACGTGAACGCCTGCCGCGAGATCGGGATCGAGGTGCTGCCGCCGGACGTGAACGGCTCCGAGTGCGACTTCGCCGTAGTCGAGGGGAAGATCCGCTTCGGCCTGAACGCGGTCAAGAACGTCGGCGACTCGGCGGCGCGGGCGATCGTCGCGGCGCGCGCGGAGGGCGGGCCGTTCGCCTCGCTGTGGGACTTCACAGAGCGCGTCGATCCCCAGGTGGTCAACAAGCGCGCGCTCGAGTCGCTCGTCAAGTGCGGCGCGCTCGACTCGACCGGCGGGTCGCGGCGCGGGATGCTCGAGGCGCTCGAGCACGCGCTCTCGCACGGCCAGCGCGCCTCCGACGAGCGGCTGCGCGGCCAGAGCTCGCTGTTCGCCGAGACCGAGGAGAAGCTCGACCACCCGCCGATCGGTTCCCAGGAGTTCGAGAAGAACGAGTTGCTGCGCAACGAGAAGGAGGCGCTCGGCCTCTACGTGTCAGAGCACCCGCTGGAGGCGATCCGCGAGCAGCTTCGACGCAAGACCGACGCGACGCTGGCCGAGCTCGAGCGCCGCCGCGACGGCGAGGTCGTGACCGTCGCCGGGATCGTCTCGGCGCTCAAGCAGCTGACCACCAAGAAGGGCGACCCGATGGTCTTCATGCGCCTCGACGACGTGCTCGGCAGCGCCGAGGTGGTCGTCTTCAACTCGGTCTACGCAGCCTCGCGCGAGCTGCTCGTGACCGACTCGGTGCTCGTCGTCAAGGCGCGGGTCGACCACAAGGAGGGCGAGACGAAGCTGATCGCGCTCGAGGTCACGGCCTTCGAGGCGACCCCGGAGCGGCGAGAGGTGCGGCTGAGGATCGACGCGCGGCGGGCGCAGGCCGGGATCATCCGAGAGCTCGCCGCGGTCGTGCGCGAGTTCCCCGGGGAGGCGCCGGTCGTGCTCGACCTGGTCACCTCCGAGGGGCCGCGCACCTTCGAGTTCGGGACCGACTACCGCGTCAAGCCGGAGCCGGACTTTTTCGCGGAGGTCAAGGCGCTTCTCGGCGAAGCCGCGATCGCGTAGCTAGGCGGTTCCGAGGTCGAGCGCAAGCCTGGCGACCGCATCGATGTCGTACTTCGTGGCGTTGCCCATCACCGCGATCCCCACCGATCGGCCCGGGTAGATGCGGATGACGTTGAAGAACCCGGCGCCGCCTCCCAGATGCTCGACGAACGCGGGGGCGTCCCCGCGGTGATCCGCAGGTCGAAACCAGCCGAGGCCCAGGTCGAACCGGCGCCCGGGCAGCACGATCTCGCGCATCGAGCGCGCGGTCTCCGGTTGCAGGATCTGCCGGCCCTCGAAGGCCCCGTTGGCAAGGTGCAGCTGAAGAAAGCGCGCCGCATCCTCGAGCGAGCCGACCAGCCCGCCGTAGGCCTGACCGTCGAGCAGGAAGCGCCTCAGCGACAGCCAGCGGCCCACGGCCTCGCCGCGCACCCATTTCGGGAGCAGGAAGCGCATCGGGCTCCAGCGCGGGTGGTAGCCGACCGCAGCCCGTGACCCCATCTCCTCCGTGTACGAGAAACGCGTCGTCGTCATCTCGACCGGGTCGAGCACCTGGCGCTGCACGATGTCGGGGAACGAAGCGCCGGCCAGCGCGGTCATCGCCACGCCGAGCGCGAGCGTGCTGAGATTCGAGTAGCTCGACTTCGCGCCGGGCTCGAAGCGCAGCCTGGAGTGCCTGGCGAGCAGGCGGTCGAGAAACGCTCCCTGGTCGACGGCCGGAGCGTCGGCGGCGTGGATCCAGCCGAGAGGAATCGGATTCGCCAGGCCGGCGCTGTGCGTGAGCAGATGCCGGGCTGTGATGGCGCTCGCGCTCGCCGCTGGTCTGAGCCGCGCGAGCTGCGGGATATGGCGGAGCAGTGGCTCGTCGAGGTCGAGGACGCCGCGGTCGACCAGTCGCATCGCCGCGGTCGCGCTCACGATCTTCGTCATCGAGAACCACGGACAGACCATTCCCGGCGCGGCGTCGACTCCTCGTGCGAGATCGGCGCAGCCGGCGCCGGCGGCAGCCTCAACCCCGTCGGGCCGCACGACCGCCGCCGCGATGCCGGGAGGCCGCTTGCCCACCACGCACCGCAACCGATCCTCGAACGATCCACTCATCCCCGCCGGTCCGATCCTGCCAGGCCGGTGGCTCCGCAATCAATTTCGGACGACGCTGCTCCTTCGGCGGCTCAGGAACAGCGCGGTGCCTCCGAGGACGAGCGCGCCCGGGATCCCGAGCCACGCGAGGCTGACGGTACTGCTCGAGTCGCCCGGGGCGCTCGCGGGGAGGCCGAGCTCCATCAGCGTCCGCTTCAGGCCGAAGGCGCGGTACCAGCCGCCGAGCGTCCGCATCTCGAAGACCGCCTGGCCGGGCTTCATGTACGTGAGGGCTCCGCCCGCTGCGTACGGGTAGAGGTCCTGGCGAACCCGATGCGTGTGTCCGGGCGCGGGGATCGTCCAGACGATCGTGTAGCGCGGGCCGAGCTCGCCGGCCGGCCGGCCGTGGAGCATCGGGTCGGGCGACTGGCCGACCGCCGCGGGGAAGACCCCGCTCTCCTCGGCGAGCCGGGCGAGCACGGTGGAGCTGAAATGCCGGTTCTCCGGCGCGGCGAGGGTTTTCTGGAAGCCGGGGCCCGAGATCGAGGCCGAGGACGGTTCCTTTGCCGGCGCGGCGGCGGGCACGAGCAACGCGGCGAGCGCGGCGACAAGAACAAGGTGCTTCATCGTCAGCTCCTTTTCGCGGTCGCCCCGTCTACACCGCGGTCGGAGCTGCGGTTCCGCCGATCAACGGGGCGCGAGGCGCCGTTCGGGCCGGTGCCGAGCTCCCGCGCGCGGCCGTCCTCGTGCAACGCGTGCCAGCATCGGCGGGAACCCTGAGCGAGCTTCGGGTGTAGTGATCCGCAGTGGTGGACCGGCCACTTGACGAACCGGAGCTCGTCGAACGAGCGCGGCGCGGCGACGTCCGCGCCTGGGAGACGATCGTGCGCAGATACCAGGGAATCGCGTTCCGAACCGCCTACGTCCTGAGCGGAAACGCCGCCGACGCCGAGGAGGCGGCGCAGGACGGCTTCGTCAAGGCCTACCGTGCGCTCGGCCGGTTCCGACGCGGGTCGCCGCTGCGTCCGTGGCTGCTCCGGATCGTCGCGAACGAGGCGCGGAACCGCCGCCGTTCGGCCGCCCGGCGCGAGCGCCTGGCTCTCCGGGCGGCCGTCGAGGCCCGCCCGGGGGACGCGGTCCCGTCCCCCGAGGCGGCTCTGCTCGACCGGGAATCGCAAGAGCAGCTGCTCGCAGCCGTCGAGCACCTCTCCGACGACCACCACGACGCCGTCGCCTGCCGCTACTTCCTCCAGCTCTCAGAGGAGGAGACCGCCACGGCTCTGGGCGTCCGGCGCGGGACGGTCAAGTCGCGGCTCGCACGGGCGCTCGAGCGTCTACGAGAGGAGCTTTCGTGAGCGAGCTCGAGCGCCGGCTTCTCGCCCTCGAGATCGACGTGCCGGAAGCGCCCGACCTGGCCGCAGCCGTGCTGGCGCGGGTCGAGGGGCGGCCGTTCCCGTGGCGGCGAACCGTCGTGCTCGCGATCGCTCTGCTCGCGGTCGCGATCGCGGCGGCGTTCGCGGTGCCGCAGGCGCGGACGTCGATCCTCCGTTTCTTCCACCTCGGCGGCGCGGCGGTGGAGCGGGTGGAGACGCTGCCGCCGGGGGTCGAGCGCTCCGGACTCGGCCGGCCGACGTCGCTCGCCGGCGCGAGGCGTGCCGTCGGCCTCCCTCTGGCGCTACCGCCGCTCGACCGGAAGCCGGCCCGCGCCTACGTGCTGGATGACGCGGTCGCAACCGTGCTCCTGCGCGCGCACGGGCAGCCCGTGCTGCTGTCGGAGTTCCGCTCCACGGACGAGGCCTACCTCAAGAAGCTCGTCGGAGGCTCGACCATCGTCGAGCCGCTCCGGGTGCGCGGGGAGCCGGGCCTCTGGATCGAGGGAGCGCCGCACACGCTCACCTACGTCGACCGCTCCGGCCGCTTTCGCGAGCGCACGATCCTGATCCGCGGCAACGTCCTCCTCTGGTTGCACGGCCCGCTGACGCTCAGGCTCGAGGGAATGTTGACAAAGGCGCAGGCTTTCCGGCTGGCCGGCCAGATCCGCTGATATCCCCCTCCGGGGGGACATCCGAAGGGCCTCTTCGCCCGAATACCAGTTGTATGACCACTGCGGAGATTCACGTCGTTGACGAGACCGAGTTGGACAGGGTCGAGCACTGGCGCGCGGAGGAGCTGATCCGCGCCGGGTACGAGCCGAGCGACGCCGTCGCGCTCGCGGCCCGGCACGACATCGACCTCCATCGGGCGATCGAGCTGATCCAGCAGGGCTGTCCGTACGAGACGGCGATCGAGATCTTGATCTGAGGAGGGCTTGGCGAAGCCTCGTCTGAGCCGTCGGGCCGCGCTGCCCGCCCCGAGGCTGCGTCCTCAGTCGCCCCTGTAGCAACCACCACAGGGACTCCCTGCGTCCTTGCCTCGGAACGGCCATCGCACCCCGACGACGAGCAAGGCTCCGCCAAGCCCTTCCGCAGGCTTCCTGCGCGGTGGGCAGAATGTCCGCCCGTGAGCCTGGCGTACATTCCCTCGCCGCACAGCGGCACGATCGACCTCGGCCCGATCACGATCCACATGTACGGGCTGATGTTGCTGCTCGCGATCGCAGCGGCGATCTGGCTGACCGGCGTGCGCTGGGTCCGGCGCGGCGGCGAGTGGGACCTCGTCCTGCGCGTGGCCGTGTGGGGCGTCGCCTTCGGGATCATCGGCGCGCGCGCCTACCACGACATCACGAGCTGGAACGAGGTCTCGAGCCCGAAGTGGAAAGGGATCTTCGCGGTCTGGCAGGGCGGTCTCGGCGTCTGGGGCGGGATCCTGCTCGGCTCGCTGGCCGGGGCGGTCGTCGTCCGCCTCTCGGGTGCGCGCATACGCGATTTCGCGGACGCGGTCGCGCCGGGCCTGCTGCTCGCGCAGGGCATCGGGCGCTGGGGCAACTGGTTCAACCAGGAGCTCTACGGCAAGCCGACGCACCTCTTCTGGGGCCTGAAGATCGACTTCGACCACCGCGTCGCGAAGTACGCGCAGTACTCGACCTTCCAGCCGACCTTCCTCTACGAGTTCATCTACGACCTTGTGGGCGTGGGCGTGCTGCTGCTGCTCGACCGCCGCTACCGCTTCAAGCCGCCCGCTCTGTTCGCGCTCTACGTGTCGATCTACACCTTCGGACGCTTCTTCGAGGAGCTGCTGCGCGTCGACCCGGCGCACCACTTCGCCGGGCTGCGGCTGAACGCATGGGTCTCGGTCGTCGTCTTCTGCGTCTCGACCGGCTTCTTCGTGTGGTGGCAGTTCTTCCACGGCGACGAGGCCGAGCCACGGCAGCCGGCGCGCCGGCGCGTGCCGGAAGGCCCGGCGATGGCGATTCCCAAGGGCCGCGTCCGGCCCTGACGTTAGGTTGCCGCGCGTGGAAGTCCGCGAGCTCGAGCTGGACCTCGACGCGTTCGAGGGCCCGTTTGACCTGCTGCTGACGCTCGTCCTCAAGGAGGAGCTGGAGCCGGCCGAGGTCGACGTCGCCGGGATCGTGGTCGCGTTCTGCGAGCGGCTGGCCGAGCGCAGCGAGCTGGACCTGGAGGCCTGCGGGGAGTTCCTGGTGCTCGTCGCGGCGCTGCTGGAGCTGAAGGCGCGCCTTCTGTTCCCGGACGAGGAGGCCGAGCTGTCGGAGCTCGAGCCGGAGGAGGCGGCGGAGGAACTGGCGCGCCGGCTCGCCGAGTACCGGCGCGCGAAGGAGGCAGCGGCGTGGCTCGCCGAGCGGCTGGAAGGGGAGAGCTCGCGCTTCTTCCGGCTCGGGCCGGCGCCGTTGGCTCCTCGAGTGGAGCGGCGGTTGGCGCCCCAGGAGCCCGAGGGGCTGGCGGCGGCGCTGCGCGTCCTGGCGGCCGAGCCGCCCGCGGTCTCACTTGCGCACCTGCAGCTGCGCTTTCCGCCGGTGTCGCAGTTCCTGGAACGCTTCCGCGCCGTGCTGAGGCGGCGGAGGGTCTTCGACCTCGACGCGGAAGTGGAGGGCATGCCGAGGATCGACCAGGCCGTCGCGTTCCTGGCGCTGCTGGAGCTGCGCCGCACGGGGGAGGTCTCGCTGGAGCAGGCGTCGTCGTTCGCGCCGATCCGCGTGCGACGATCGGAGAGGAGGGCCGCGTGGACCGAGATCGCCCGTTCCGCCTGATCACCGCCGGGCCGGTCGACCGGCTCGCGCGGACCGTCGAGGCGCTGCTGGTGGTGGCGTCGCAGCCGCTGTCGCCGGAGGAGCTGGCGGTGGCGGCCGACGACGATCCGGCGCGCGTCGAGACGGCTCTGGGGCTCCTGGGTGAGCGCTTCGCCGAGGAGCGAAGCGGGATCGTGCTCGAGCGCGTCGCGGGCGGCTGGGCGTTCCGCGCCTCCCGCGAGGCGGCCGAGGCGTGCGCGCGGCTGTTCGAGCGCCCGGTCGAGCGCGGGCTCTCGGCAGCGGCGCTCGAGACCCTGGCGATCGTCGCCTACCTCGGGCCGGTCTCGCGCCCCGAGATCGCGCGGATCCGCGGTGTCGCGGCCGACTCGGTCGTGGCCGGGCTCGTCGAGCGCGGGCTGATTGCGGAGTCCGGCCGCGAGGAGGGGGTCGGCGGAGCCGTGCGCTACCGGACGACGCCGCTGTTCGAGCGGGTCTTCGGGCTCGAGTCGCTCTCGCAGCTCCCCCGGTTGGACGACGTCGGCGAAGACGCGGCCGAGATCCGCGAGCGCCTGGAAGCCGTCGCGGCGCGCCGCGGCGCCTGACGGCCACCTGTCCCTCTTGGCCAGTACGGGGTCTGACCCCGGGGCCGCCAGGGGTCTGACCCCGGTTCGACCGGGGTCTGACCCCGGTTCCGGGTCGCGCGCCGAATAATGGCTCGATGCGGCTGAACGCCTACCTCGCACGGGCCGGGGTCGCCTCGCGGCGCGGGGCGGACGAGCTGATCAAGGCCGGCCGCGTGAGGGTCAACGGCGAGCCGGGGGAGCTGAACACGTTCGTCGGCGCAAACGATGTCGTCGAACTCGACGGCGAGCGCCTTCGTCCACAGGCGCTCGCGTACGTCCTCCTGCACAAGCCGGCCGGAGTCGTGACCACTGCGCGCGACCCGCAGGGGCGCCGAACCGTCGTCGACCTCGTCGACCATCCCGCCCGGGTCGTCCCCGTCGGCCGGCTCGACGCGGACACGACCGGCGCGCTCCTGCTGACGAACGACGGCCCGCTCGCGCACAGGCTGGCCCACCCGCGCTACGGTGTCGAGAAG
>DASPRN010000081.1:0-5145 GCA_035624425.1 Gaiellaceae bacterium
CGCGGCTCTTTCCAAGAGCGTCTCTGGAATGGGACGATTGGCCTTCGCCAAGACTTGCTGTGCTTCCTGCGAATCCATTCTCAGAAGTGAGCGATCGACGATGGCAAAGTCGCCGTAGAGCCGCTTTCGCGCAGTAGCCCAGCTCGGTCTCGCTCGGCTCGTTAATAAGAGGTTGAGAGTCGAGCCCTCCAGGAGGAGGCGTATGTACTCATCTGCTGCTACGGAAGCAACGAGCCACTCGTATTCGTCGATGACGAGCCATGCATCGCTGGGCCAGTTCGATAGTTCCTTGTTTTGAAGCTCGGCTAGCTCAGACGGCTCGTGTGGCAACCCGTACCCCCCGCTGAGCCGGTTGACGACTGACGAGCTCCTGTTTCCTGCGACCCGAGAAACTGCCTCCGCGATTCCTGCAGCCAGCGCTGCGACGTCGCCAGCTGCGCTTGTCGCGGCAAACCAAGAGAATCGGCGGTTCGCCAGCCACTGTCGGGCGAGGGTCGTCTTCCCGTAGCCCGCAGGTGCGACGAGCATGATTACGCGGGCCGAGGTCTCGTCCAGGAGGCGCGTCAAGCGGGGGCGTTCGATGATGTGGCGACGCCCGAGTGGGACCTCGATGTGTTCCTCTTCTCCCATCCTGCCTCCGGGCGCCGCAAGCCCGCGGGCGTAGGCTAACCCTCATTCACCCACGCGCCAAGAGGTCGAGAAGGGACTCCGCGCCTGCGACCCCGAGGGGCCGCAGGCGCGGGCCGTCAGTCCCCGGAGGCGGCCGGGACCGCTCCGAGGCCTTCTGAGAGCGGGTCGCGCCCGGTCAGCGAGCGGTAGGCACGCGGGATCTGCCGGCGTCGGGTGCAGCCGAGCTTCTGGCGGAGCACGTCCGAGTGAGCCTTCGCCGTCCGCGGTGAGATGCCGAGACGGCGGGCGACCTCCTCGTTCGAGTAGCCAGCAGCGATCAGCTCGATCACCTGACGCTGCCGATCCGTGATGACCGGCGGGCCCTCGTGCAGCATTTCGATCATGCCGCGAAGCTAACCCCTGCGATTCGGCGTGACTATTGATCGCGCGGCGTATCTTGATCGTTACGCCTTTCGGCGTACCGTACGCTTCCGCGCGTGAGCGTCTGTCCCACATGCGGCCAGGAGAACCCGGCCGGCGCGCGCTTCTGCAACAACTGCAGCACGCCGCTCGAGGCCGCAGGCCCGCCCGGGCGGGAGGAGCGCAAGGTCGTGACGGTGCTCTTTGCCGACCTCGTCGGCTTCACCGCCCGCGCCGAGCAGCTGGACCCCGAGGACGTCCGCGCGCTCCTCGCGCCCTACCACGCGCACCTGCGTGGGGAGCTCGAGCGCTTTGGCGGGACCGTCGAGAAGTTCATCGGCGATGCAGTGATGGCGCTCTTCGGGGCTCCGTCGACGCACGAGGACGATCCCGTCCGGGCCGTTCGCGCCGCGATCGCCATCCGCGACTGGGCCGCCGAGCAGGGCGAGCTGCAGGTGCGGATCGCCGTCACCACCGGCGAGGCCCTGGTGGCGCTCGGGGCCCGCCCCGCCGAGGGCGAAGGCATGGCGGCGGGCGACGTCGTCAACACCGCCTCGCGGCTGCAGTCGGCGGCGCCGGTGAACGGGATCCTGGTCAGCGAGACGACCTACCGGGCGACACGGCACGTGATCTCGTACCGCGAGGCGGAGCCGGTCGAGGCGAAGGGGAAGTCGGAGCCGATCCGCGTCTGGGAGGCGCTCGAGGCGCGCTCGCGCTTCGGCGCCGACCTGCTGCGGGCCGACTCGCCGCTGATCGGGCGGGAGCGCGAGCTCCACCAGCTCTGCGACGCGCTCGACCGCGCGCGCTCCCAGCGACAGCTCCAGCTCGTGACGCTCGTCGGCGTGCCCGGGATCGGCAAGTCGCGGCTCGTCTACGAGCTCTTCCAGCTCGTGGACGCGGAGCCCGAGTTCACGACCTGGCGCCAGGGGCGCTCGCTGCCCTACGGCGAGAGCGTCACTTTCTGGGCGCTGGCCGAGATCGTGAAGGCGCAGGCAGGGATCATGGAATCCGACTCGGAGGACGAGGCGGGGGCCAAGCTCGAGGAGGCCGTGCGCGCCGTTGCCGTCGACGAGGGCGAGGCCGGCTGGATGACGGCGCGGATGCGGAGCCTGCTCGGGGTCGGCGGCGCCGACGACGTCCCGCAGAGCGAGAGCTTCTCCGCCTGGCGGAGCTTCCTCGAGGGGCTCGCCGACGCGCAGCCGGTCGTTCTGGTGTTCGAGGACCTGCACTGGGCCGACGACGGCCTGCTCGACTTCGTCGACGAGCTCGCCGACTGGGCGCGCTCGGCGCGGATCCTCGTCCTCTGCACCGCGCGGCCCGAGCTGCTCGAGCGGCGGCCCGGGTGGGGTGGCGGCAAGGCGAACGCGACCACGCTCTCGCTGCCGCCGCTCCAGGACGACGAGACGGCGCGGCTGTTCTCGTCGCTGCTCGAGTCGCCGGTGCTGGAGGCCGGGACGCAGGCCGAGCTGCTCGCGCGCGCGGCCGGGAACCCGCTCTACGCGGAGCAGTTCGCGCGGATGCTCGCCGAGCGCGGGACGCTCGAGGATCTACCAGAGACGGTGCAGGGGATCATCGCTGCGCGGCTCGACGTGCTCTCGGAGGACGAGAAGCGGCTGCTGCAGGACGCCGCGGTCGTCGGCAAGATCTTCTGGCTCGGCTCCGTCTGCGCGATCGGCGGCTTCGACCAGCGGGCCGCGGAGGAGGCGCTGCTCGCACTCGAGCGCAAGGAGCTCGTCCACCGGGCGCGCCGCTCGTCCGTCGAGGGCGAGGCCGAGTACGGCTTCCGGCACCTGCTCGTCCGCGACGTGGCCTACGGGCAGATCCCGCGCGCGGACCGTGCGGTGCGGCACCGTGCGGCGGCGGCCTGGGTGGAGGCGCTCGGGCGCCCCGAGGACCACGCCGAGATGCTCGCCTCGCACTACCTGAACGCTCTGGAGTACGCGCGCGCCGCGGGCACCGACGACGCGGAGCTCGCCGCGTGCGCCAGGCCGGTGCTCCGCGACGCCGGCGAGCGTGCTTCCGCGCTGTACGCCTGGCCGGCCGCGGCGCGCTTCTACACCGAGGCGCTCGAGCTCTGGCCGGAGGACGATCCGGAGCGGCCCTACGTGCTCTACCGCTGCGGGGTGGCGCGGGTCAGCGCGGACGGGTCGGGTCTCGAGCTCATCGAGGAGGCGATCGACGAGCTGGAGGCCGCGGGCCACGCCGAGACCGCAGCGCGCGCCGCGGTCTACGCCGCCCGGACGCAGTGGTGGCTGCACGGCGATGCGAGGGCGCACGACGCTCGCCTCGACCGTGCCCTCGCGCTCGTCGGCGACCGACCCGACTCCCCGTCGCGGGTTGCGGCGCTCGCACAGCGGGCCGCAGCACTGAACGCGAGAGGGCTTTCGGCTCAGGCGATCGGCGTGATCGACGACGCCCTACCGGCGGCCGAGCGGCTGGGGCTCGACGAGCTCCGCGCCCGCCTGCTGGAGCTGCGCGGAGCCTCCCATCTGGCGCTCGGCGAGGAGCGCGGCTTCACCGACCTCGACAACGCGGTAGGCCTGGCCACCGAGGCGCGGGCTTACACGCAGCTGCACACGGCTCTCAACAATCGGGCGACGAGAGAAGTCTCGCTCGGACGGCTCGAAGACGCGCGACGGAGCCTCGCCGCGATGCAGGCGAACCTCGAGAACGATGCGAACATCGGGACGCGCCGCTGGGTCAGCGCGCTCTCGGTCGAGATGTACTTCATGACCGGGGAGTGGTCGGACGCGATGCGCCTGGCCGACGCCTTCGTCGCCGAGGCCGACGAGGGCGCGACCCACATTCTCGAGCCTTCGGTGCGGATGTTGCGCGCAGCGATGCTCTCAGCGACTGGGGAGGCGGTGAAAGCCTCCGCAGAGATCGAGGCTGCCCTGGCCCAGGTTCGCCAGACCAACGAGCAGAGCGGCCAGACCGGCGCGCGGGCCGCCTTCGGTCTCCTCGCGGAGGGACGGAGCGAGGAAGCATCGGAACTGCTGTCGGGAGTGCTGGAGCTCGGCGAGAGGATGATCCCGGTGCTGAACGATTCCCCAATCGTCGACGCGGCGTGGGCTGCGCACGATCTCGGCCGCGGCGAGGAGTACCTGACGCGCATCGAGCAGACGGGGAGGACCGGCGCCTGGGCCGAGGCGGCCGCGGCGATCTGCGTCGGCGACTTCCTCGCCGCTGCGGAGACGTGCCGCGAGATCGGCTACCGGCCCGGAGAGGCCTACGCGCGGCTGCGGACGGCGAGGGAGCTCGTCGAGGAGGGCCGCCGCGCCGAGGCGGACGCTGAGCTGCAGAGGGCGCTGGGGTTCTGGCGCGAGGTCGGGGCGGCGCGCTACGTCCGCGAGGGCGAGGCGCTGCTCGCTGCCTCCGCGTAGGGCTCCGTCCGGGTCGTTTACTAGTCTGCAAACATGGATCGGGAACTGGTCGGCCTGTCGTCGGAGGAGCTGGAGGACGAGCTCGCCGCGCTTGCCTCGCACATCTACGCGGGTACCTGCCGCTGGCTCGAGCTGGTCGCCGAGCTCGATCGCCGTGGCGGGTTCGCCGGCTGCACCTGCTCGGAGTGGCTCGCCTGGCGCTGCGGGCTGACGCCGCGAACGGCGCGCGAGCACCTTCGGATCGCGAGGCGGCTGGCCGAGCTTCCGCTCATTCGTAGGGCTTTCGCCCGGGGTGAGTTGTCGTTCGCGAAGGTGCGCGCGCTCTCACGCGCGGCCTCGGAGGAGAACGAGCGCGAGCTGCTGGAGCTGGCGCACGCGCTGACCGCAGCGCAGCTCGAGCGGGCGGTCCGCGCATACCGGCGCGTCTCGACCGGGGAGGCGGCTGCGGTCCAGGAGGCGGCGAGCTTCGACTGGTACTGGGACGAGGACGGGTCGCTGGTCTTCGGTGGCCGACTGGCGCCGGAGGACGGAGCAGTGTTCCTGGAGGCGCTTCAGGCTGCGCGCGACGCGTTGCGGGAGCGCCCTCCGGAAGGGCAGGGCGGTTCCGCGGAACCGCGGCCGACGAACGCGGAGGCGGTGGCGGCGATGGCGGACCTGGCGCTCTCGGCGGGGCCCGAGCGGGCTTGCGAGCGGCATCAGGTCGTCTTGCACGTCGACGTGGACGCGCTTTCGG
>DASPRN010000090.1:0-18841 GCA_035624425.1 Gaiellaceae bacterium
CGATCGCCGCGTCCAGCGGCTCCGGCGGCTGCTCGTCCGAGACGCCCGCCCACTCCGCGCCGAGGGAGCGCGCCAGCTCCTGGCTCTCGGTGTCGCCGGCGCGCGTGAACGCGAAGAGGCGCCTGCCCTGGTGGCGCGCGACCTGCGCGACGATGTGCGCCGAGGCGCCGAAGCCGTAGAGCCCGAGCCGCTCGCCGTCGCCGGCCAGCCGCAGCGAGCGGTAGCCGATCAGCCCGGCGCAGAGGAGCGGCGCGAGCTGCAGCGCCGGGTGGTCCTCCGGCAGGCGGAAGCAGTAGCGCGCGTCCGCAACCGCAGACTCCGCGTAGCCGCCGTCGAGGTGGTAGCCGGTGAAGCGGGCGCGCAGGCAGAGGTTCTCGCGGCCGCTGCGGCAGAAGCGGCAGTCGCCGTCCGTCCAGCCGAGCCACGGGACGCCGACGCGCTCCCCGGGCGCGAGCTCGACCCCGTCGCCGGCGGCGTCGACGACCCCGACGATCTGGTGGCCGAGGACGAGTGGCAGCTTCGGCTCGGTCAGCTCACCGTCGACGATGTGCAGGTCGGTCCGGCAGACGCCGCACGCCTCGACGCGGACGCGAACCTGGCCGGGCCCCGGCTCGGGATCAGGCAGCTCCGCCTCACGCAGCCGCCTTCCCGGCGAGTCGAGGAGCATCGCACGCATCGCCCGACTAGGGTACGGCTCCGCCAGCCCAAGGGCGTCCGTTCCCGACCTCAGGAGGAGCCATGGAGCAGGTCAGCGACACGAGCTACCCGGTGCGGTTCGACGTCGACTACCCGGACCGGGATCTCAACCGCCTGACGACGTTCTTCCGGATCATCGTCGCGATCCCGATCGCGATCGTCGCCGCATCGCTCGAAGCCGGCGCGGGCGGCTCCGCCGGCAGCCACAGCTGGACCTTCGCGAGCGGCACCGCGGGCCTGCTCTTCTTCGCGCCGCTGCTGATGATCGTCTTTCGCCAGAAGTACCCCCGCTGGTGGTACGACTGGAATCTCGAGCTGATGCGGTTCAGCAACCGGATCGGCGTCTATCTCGCCCTGATGGACGACACGTACCCGTCGACCGACGAGCACCAGTCGGTCCGGCTCGACTTCCCTTACCCGGACGCCCGCGCCGGCCTGAACCGCTGGCTCCCGCTCGTCAAGTGGCTACTCGCGATCCCGCACTACATCGTGCTGGTCTTCCTCTGGCTCGCGGCGATCGCCTGCGTGATCTTCGCGTGGTTCGCAATCCTCTTCACGGGCCGCTACCCGCGCGGACTCTTCGACTTCGTGCTCGGGGTGATCCGCTGGGGCAACCGGGTTGTCGGCTATGCGTTCGCGCTCGTCACCGACGAGTATCCGCCGTTCCGCCTGGCCCCGTAGCGCGCGTTATGCGGCTGGGCGGGCTGCTGGCACTCGCGGCGACGACATGCTCGCTTGCCTCGGCACAGCCCGCGCCGTCCTGGCATCCGTGGTTCAAGGCGGCGATCGGCTACGCCTCGCAGCGCGACGGGACGATCGCCTTCGCCGTCCGTACGCGCACCCGCTACTGGCACTGGCACGCACGGCGCACCTACCACTCGGCCAGCGTGATCAAGGCGATGCTGCTCGTCGCGTACCTCGACCTGCCCTCGGTGCGCAATCGAGCTCTCGGGCCGGACGACCGGGCGCTGCTGGCGCCGATGATCCGCTACTCCGACAACGACGCCGCGAGCCGGGTCGACACGATCGTCGGCTCGGATCGCCTCCGCGTCCTCGCGCGCAGGGCCGGTATGCGCCGCTTCACTCCCGTGGACGGGTGGTGGGGGCTGAGCGAGATCGACGCGGCCGACCAGTCCCGTTACCTGCTCCGGATCGACGCGCTCACGGCCGCCCGCCACCGCGCCTACGCCCTGCACCTGCTGCGCTCGATCGTCCCCTTCCAGCGCTGGGGGATCGCGCAGGTCCGCCCGCACGGGTGGCGCCTCTACTTCAAGGGCGGCTGGGGCTCGGGCACCGGCGCGGTCGACCACCAGGTGGCGCTGCTGACTCGCGGGAACGAACGCGTCTCGGTCGCGATTCTCACGGCCGACGACGACAGCCACGAGTACGGCAAGGAGACGTTGCGCGGAATCGCCGCCCGGCTCCTGCACGGGCTCGGATCGCAGCAGTCGAACCCGCAGTAGCCGCGTTGTCGTCCTAGCCGCCCGTCTTGGAGAAGTGCTGGTAGTCGGGCGAAGCCGTCCAGCGGCCGCCCCAGAACCAGCCCTGCGCGGCGAACGTGCTGACGAGCAGGCCGCCCGGCACGGCCATCCCGCGGCGGACGTGCGAGCGGTCGAGGTAGGCGCGCCCGGCCTTCGGGTGCACTCGCCCTCCCTCGAGGTAGGGGTTCTCGACCGGGTTGACGTCGATCGCCAGCCCGAGGGCATGCACCGACCAGCGTTTGGGCCCCGGCCCGACGGCGTAGCGGCAGTTGAAGCCGGCGGTGTTGTCATGGTCGAGCGAGCGCTCGTCCTTTCCCTGGTAGGCGTCGATCGGCCGCATCCGCCGGATCGGAAAGCGCTCGACGTAGAGCCGCCGGAAGACGCGTACGACCTCTCCGACGACCGAGACGTTGACGACGAGCGCTCCGCTGTGAGCCGTTCGGTCGAAGCCCCAGTAGGTCAGCCGCACCCGCCGCAGGTGCGAGGGCGGAACCGGGCACCCCTTGTGCCACGAGTAGGGAAGCTGAGCCGCCGTCACGCGCGAGACCGAGTGCGAGAACGGAGGAGGCGCGGCGAGCACAGCCGGAGCGAGCATCGTCGGCGCGTAGTCTGCCGCCTGATGAGGTGGATCGTCCTCGCCGCATGCGTTCCGCTCTGGCTGGCCGCGCACGCGGCCGGCGGGCAGCGGGCCGCCGCCACCTGCCCGCCGACGCTCGCGAACAGGCTCGCCTCGACGGGCGATGCGGCCCAGCTCGTCACCGTGGTCGCAGCGCAGGCGCGCTCGACGCAGGGAACGCTGCGGCTCTGGCGCAAGGCGTCCGGCTGCTGGCAGCCCGTCGCCGGGCCCTGGGCCGCCTGGGTCGGCCAGCGCGGCATCTCCACGAACAAGCGCGAGGGCGACCGCACCACCCCGGCCGGAGCGTTCGGCTTCCTGCCCACGATGTACGGCGTCGCCGCGAGCCCCGGCGTCCACTATCGCTACCACCGGATCGTCTGCGGGGACTGGTGGGTCGAGGACCCGAGCTCGCGCTGGTACAACCGCTTCCGCCACGTGCCCTGTGCCTCGACCCCGCCCTTCCGGACGACGAGCGAGGACCTCTCGCGCTCGCCGACCGCCTACCGGCAGCTGGCCGTGATCGCGTACAACCGCGATCCGATCGTCAAGGGCCGCGGCTCGGGGATCTTCCTGCACGTGAGCACCGGCCGTCCGACGCTCGGCTGCGTCAGCCTGCCGCGACCCCAACTCGTCCAGACCCTGCGCTGGCTGCGGCCTGCAGGTAAGCCGCTGATCGTGATCGGGACGAGCGCGGGAATCGCCCGCTTCTAGGATTAGGCAATGGCGGACGAGACGATCGAGCGGGCGGCTGCCGCCCTGGAGCGGGAAGAGACGGTACGCGGGCTCCTGGCGACCGCGTGCCGCGAGCTGGCCGAGAGCTTCGACGCGCAGGCCTGCGTCGTCTCGCGAGTGGTCGGCGACCTGCTCATCCTGCTGGCAGAGTTCTCGACGGACGGTGGGCAGGACCTCGGCCACGAGTACCTGATCTCCGACTACCCGCTCACCGCCGAGACGATCACGCTCGGCGAGCCCCGGGCGGTCTCGCTGCTCGACGAGTCTCCGGAGCCGATGGAGGCCTCGCTGCTCCGCCGGTTCGGGTTCGACTCGCTGCTGATGGTCTGCCTCCCGGCCAACGCGGCCTGCTGGGGCCTGATCGAGATCTACGCGAACGGGAAGAGCTTCGACGAGGGCCAGGCCGCCGTCGCGGGGGAGATCTCGGCGCTGATCGGCCGGCAGCTCGAGCGCATCGAGGCTTCCGCCTAGAGCCTCGGACGACGCCTAGCCGGCGAGGGACGTCCGTACCGCGTCGAGCCTCGGGTGCGACGGGCTCCCGGCGAGCACGAACACGCGTACCGCGTTGCGGCCGGTCCTGAACGCATCCTCGCCCGCGAGAGCCGAGAAGCGCACCGGGCCGCCGCCCGGGTTGCGGTAGGCGACGCTCACCGCCGCGATGCGGCCGTTCAGCGCCAGCGCCAGCGGCTGCCCGGCCTGTACGCCCGAGAGCGTTCCCACGACCGGCGAGGGCACGAGGCCCGAGCCGCGCGGGAAGCGGCGAAGCAGCCGGCTCCCGAGCCGGTCGACCTGCGCCGAGGCCGACGGCGCCGCCTCGACTGCGAGCGCCGAGACGCTGCTCCCGACGAGGCCGCGGTAGGGCCCCGTGCCATCGAAGCGTGCGCCCCAGTCGCCGCTGCCGAACAAGGACAGCTCGCGCGTGAGCGAGGCCTGCCGCTGCGCGAGCGCGGCGCGGTAGGGCTTGCGCACCCCGGCCACATCCACCACTCCCGAGCCGGCGCCGCCCTTCAGCACCGAGGTGCCGTCGACGTGCCAGGGGATCGTGATCCCGAGCACGTCCGCGATCGTCGGGAGGATGTCGAGCGTGCTCACATGCCGCGAGTCGACCACGCGGCCCTCGGTCTGCCCCGGGTACTTGATGAACAGCGGCGTGAAGGCCAGATCGGCCAGATTGGTCTCCGTCGGCCGCCGCCGCAGGTCGCCGCCGCGGAAGCTGATCCCATGGTCGGGCGTGACGATCACGAGCGCCTTGTCCCAGAGGCCCACCGCGTGCAGCCGCGCGATGAAGGTGCCGAGCAGCTTGTCCGTGTAGCCGACCTGGAGCAGGTGACGCTGCCAGGCCTGCGTGGCGAGCTGGCCGCTGAACCAGCGCTCACCGTTGCGGCCCGGCGCGTTCGTGCTCGTGACCGCGCGGGCCCGGCCGTCGGGGAAATAGAGCCAGGGCGTATGCGGCAGCAGGATGTGCGCGAAGTAGAGCGTCGGCCGCCCCGGGCCGGGCTTCCTGAACGAGGCGACGAAGCGGTTGAAGTCATGGACGCGGCTCAGGTAGAAGGTGCTCAGGTTGACCTTCGGGAGGGCGCCCGAGCCGCCCGAGGATGCCTCGTCGCCCGAATTGCTGCCGAAGTTGCCCCAGGACTCGTCGATCACGGGCAGGCGCTGCTCGAGCTCCGGAGGCGCAATCAGATGCAGGTAGACGGTGCGCACGTCCGAGTAGAGGGACGACAGGCGCGACCCGGTGCCCGAGCTCTCCTCATTGCAGAGGCTCTGCGGGCAGAGCCGGGTCTGCGACTCGTGCACGACCAGCCGGTAGCGGCTGCCGAGCAGCGTGAACAGGTTGTGCGGGTGGTCGCTCAGGATCGGCAGCGCGCCCGGCTTCGGCTTCTGCCCGGTCAGGATCGCGGGCACGGCAACCGTGGTCGATGCCGAGACTGTGCTCGTGTTCCGGTACCAGGTCGAGCTCGCGGCGAGCCTGGCGAAGTTGGGGAAGCGCTTGGCGTCGATCCCGCCGCCGGCCTGCTGCAGGTCGATCACCGGGAACTCGTCGAAGAGCAGGAACACGATCGGCGTGGTCGAGCGCGTGCGGATCTCCGCCGCCTGGGCGGTGCCGCTCGAGATGACCAGCTTCGACGTCGGCGAGTCGAGCAGGAACAGCGCGAGGTAGACGAGCGGCGCCGCCACGAGCACCGTCAGGAACGACCGCACCGTCCGGAAACGCCATGCGGCAGCCGCCACCGCAACGCCGATTGCGAGCGCCCCGACGATCAGCGCCGACGTCCCGTCGAGGCCGGAGCGCTTGAGCGCCTGCACCCCGAAGACCGCGCCGAGGAAGCCGAGGAAGACGTGGTGCAGGACGGTCGCGGCGTCCGGGCTGACCGCGCCGACCACGAGCTCGACCAGCAAGAGCGCAAGCGCCGGCACGAACGTGACCACGAGCGCGAACAGCACGATGTCCCCCGGAGTCGACCCGCGCACCGCGAAGAACTCGGCGTTCTTGCCGAGGATGTCGAACAACGGTTGCGCGAACGCGAACCCGGAGACGGCGAACAGCTGCGCGCCGTGCAGGGCAGGCTCGCGCAGCCGCGCGCGCCACGCACTTTCCGAGACCCCGACTGTCACCTCGGAAGTATCCCTCGTTCAAGGGATGGCCGGGCCGTGCCGATACGGATCACGTGGCGGTCGACGTTTCCTTACCGCGGCCCGATGCCGTCGCGCGCGCGACGGCGGTCCCGGCCCGC
Organism: Gaiellaceae bacterium; assembly: GCA_035624425.1. Lineage (GTDB taxonomy): Bacteria > Actinomycetota > Thermoleophilia > Gaiellales > Gaiellaceae > AC-32. The sequence goes on from DASPRN010000090.1 coordinate 6,261, forward strand.
CTGGTTCTCGCCGGGATCGTCGCCGTCAGCTTCGCCGTCCGCCTCGCCGCCGCCCTCGTCCACACCACCCCGCTCTACTTCCCGGACGAGTACATCTACTCGGGCATCGCGCGCTCGCTGGCTGAGAACGGCCGACCGCTGATCCGCGGCCATTCTGCCCACTTCCCGGCGATGCTGGAGCCGCTGCTCGCGGCACCCTTCTGGCTCTCGCACGACCCCGCGGTCGTCTACCGCCTGACCCAGGCCGAGAACGCGCTCTTCATGTCGCTCGCGGCGGTGCCCGCCTACCTGCTCGTCCGGCGGCTCGGCGGCGGCTCGTGGCCCGCACTGGCGGCCGCGGCCCTGACCGTCGCCTCGGCCGACCTCTTCTTCGCCTCGTTCGTGCTCGCCGACGCGGTCGCCTATCCGTTCGTGCTCGGCGCGGTGTACGCCGGCGTCTGCGCCCTGGCCCGCCCGAGCCGGGGCAACCAGCTCGGCTTCGCGCTGCTGGCCGGGCTCGCGACCTTCACGCGGATCCAGTACGTGTTCCTGCCGCTCGTCTTCCTGGCGGCCGCCCTGGTCGTCGAGCGCTTCTCGCTGCGCACGGCGGTGCGGCGCTTCCGCCTTTCGCTCGTGCTCTACGCGGCGCCGCTCGCGCTCGTGGCGGGGCTCGGGCCGAAGCGCCTGCTCGGCTACTACTCCGGCATCGCCGATTTCGGCGTCAAGCCGCTCGCGATCGGCCACTGGCTCGGCACCGACTCGCTGCTGCTTGCCTACGCCGCCGGTTTCGCGCTCGTGCCGGGCGCGCTCGCCGGGCTCGCCTACGCGCTTCGACGCCCGCGTTCGCGCGAGGAGAGCGCATACGCCGCGCTCGCTACCGGCGTCCTGCTCGCGATCTTCACCGAGGCCGTGCTCTACGCGACCAACGGCTCCGACCGCTTCCAGGAGCGCTACCTGATGGTGCTGCTCCCGCTCGTCTTCCCTGCCTTCTGGCTCTGGACGCAGCGGGGGCGCCCCGGCGCGCGGGTCGTCGCGCTGCTCGCGCTCGGCCTGATCGCGGTCGCCGCGCGCGTGCCGCTCTCCGGCTACACGATCAGCGACTCCAAGCAGGACTCGCCCTTCCTGCTCGCGGTCTTCCGGCTCGAGCATGCGGTCGGGATCGGCAACGGCTCGCTGCTCGTCGCGATCGTCGCCAGCGCTCTCGCCTGCCTCGGAGCTGCCGCCTGCTTCCGGGCCGGCTTCGCCCGCTGGGCCGTGCTGGCGACGCTCGTCGCCTCCTGCGTCGTCTCGGCCGGGGCGGTCGCCTTCGACGCCCATGTCGTCAAGTCGGTACGGGCGAGCCTGCTGCCGACCGACGCGCGCTGGGTCGACCACTCCGGGCTAGGCGACGTGACGCTGGTGCAGACGCCGGCAACGCCGCATGCGGCCGCGGACGAGCAGCTCTTCTGGAACACGTCGCTCAAGCACCTCTACTTCCTCGACGACGCCACCGCGATCGACGCGTTCGGCTCCGCGCGGACACATGCGGCGCCCGACGGCCGGCTCGTCTCCGGCGGACACACGCTGCAGGGGCCCCTGCTCGTCTCGAACTTCGCCGTCCGCGTGCTGCTCTCCGGCGCCGTCCGGGTCGCGCGCGGGGCGAACTACGATCTCTGGCGCCCGCTCGGCACGCCGCGCTTCGCGCTCTTCGCAGGCGGGCTCTACCACGACGGCTGGCTCGCGAGCAGCGGGCACATCACCGTCTGGCCCGCCGCCGACGGCCGCGTGCGGGGGACGCTAACGCTGCCGCTCTCGCTACCGCCCGAGCCGCGTGCGGAGCGAACGGTCCTGCAGCTCCGCGGACCAGGAGTCGCCCGCCGCGTGGTCGTCAACCCCGGCCGTTCCGTCGTGTTGCGCCTGCACGTCTCCCACCGAGGGCCGTGGTCCCTGAACTTCCGCGCCGAGCGCCCCGGCTACCTCTCCGACGGCCGCCCGATCAGCGTCATGGCGCAGATGCCCACCTTCGCCGGCCTCTTCTGCGGCACCGCCCCGCCGACGACGTCGGCCTAGTAGCACGGGATTTCGAAACAGCCTGTTACGGGAGAGCCGAGTGGATGAACATCCAGCGGTGGCCCTCGAGGTCGGCCGCCGAATAGAGCCTGCCGAAGGGAAGGTCTTCCAGCTCACGGATGATCGTCGCGCCCGCCGCTCGCGCCCGGGCCTCGTGCGCGTCGACGTCCCCGACCTCGACCAGCGCGCCATCGACGACAAACGGCGTCGCCAGCCAGCGCGCCGCCTGCTCGCACTCCTCCGCGTGGTGCGAGGGGCTGCGGTAATCCGGCCCGGGCCAGCCGAGCATCACCGTCGCCCCCTCGAGTGAGAGCTCCGCATGCGTCACGCGTCCCTCGCCGTCCGAGAACCGTGGGGCCGACTCGCGGAAACCAAACGCGTTGCTCAGCCAGTCGACCGCCGCCCCCACGTCCTCGTAGGAGAGCATCGGCACGGCTCGGTTCGTTCCGGGCATGACGGCCGAGATTCTAGGGTCGCAGAGGTCGGCCGCCGGAGCCGGGCTTCGCCCGGCGGGAGGCTCACTGCCAAGAATCCCGCCGACCCGAGCGCACATCCGCCGGCACGTGAAACGCCACGAGCTCCTTGCACGAGTCGGAAGGAGGGGGCTCACGGGGGAACCAGGGGTTCCCCCGTGCCCCTAGACGCAGTCCTTGAGGCCCTGCGCTTCCGGGAGCGACTCGAGCTTCTTCAGCGTGTTGTTCTCGATCTGGCGGATGCGCTCGCGCGTCACGCCGAAGGCCTTGCCGACCTCCTCGAGCGTGCACGGCTGCGCGCCGGAGAGGCCGAAGCGGAGCTCGATCACCTTCCGGTCGCGCTCGGGCAGGGAGGCCAGCGCGTTGTCGATGTCCTCCCGGCGCAGCGAGACCTGCGCGGTGTCGAACGGCGACTCGGCCTGCTCGTCCTCGACGAAGTCGCCGAGCTCGGACTCCTCCTCCTCGCCGATCGGCTTCTCGAGCGAGACCGGGTGCTGCGCCATGCGCAGGATGTCGCGCACCTCCGAGGTCGTCATCTCGAGCTCGACCGCGATCTCGTCGGGCCGCGGCTCGCGGCCGAGACGCTGGACGAGCTGCCGCTCGATGTGCACGACCTTGTTCAGCTTCTCGACCATGTGCACGGGTATCCGGATCGTGCGCGCCTTGTCGGCGATCGCCCGGGTCACCGCCTGTCGGATCCACCACGTCGCGTACGTCGAGAACTTGTAGCCCTTGCGGTAGTCGAACTTCTCGACCGCGCGGATCAGGCCGAGGGAGCCCTCCTGGATCAGGTCGAGGAAGCTGAGGCCGCGGCCGAGGTACGACTTGGCGATCGAGACGACGAGGCGCAGGTTGGCCTCGATCATCTGCGTCTTCGCGCTCATGTCGCCGCGCTCGATCCGCTTCGCCAGGTAGACCTCCTGGTCGGCGGTCAGCAGCGGCACCTTGCCGATCTCGCGCAGGTAGAGCCGGAGCGAGTCGAGGCTCGGCTCGACGGTCAGGTCGAGCTTCGGGCCCTTCTCCTCCTCGGCCAGGGCGGGCTGCTCGTGCGGCGGGTGCTTGTGGTTCTCGCCCTCCATCAGCTCGATGGAGTGGTCGATCAGATAGGTGTAGAAGTCCTCGATCTGCTCCTTGGAGAGCTCGACCTCTTCGAGCCCGGAGACGATCTCGTCATAGGTGAGGAACCCCTTCTCGAGCCCGTCCTGGACCAGCTTGTGGAGCTCTTCGACGTCCGGAAGGGAAATGTCGACGGTGAGCACTTGACCTCCGGCGGTCTCGCGGATTGTCCGAAAACGACAATGGCGAGAGCCGGCCCGCTCTCTCCCTCAGCCTCTCCCCTCGCCGCGTCGGATGTTACACATGAATTCCGCAATTCGGAAACAATTTCTTCACAACTTCGCCATCGCCCCGACGCGCTCGTTATGGCTGTTCTCCACGGGTAGCTCGGCGAAGCCGGACAGGTCGAGCCCCAGCAGCCCGACGAACGCTGCCAGCGCGGGGCGAAGCGCCCGGGAGTTGCCGTCGGCGCACTTGAGCGCGACGCCGACCCCGTCGGAGGACGCGGCGCACATCAACCCCTCCGCACCGCCCTTGGCGATCCAGCCAGGGAGCCTGCGCATCAGCTCCGTGTCGGTCGCGCCTTCGCCGCCGACAAGCTCCGGCCGTGCGCGCATCGCCGCCGCGATCCGGTCGCCCCCGTCCAGCCCCTCGAAGCGGGAGAAGGCGCGGGCTGCGCGCTCCAGCGGAAGCGCGAAGCAGACGACGCCACAGCCGTCGATCGCGGTCTCGACTTGGTCCTTGTCCAGCTCGGCGGCGGCGGCGACCTCCTCGTGCAACGCTCGCTGGAGCGGGTGGTCCGCCCCGCGGTAGTCCTCCACGGGCCAGCCCCGGTCGCGGCAGACCGCGATCATCGCCGCGTGTTTGCCGGAGCAGTTGTGGTAGATCGGCTCCGGGGGCCGCCCCTCCTGCACGCCGCAGTCGAGCTCCTCCTCGCGGCCACCGGTCTTGCGCAAGAGCTCGCGCGCCGCGGCGACGTGCATCGGCGTGCCGTAGTGCGAGGCGGCGGCGATCGCCAGGTCGTCGGTGTCCAGGTTCTCGCGCGCGCGAGAGAGGAGCAGGGCCTGGATGGGCTTGGCCGAGGAGCGGAGAGACGCCGACACCCCGGGGTCGCCGGCCTGTGCCACGATCACGCCGTCCTGCACCGCGACAGCGTGCACGCGGTGGACCGATTCGACGATCTCGCTCCGCCTGACGGCTACGCTGAGCGGCTCCATGGGCGGGAGCGTAGATGCCTGAGATTCCGGAGGTCGAAGCCTGGCGCCGCGCCCTCGACGATCCGGTCAGTGCATTCCCGATCGAGCACGCGGGGCCGGCGCATATTGCGACGCTGAAGACGTTCGACCCGCCGCTGTCGACGCTCGAGGGGCGGCGGCTTGCGGGGGCCGAGCGGCGGGCCAAGCGGCTGCTCTTCCCCACCGAGGACGGGGAGCTCGTCCTGCTCGTCCACCTGATGTCGGCCGGGCGCATTCGCTACCTGACGGCGGGCGAGAAAGGCCCGAAGGCACCGGCGTTCCGGCTCCGCTTCCAGGGCGGCGGCGAGCTCGTGCTGACCGAGGCCGGGGCGAAGAAGCGCGCGGGCGTCTGGCTGCTCTCTCCGGAGGAAGCGGCCACGGAGCTCGAACACCTCGGCCCGGAGGCCTTGGGCCTGGGAGCCGACCGGCTCGGCGAGATCCTGGCGGGCCAGCCGCGCCGCTTGCACTCGCTCCTGCGCGACCAGCGAATCGTCGCCGGCATCGGCCGGGCCTGGGCTAACGAGATCCTGCACGAGGCGGGCCTGTCCCCTTTCGCCCCGGCCCAGGGACTGTCCCCGGGACAGGTCCAGGCGCTCGCGGACGCGATGGAGTCCGAGCTCCGGCGCGGCCTCGAGCTGCGCGAGCGCGGCGCCAAGGACGCGAAGGTCTACCGCGTCCACAACAAGCTCGGCGAGCCCTGCCACGTCTGCGGCACGCCGATCGCCCGCGTCGACTTCGACCAGCACACGATCTTCTACTGCCCCGAGTGTCAAACCGGGGGCCGCCTGCTCAAAGACCGTCGCCTGTCACGATTGCTGCGATGAGCGAGCTGCTGGACGCGCTCTACCGCGGAGACCAGGCCGGGGTCGCGGAGCTGCTGGCCGCACGGCCGGAGCTCGACGTCTTCGAGGCTGCCGCCCTCGGAGACGACCGGCTGCTCGCGCTGCTGGACGAAGACCCAGCAACGGCGAACGCGTTCGGCGACGACGGCTTTCAGCCGCTCGGGCTCGCCTGTTTCTTCGGACGCGTCGAGGCCGCGCGATTCCTGCTCGACCGCGGCGCCGACCCCAACTCGCTCGCCCGCAACGAGCACATCCAGGCCGGGCCGCTGCACTCGGCCGCCGCCTCGGAGAACAAGGACGCCGCAACGCGCTACGAGCTCTGCGAGCTCCTGCTCGACCGCGGCGCCGACCCGAACCTCGAGCAAGGCGACGGCTTCACTGCGCTGGACGCCGCACGGCAAGACGGCGACGAGCGGCTCGAGAAGCTGCTACGAGACAGCGGCGCTGTCGGCTAGCCAGTCCAACACGACGGCCCACTGCTCGTCCAGGAAATGCCCGCCGCCTTCGAGCAGCTCGAAGCGGGCGTTCGGGAGCCGGCTCGCGACGTACTCGCCGTGCGTGCGCGGCGCGAGCACGTCCAGCTCGCCCTGCCAGAGGCGCACCTCGGCGTGGACGTCCTCGGGCTCGAACCCCCACGACTTGGCGAAGGCGAGGTCGTCGTCAGCCCAGCCGCGCACCCCCTGGCGCGCCGCCTCGACGAACGACTCGCGCATCACGGAGCGGAACGCTTCACGCGAGGCGATCTCGCGGTCGACCTCGGGCAGCTCGGAGACGATCTCGTCGATCACGGCGTCCGGGTCCGACTCGAGCCGGTCGACGAACGGCTGGATGAAGGCCTCGACCGCTTCGCGCCCCTGAACGGCCGCGCCGAACTCCCGGACGTTGATATCCGCCAGGCCGTCGTAGAAGTCGAAGTCGTCGGTGTCGGACGGCGCGGGAGTGACGAGCGCGCCGACGCGGAGCACCCTGTCCTCCAGGAGCGCCCCGCAGGCCAGCGCGTGCGGCGCGCCGCCGGAGCCGCCGACGACGGCGAACCGGTCGAAGGCGAGCTCGTCCGCGATCGCCTCGATGTCGGACGCCGCATCGGCCACCGAGCGGCCGATGTTCGGGTCCGAGCCGCCGTAGCCGGGCCGGTCGTACGCGACCATCTTCACGCCGTGGCGCTCGTACATCTGCGGATCGGGATGGCGGGCGCGCCGGCTGCCGGGAGTGCCGTGGCAGACGATCACCGGCACGCCGTCGGCAGCGCCGCGCTGGACGAACGCGAGCGTCCGCCCGTCACGCGCCTTGGCAGTTCCTTCGTATTCCATCGGGCGGATCATACGGACGGGCCTGCCGACCGGACGTGGGCACGCGTGACCTCGGCCGGCGTCCGGCAGCCGAGCAGCTTCAGGCCGACCTCGATCTCCTCGCGCAGCAGCGCGAGCACGCGCGCCGCTCCCACTTCGCCGTCCACGGCGAGCCCCCAGAGGGCGGCCCGGCCGGTCAGCGCCGCCCGCGCGCCGAGCGCGAGCGCCTTGAGCACGTCGGTTCCGCGCCGGATGCCGCCGTCGACGAGCACCTCGACGCCCTCCCCGGCCGCCTCGGCCACCTCCGGGAGGACGTCCAGCGTCGCGGGCACGCCGTCGAGCTGCCGGCCACCGTGGTTGGAGACGACCACCGCCGCCGCGCCGTGCTCGGCCGCGAGCAGCGCGTCCTCGGCGGTGAGCACGCCCTTGAGGACGAGCGGCAGCTCACACGTCGAGCGCAGCCACTCGAGGTCGCGCCAGGTCAGGCTCGCATCGACGATCCCGCCAAGGGCGGCGTGGAAGCCCCGGCGCGCCGGTGCGACCGGCAGGTTCGGCGAGGCCAGATCGTCCGGGAGCGTGAAGGCCTCGCGGATGTCGCGCTCGCGCCGGCCGGCGACCGGGAAGTCGACAGTGAGCATCAGGGCTCCGAACCCCGCTTCGACGACAGCCGCCAGCAGCTCCTCCGTGAAGCCGCGGTCGCGCGACCAGTAGAGCTGGAACCACTGTGGCGCGCCGGGTGCTGCGGCGGCGAGCTCGGCCGGCGTGACGCTCGCGAGCGTCGAGAGGCACATGACCGTCCGGGCGGCGGCGGCCGCCCGTGCCATCGCGAGCTCGCCGTCGGGGTGGGCGAGCCGCTGGAAGGCGGTCGGCGCGACGAGCAGCGGCATCGCGAGCTCGGTACCGAGGACGGTGGTCGCGGTCGAGACCTCGTCCACGTCCACGAGCACGCGGGGACGCAGCTCGCAGCGCGCATAGGCAGCCGCGTTGGCGTGCAGCGTCCGCTCGTCGCCGGCCCCGCCGGCGAAGTAGGCGTAAGCACCCGGGTCGAGCCGCTCCCGCGCGACCGCCTCGAAGTCGTCGACGTTGACGAGCACCATCAGCAAGGCGCCGCTTGCGGCGCCGACTTCAGGACGGGCGAGCCACGCTCGCTCGTCCGTCTGAAAAGACCGGTCGAACCGTTTCGATCCACCCTACGATCCCGCCACCAGGCCGATTCGAAGAGTCTCGTCGTCGAGCTCGACCGAGCCGCCCTGCGCGCGCAGGAGCCGGACCGCCACCGCCGCACCGAGGTCTCGAAGGTCCTCGCCGAGAAGGACCGGCGCCGAGGCCGGCGTCACCTGCGAGAGCTCGAGCGACGTGCCGCGTGCGCTCAGCCGTACCCGCTCGAGCCCGCCGTGCCGAAGGGCGCAGCGTGCGAGGGCGGCGACCGCCCGCTTGGTCGCGTCGGCATCGAGCTCCACCTGAGCGCCGTCGCCGTCGACCTCGACCCGCTCCTCGCCGAGCCGGTCCGCGGCCGCCCGCACGAGCTCCAGTGTGTCCACCTCCTTGCGCACCGGCTCGTATCGGCCCGCCTCGATCCGCGCGCCGAGCGCGAGCTCGTCGACCAGGTCGGCGATCTGGCGTGAGGCCGTGTCGATCATCTCCAGGTAGCGCTCCGCCGGCTCCTCGAGCTCGCTCGTGCGGACCAGCGTCTGCGCGAACCCGTGCACCGTTGCCAGCGGCGTGCGCAGGTCGTGGCACGCGAGCAGGACGAGGCGGGCGAAGTCGGTCATCCGGCCGCCATTCTCACGGACGGCGCGTCGACCGGTCATTTCCGACGGGCGTACGAGCAGCGCTCGCACGCCTGATGGCGGCACCGCAAGCGGTGCCTAGAGGAGGTGTTGTTAGCTTTGGGGCGATGGGCGAGTCCCGCGAGCTTCTAACACATGACCTCCAGGCGTCGCCGTCCGAGGTGCCGCTCGCGCTCTCGCGGGCCGGCGTCGGCGGCGTCCAGAAGGCGATCCGGATCCGCCATGGCGAGACCGAGAAGCTGATCGCCGCCGAGATCGACTGCACCGTCGACCTCGAGCAGTCGCGCAAGGGCGTGCACATGTCCCGCTTCCCCGAGCTGTTCGAGGAGGCGATCGAGCAGGTCGTGATCGGCGAGGCGCTGCTGGTCGAGCAGCTCGCCGAGCACATCGCCGCGCATATCGTCGAGCGCCAGCGCGCGCTCCGGGCCGAGGTGCGCATCCACGCGCGCTACCCGGTCGAGCACGAGACCCCGGTGACCGCGCTGCCGACCCAGGAGATGGTCTCGCTGATCGGCCTCGCAGCCGCTTCAGCCGAGCGCACCCGCCGGCTCGTCGGCGTCGAGGCGAGCGGGATCAACGCCTGCCCGTGCGCCCAGGGGCTCGTCCGCGAGCGGGCGGCGGAGCGGCTCGGCGAGGCGGGCTTCGACGAGCTGGACGTCGAGCGGATCCTCGAGCTCGTGCCGCTCGCGACGCACAACCAGCGCGGGCGCGGAACGCTGTTCCTCGGCACCGAGACGGCCGTGAACGCGGAGGAGCTCGTGCGCATCGTCGAGGGCTCGATGAGCTCGCCGGTCTACGAGCTGTTGAAGCGGCCGGACGAGCTGTTCGTCGTCGAGCACGCGCACCTGCAGCCGCGATTCGTCGAGGACTCGGTGCGGATCGCGCTTCGTGACGCGCTCGCCGCCTATCCCGGCCTCGCCGACGGTGACTTCCTGCTCTCGCGCCAGGTGAACCTGGAGACGATCCACTCGCACGACGTGATCGCCGAGCGCTACGGCACCGCGGGCGAGCTGCGGGCCGAGCTCGACGGCGGCGGCCCAGCCGAGCACCACACCGAGCTGCACGACTGGCTCAGCGCGTAGCGGGCTTCCTGAACTGGAAGCGGGTCTCGGTCCCGCTGCGCAAGCGGGCGATGTTCGAGCGGTGAAGGACGAGCACCGCGACGGCGGCGGCCCCGGCGAAGACGTCGACCGGCCAGGGCTCGCCGAGCGCGACCGAGGCCACCGGGAGCGAGAGCGCCGCGGCGATCGAGGCGACCGAGGCGTAGCGGCAGAGCGCGAAGACGACGATCCAGACGGCAGCGCCGATCCCGCCGACGATCGGTGCCACGCCGAAGAACGCGCCGCCGCAGGTCGCGACCACCTTCCCGCCGCGCGCGAAGCCCATGAACAGTGGCCGCCAGTGCCCGAGCATCGCCGCGCCGCCCGCCAGCACCCCGGCCAGGTGGCCGACGTAGATCGTCGCCAGCAGCGCCGGGACGAACCCCTTTGCGAAGTCGAGCGCCATCACGGGGACCCCGAGCTTCGCGCCGTACGTCCGCCAGACGTTCGTCGCGCCGATGTTGCCGCTGCCGGTCTTGCGGATGTCCTCGTGGCGGAAGATCCGAACGAGCCAGTAGCCGCTTGGAATGCTGCCGGCCAGGTAGCCGCCGAGGACGAACAGCGTGGTGGCGAGGGTGTCGCTCATCTCACAACCCCCACTCCTACCGCTCGAAGTGTCGACCGGTCATTTCAGACGGATGCGCGAGCAAAGCCCGCACGTCCTGAGGTCGGCATCGCAAGCGACGCCTCAGATCTGGTACGCGCCCACCCAGCCGTTGACGGCGTCCCAGTCCAGGTTGTGGAAGAACGCGTCGATGTACGAGGCGCGGTCGGTCTGGTAGTCGAGGAAGTAGGCGTGCTCGTAGACGTCGAGGGCGACCAGCGGGGTGGCATTCCAGATCGGGAAGGTGTTCTGGGCGTCGCCGACGTAGTTGAAGAGCTTGGCCTCGTCCCAGTCGTAGGCCGTCCACGCCCAGCCGCGGCCGGCCATCCCGGTCGCCTTGAGGTCGGCGCGCCAGCCGGCGACCGAGCCGAAGTCGCGCACGATCAGATCGCGGATCGCCCCGTCGGGATCGCCGCCCCCGCCGCCGAGGTGCCCGAAGTAGATCTCGTGGTTCTTGATCCCGCCGAGGGCGAAGCTGAGCTCGACCTTCAGCGCCCGCACCTCGGAGTAGACCTGGTTCGCGGCGGCGAGGTCGATCTCGGCCAGCGCGGCCATGATCTCGTTGCGCTTGTTGACGTAGCCTTCGTAGAGCTTGTAGTGCGCCTCGACCGTCTCGCGCGAGATGCCGTCAAGCTCGAGCAGCGCGGGCTTCAGCTCGCGGGCGGTGATCTCCTCGTGGTTGAAGGCCAGCGTTGCCACGGCAGCTCCTTTCGGTCGGAGGGACGCGTGAGCATAACCCGCGTTCTCGACACGAGGAGCCTGCCGAGGCAGCCCAAAGGCGGTAGCCTCGCCAGGACAGCGGAGAAAGGAACGTACATGGCATTCGAGCTTCCCCCTCTTCCGTACGACTACGACGCGCTCGAGCCCCACATCGACGAGCAGACGATGCGCGTCCACCACGACAAGCACCACCAGGCGTACGTGGACAACGCGAACGCGGCGCTCGAAGGCACGCCGCTGGCCGACAAGCCGGTCGAGAACGTGCTCACGAACCTCGAGTCGCTGCCCGAGGACAAGCAGATGGCCGTGCGCAACAACGCGGGCGGGCACGTGAACCACTCGCTCTTCTGGGAGATCATGGGCCCGGACGGCGGCGGCGCGCCGACGGGTGAGCTGGCCGCAGCGATCAACGACCTCTGGGGCGGCTTCGACGAGCTGAAGAAGGCGATCAACGACGGCGGCGTCAAGCGCTTCGGCTCGGGCTGGACCTGGCTCGTGCACGACGGGACCGGCCTCTCGCTCTACTCGACGCCGAACCAGGACTCGCCGCTCCTGAACGACGACGTGCCGATCCTCGGCATCGACGTCTGGGAGCACGCCTACTACCTCCAGTACCAGAACCGGCGGCCCGACTACCTCGAGGCCTGGTGGAACGTCGTCAACTGGGACGCCGTCGCCAAGCGCTTCGACCAGGCGGTCGCCGAGCTTGGCGCGGCCGCGACATAACGCGCTCGTCACCGGGGGCACAGGCCGGATCGGCTCGGCGATCGCCGCGCGGCTGGAGCGCGACGGCTGGACCGTCTTCGCGGCGGGCCGCGCCGACGGCGACGTGGCCGAGGTCGAGCAGGCACGCGCGCTCGTGGAGCGGGCGGCCGAGAAGCTCGGCGGGCTCGACCTCCTCGTCAACGCCGCCGGGGAGGGGTTCGCGCCCGGCGAGGTGGACGAGCTGACGGAGGCCGACTGGGACGCCGCCTTCGGCGCGACCGCGAAGGGGAGCTTCTTCGTCAGCCAGGCGGCCGCGCCGCACCTCCGGGCCTCGGAGGGCTGCATCGTCATGATCGAGGACGTGGCCGCCTACGAGCCGTGGCCGTCGTTCGCCGCTCACTCCGCGGCCAAGGCGGCCCAGGCGATGCTGACCCGGGTGCTCGCCCGCGCGCTCGCGCCGGAGGTACGCGTCTGCGGCGTCGCGCCTGGCCCGGCCGCGGTCGAGCCCGGCCAGGAGGAGCGCCGCGCCGCCGAGACGCTGCTCGGCCGGGTCGGCTCGCCCGAAGACGTGGCCGAGGCCGTCGCCTACCTGGCCGGTGCGCGCTTCGTCACCGGGGCTACCCTCGTCGTCGACGGGGGCCGATTGCTCCAATCCATGCGGCCCGGACGACCGTAAGACGATGGAATGGAAATCGCACTCGAAACACCCTTCCGGTTGCCCCGGCCGTCCGGAGCCGCG
>DASPRN010000096.1:0-6791 GCA_035624425.1 Gaiellaceae bacterium
CCGCCACCCACGCCACCGCCACCGCCGAAGGACGGCAAGACCGGAAACGTCGCCCCGGTCAGCGGCACGGTGCTCGTGCGCCTGCCGGGCACGCACACCTTCGTCCCGCTCACCTCGCTGAAGCAGATCCCGGTCGGCTCCGAGCTCGACACGATCCACGGCCGCGTGCGCCTGACGACCTCGGCCGGCGGCAAGAAGACCCAGACCGCCGACTTCTACCAGGGCCGCTTCATCTTCACCCAGAAGAAGGCCAAGAAGCCGGTCACGCTGCTCTCGCTCTCCGAGCCGCTCTCCTGCTCGAAGCACTTCACCGAGGCGGCCGCCAAGAAGAAGAAGCGCCACCTCTGGGGCTCGGGCAAGGGCAAGTTCCGCACCAAAGGCAAGAACGCCTCGGCGACCGTGCGCGGCACGATCTGGCTGACCCAGGACACCTGCACGACGACGCTCGTCCACGTCAAGCGCGGCGTGGTCGACGTGTTCGACTTCGTCAAGCACAAGCACGTGCTCGTCAAGGCAGGGCACACCTACGTGGCCCACCGCTAACCCCCCTTCCGGGGCCTGGTAAACCGCCGCCCCGGGAGCTAACGTAGGCGGCCGAACGGGTCGATACTCGCTACGTCTTGATGAACGCCTAGACCGGGAGGCAACCCCTTGGCAAGACCGATGAAGCACCTCATCCGCGCCGCGACCGGAAGCCGCCGCTCGCGCTTCGTAATCGTCGCGGCGATCCTCGTCCTCTCGGCCACGGCCATCGCCGTGCTCGGAGGCTCGACGCGTTCCTCGTCCGCGCGCCCACTGGTGAACCGCCAGCCGGCCGCCGCGACGAGCGGCACCGCCGCGAGCTTCCAGGCCGTCCGCGCCGCCGCCCACAAGCTGGGCCGCCGCGTGATCGTCGGCCACTCCGTCCGCAACGACACCTCCCGCCCACTGCGGCTGATGAAGCGCGGGGCGCGCCGGGCCGTGCACGAGCTCGAGCCGCTCGCGCGGCCGCTCTCACACCGCATCGCCTTCTCCCGCCAGAACGCGCGCGCCGGGGGCGTCGTGCAGGACACGCCGACCGCCTCGAACATGCCGTCGCCCTCGCTCACCTTCGAGGGCATGAGCAACGCGACAGCGGCCTGCGGCTGCCTCCCGCCCGACACGGACGGCGAGGCCGGCTCGTCGCAGTACGTCCAGATCGTCAACGCCGCCCTCCAGGTCTTCAACAAGAGCGGCACCTCGCTGCTCCCCCCGGTCGCGATCTCGACGCTCTGGGGCGGCTTCGGCGGAGTCTGCGAGACGCAGGATTACGGCGACCCGATCGTCCTCTACGACCAGCTCGCAGGCCGCTGGGTGATCTCGCAGTTCAACGGAGTCGGGGGCGCGCTTCCCGCCGGCGCGCCGACTGACGAGTGCATCGCCGTCTCGACGTCGAGTGACGCCACGGGCTCGTACAACCGCTACGACTTCCACCTCGGCTCGAACTTCTTCGACTACCCGAAGCTCGGGGTCTGGCCGGACGCGTACTACATGTCCGACATCGTGTTCGACGCGGCCGGGACCACCTACCTCGGCGCGCAGCCGTTTGCGTTCAACCGCGCGGCGATGCTCGCGGGCTCCGCGGCGTCGTTCATCACGACCGCGAGCCCGCTCGGCTCCGATGATCCCTTCCTCCCCGCCGACGTCGACGGCACGGCGCCGCCGCCCGCGGGCGCGCCCGAACCCTTCGTCGAGTGGCCGGGCAGCAGCGGTACGTACAAGGTCTACCGCTTCCACGTCAACTGGGCCTCGCCGAGCAGCTCGACCTTCACACTGGCCGGCGCCCCGGCGGCCGCAGCGTTCTCGTCTCTCTGCGGCTTCAACCGCGACTGCGTCCCGCAACCCGGGACGGCGCAGGGCCTCGACGGGATCGGCGACCGCTTCATGGCCCGCGCCGCCTACCGCAACTACGGCGGCCACGAGTCGCTCGTGACCAACTACACGGTCGCATCCGGCGGCGTCGAGGGGATCCGCTGGATCGAGCTCCGCAACCTCACCTCGGGCTCGCCGACGGTCGCGCAGCAGAGCACCTACCAGCCCGACACCACCTACCGCTGGATGGGGAGCGCTGCGCAGGACGCCTCGGGCGACCTGGCGCTCGGCTTCAGCGCCTCCTCGGCGGCGACATTCCCGTCGATCCGCTGGGCCGGCCGGCTCTCCTCCGACCCAGTCAACGTGCTCTCGCAGGGCGAGACGACCATGTTCGCGGGCTCCGGAAGCCAGACGCACTCTGCCGCCCGCTGGGGCGACTACAGCGCGATGGTCGCCGACCCGGCCGACGACTGCACCTTCTGGTACACGCAGGAGTACTACGGGGCGACCAGCATCGCGAGCTGGCAGACGCGGGTCGGGAAATTCAAGTTCCCGAACTGCGCCCTGCACACGCTGACGGTGACGCGCGCCGGCAGCGGCTCGGGCACTGTCACGTCGAACCCGGCCGGCGTCAGCTGCGGCTCTGCCTGCACCTTCGCGGCCGGGAGCGCCACGTCCGTCTCCCTCACGCCGGCCGCTGCCGCGGGCTCGACGTTCGCCGGCTTCTCGGGCGACTGCTCGGGCGCGAGCTGCTCGCTCGCCATGGGCGCCAACCATGCGGTCACGGCGACCTTCACCCAGAACACGTCTCCGCCTCCGGTGAAGAAGTGCGTCGTCCCGAAGGTCGTCGGCCTGAAGCTCGCCAAGGCCAAGACGAAGATCAAGAAGGCCCACTGCCGGGTCGGCAAGGTGACCAAGAAGCACTCGAGCAAGAAGAAGAGGGGCAAGGTCATCAAGCAGAGCCCGAAGGCCGGCAAGAAGCTGAAGGTCAACTCCAAGGTCAACCTGACGGTCGGCAAGTAGCGCCGATGCAGTCGTTCCGTCCGCCCCGTCGAGTTGCAAAGCGGGGCGGACGGGTTGTCAGCCGGGACCGCGCGTGCTATATGCCAGATGACCGGGTGAGAGGGATCGAATCCGAGCGCAAGGGGGACCGATGAAGGCTGTTGTGGACTTTGTGCGCCGGCGGACCTTCGCGGTCGGCGCGGTGTTCGCACTGGTTGCGCTGGGGGCGCTCGTCGGTGGTCGTTCGGCCACCCATGCCGGAGGGACAGGTGCGCCCGCAGCCGCTCCCGCCAGCCTCGCGGCGGCTTCGCCGACGCCCTCGATCCAGGGTGGGGGCGCTCCAACCGCGATCCCGAAGGGCAAGGTCGCCCGCACGGGGAGCCTGCTGAAGGGGGTCGTGCGCTCGCGCCCACGCGAGCTCCACCTCACGCGCGCCCACGGCAAGGTCTTCGACGTCCGCAAGCTGCAGGGCACGGTCGTCAAGCAGGAGCGCCCGGAGCGTCAGGCCCCCGGCTTCACCGAGAACGAGCTCAACCCGCGCACGCTGCGCGCCCCCGTGGCCAAGGCCGGCGGCTTGCCGCAGCGGATCGACCCGACCGGCATCGCCCCGAGGTCGGCCGACGCGGCGGCCCCGGCTCCCGACTCGAGCTTCGAGGGCCTCGACTTCGCCAACTGGGGCGCCGGCCATCCGCCGGACCCGAACGGGGACGTGGGGCCGAGCTACTACATCCAGGTGATCAACACCTCGATCGGCATCTACGACAAGTCGAACGGCAACCGCGTCGCGGCGTTCACCTTCAACTCCTTCATGAGCCAGGGGAACTTCGGGAACCTCTGCGACACGAACAACTTCGGCGACCCGGTCGTCCTCTACGACAGCTACGAGGACCGGTGGTTCATCACCGACTTCGCCTTCGCGCTCGACGGCTCGGGGAACGTGAGCCCGCAGCACGTCTTCCAGTGTTTCGCGGTCTCGAAGTCCGGCGACCCGGTCAGCGGCGGCTGGAACTACTACTCGATCGAGGCGCCCGGCGGCCTCGACGACTACCCGAAGTTCGGCGTCTGGCCCGACGGCATCTACATGTCGGCCAACATGTTCGGCTACTCCGCGGGCAGCTCGTACTTCGGCTTTCACGTCTGGGCGCTGAACAAGCAGCAGATGTACGCCGGCGCGCCGAGCCCACAGGTCGTCGACTTTGCCGGCAACACGAGCGACTTCACGGTCATCCCGGCGAACTCGCGCCTTCAGGCCGGCACGCCGCCCGCCGGCTCCCCGGAGTACTTCGTCTCGACCGAGCAGTTCCTGAACGCGCTCTCGATCTACAAGTTCCACGTCGACTGGGACAAGGTCTCGACGTCGACGTTCACGGGGCCGCAGACGCAGCTTCAGCCGAACTGCTGGCCGAACGCAACGCCGGCGAACGCCTCGACGCCGGCCAACCCGGCTGACGTTCTCGCCATCCGCGCGATGGCGCAGGCCCAGTACACGAACCAGGGCGGCGCCGAGTCGGTCTGGGTCGACCACACCGTCCAGCGCAACGTCAGCGCGACCAACACGAACTGCAACGCGACGACGGGCGGCAACGCCACGGTGCGCTGGTACCAGGCCAACGTCACCGGCGGCACGGTCGCCGCGAACGTCGTCCAGGGCGCGACCTTCGACCCGGAGGGCGCGAACACGTTCTTCCGCTTCATGCCGGCGCTCGCGGTCGACCGCGTGGGCGACATGGCGATGGTCTACAGCAAGTCGAACTCGACCACGAACCCGCAGATCAAGTACGCGGGCCGACTGGCAGGCGACCCGCTCAACACGTTCGGCCAGACCGAGCAGACGCTGATCGACGGCACGGGCGCGCAGTCGGGCAACTGCGGCGGCTCGACCTGCGTCCGCTGGGGCGACTACAGCGGCATGGCGCTGGACCCGAACGGCTGCGAGTTCTGGATGACGAACATGTACTTCGTCACCACCGGCCTGAACTTCAACACGCGGATCGGGGCGTTCCACTATCCGGGCTGCTCGACGGTCGGCAACGGCACGCTTTCGGGCACCGTCACCGACGGCGCGAACCCGATCTCCGGGGCGACGGTCTCGCTCGGCAACCGGACGACGACGACCGACGGCAGCGGCAACTACTCGTTCACGGTCCCGGCCGGGACCTACGCCACGGAGACGGCCGCCAAGGCGGGTTTCGACACGGCCTCGGCCGCAACGCTCGTCGTCCCGAACGGCGGGACGCTGACGAAGAACTTCACCCTCAACGCCGCGGCCCAGAGCGGCTGTTACACGGACAACACCCAGACCGCATTCCAGCGCGGCGTCCCGACGAGCTGCGACCTCGTCTCGAGCCCGGGCAACGTCGTCCTGGCGAAGCCTGACAACACGGACGCAAAGAACAGCACCGTCAGCCCGACCGGCTTTGGCTTCAACAACACGGCCTGGGCCGGCCAGACGTTCACGCCGACGATCACGGGCCAGCTCAACCGGATCGACGTCGAGCTCTTCTGCTCGGCCTGCAGCGGGACGAACCCGGACATCACCGTGTCGATCCGGAACACGACGGGCAGTCCCGCCGTTCCGACCGGCGCCGACCTCGGCACCGCCACACTGCCCGGCTTCAACGACGGCGCAGCCGGCGGCCTCAAGACGGTCACGTTCGCGAGCCCGGTCACGCTCACCG
Source organism: Gaiellaceae bacterium (assembly GCA_035624425.1). Taxonomy (GTDB): domain Bacteria; phylum Actinomycetota; class Thermoleophilia; order Gaiellales; family Gaiellaceae; genus AC-32. Next base: position 5,511 of record DASPRN010000096.1, read on the forward strand.
CCGGCACGCACTACGCGTTCATCTTCCGCTCGACCGCCACCCGCACGGGCAGCTACGCCTACACGTGCAGCTGCGCGACGACCGGGTTCTCCAACTCGAACCCGTACGCGAACGGCCAGTTCGTCACCTCGTCGAACAGCGGCTCGAGCTGGACCGCGGACACCACCGTCGGCGGACGCGACCTCAACTTCGTCACCTACATCAACCCGGGCTTCACTTCGAGCGGAACCTTCGTCTCGTCGCTCAAGGACGCGAACCCGGTCCCGGGAAGCACGCCGAAATGGACGACCCTGTCGTTCACGGCGACGACGCCTGCCGGCACGGCGGTCAAGTTCCAGGTCGCCGGGAGCAACAACGCCTATGGGCCCTTCAACTACATCGGGCCGGACGGCACGGCGGGCACCTTCTTCACCTCGAGCGGCGCAAGCCTGACGCCGCAGTTCGACGGCTTCCGCTACCTGCGCTACAAGGCGACCCTCACGACCAACAACGGCTCCGTCACGCCTTCGCTCTCGAGCGTCCAGGTCTGCTTCCAGGACGTCGGCGCCACAAGCGCGACCAGCCTGGCGGCCGATCCCGCGACGGGGACGTTCGGCGGGACCACCACGCTCTCGGCGACGCTCACCTCGGGCGGCAATCCGGTGAGCGGCAAGACCGTCTCGTTCACGCTCAACGGCTCGAGCGCCGGCAGCGCCGTCACGAATGGGAGCGGCGTCGCGAGCGAGAGCGGAGTCAGCCTCGCCGGAATCAACGCGGGCTCGTACCCGACCGGCGTCGGCGCCTCCTACGCCGGTGACGGCTCCTTCGATCCGAGCAACGGCTCCAACTCGCTGACCGTCTCGAAGGCCGACCAGGCGATCAGCGTCACGACGCACGCGCCTGCCAGTGCTGTGTTCAACACCGGCTTCTCGGTCGCGGCGAGCGGCGGCGGCTCGGGCAACCCGGTCACCTTCTCGAGCAGCGGCGCCTGCTCCAACACCGGCGCCAACTTCACGATGACGAGCGGCACGGGGACCTGCTCGGTCATGTACGACCAGGCGGGCAACGCGAACTACAACGCCGCGCCGCAGGTCACCGAATCGGTGACCGCCCAGAAGGCGAGCCAGGCGATCTCCGTCACGACCCATGCGCCCGCCAGTGCCGTCTTCAACACCGGCTTCTCGGTCGCGGCGAGCGGCGGCGGCTCGGGGAACGCGGTCACCTTCTCGAGCAGCGGCGCCTGCTCGAACACGGGCGCCAACTTCACGATGACGAGCGGCACGGGAACCTGCTCGGTCAAGT
>DASPRN010000114.1:0-9519 GCA_035624425.1 Gaiellaceae bacterium
ACGTGCTGGGCCTGCTGCAGCGACTTGCCCTCGGTCTTGATCGCCGGGGCGAGCATCACCTCGGCCTTCTGGAAGTCGTGGATCGACTCGTAGCCGCAGGTCGCCATCGACGTGCGCAGCGCGCCCATCAGGTTGAGCGTCCCGTCGTTCTCCGTCGCCGGCCCGATCACGATCTGCTCCAGCGTCGCGCTCTGCTCGACCGCGACCCGCGCGCCGCGGGGCAGCGTCGGGTGGAAGGTGGCCATGCCCCAGTGGAAGCCGCGGCCCGGCGCCTCCTTCGCGCGCGCCAGCGGCGAGCCGATCATGACGGCGTCCGCACCGCAGGCGATCGCCTTGGCGATGTCGCCACCGGTGCGCATGCCGCCGTCGGCGATCACGTTCACGTACTTGCCCGTCTCGAGCAGGTGCTGCACGCGCGCAGCGGTCGCGTCGGCGATGGCCGTCGCCTGCGGTACCCCGACGCCGAGCACGCCGCGCGTCGTGCACGCCTGGCCGGGCCCGACGCCCACGAGGACGCCCTCCGCCCCGGTGCGCATCAGGTGCAGGGCCGTCTGGTACGAGGCGCAGCCGCCGACGATCACCGGCACGGGCAACGCCGCGATGAACTCCTTCAGGTTGAGTGCCTGGCCGTTCGACGAGACGTGCTCGGCCGAGACGACGGTGCCCTGGATGACGAGGATGTCGAGCCCCGCGCCGATCGCCGCCTCGTAGTGGTCGCGCACGCGCTGCGGCGTCAGGGAGCCGGCCGCCAGCACCCCGGCCTTCTTGATCTCGCGGATCCGGGCCGCGATCAGTTTCGGGTCGACCGGCGCCTCGTAGATCTTCTGCATCCCGGCCGTGGCGCGCTCCTTCGGCAGCTTCGCGATCTTGTCGAGCTCGCGGTCGGCGTTCTGGTAGCGCGTGAAGATCCCCTCGAGGTTGAGCACGCCGAGGCCGCCGAGCTTGCCGAGCCCGATCGCCGTTTGCGGCGAGACGACGCCGTCCATCGCCGAGGCGAGCAGCGGCAGTTCCAATAGGTGCGGCCCGAGCTTCCAGCCGATGTCGACGTCCTGCGGGTCGCGCGTCCGCCGCGAGGGCACGATCGCGACGTCGTCGAACCCGTAGGCCTGGCGCGCCTTCTTCCCGAGGCCGATCTCTACTTCCACTAGCAGCCGAGGTGTCTCAAGGTGGACGGCGATGGTAGCACCGCCCCTGGACGGGACTTACCTGCGGCGGAAGTAGGGCACGCAGAACGCGTTCGGGCAGTGCGTCGAGACGATCGCATTGTTCGTCTTGTCGCGGTACGTCACGAACGGAAGGCCGTCGGAGCCCACCGTGATCGACGTGCCCGAGCCGACATCGCCCGCGCTGTCGACGGTGGTGGTCGTCGCCGTCGTGCAGGCGACGTTCGAGCAGTGGGCGACCTTGAGGTCGAGGTCGGAGGCGGAGTCGTCGTAATAGCTGATCACGGCGAGGTTGTCGGCGCCGATCGTCGCCGAGCTGAACTCGCCGACCAGGCCGGTCGAGTCGATCGGCGTCAGCGTCGCGCTCGAGCAGGTCGCGTCCGAGCAGTGGGCAACCTTGAGGTCGGCGTTGCCGTTGTCGAAGTAGCTGACCAGGCCGAGCCCGTCCGCTCCGACCGTCACCGAGGTCTCGAAGCCGACGCCGGCGGCATTGTCGACCGTGGTCGCGACCGCGGACGAGCAGGCGACGTTCGAGCAGTGCGCGACCTTCAGATGGTCGTTGCTCGTGTCGCGATAGCCGATCAGCCCGAGGCCGTCCGCGCCGATCGCAATCGACGAGCCGGAGCCGACGTCGCCGGCGCTGTCGACCGCCGTCACCGACGCCGACGAGCAGGCCGTGTCGGCGCAGTGCGCGACGTCCAGGTTCCCGTTCGTGACGTCGTAGTAGCTGATCAGGCCGAGCCCGTCGGTGCCGACCGTGACCGAGACCTGGCTGGGGCCGGCGTTCCCTGACGAGTCGACGGTGCCGACCGTGAACGAGCTGCAGGCGAGGTTCGTGCAGTGCGCGGCCTTGAGCAGGTGCGAGCTCTGGTCGACGTAGACGACCAGCCCGAGGCCGTCGGCGCCGATGGTCGCGGCCGGATAGGAGTAGATGTGGCCGGAGTCGACCGGCGTCGTCGTCTTCGAGCCGCAGACGGCGTCGGCGCAGTGCACGACGTCGAGGGCGTTGTTGTTCGAGTCGTCGAGGGCGACGAGCGGAAGTCCGTCCGCACCGGACACGGCCGACGCGTAGTCGCCTCCGACCGCGAGCGTCTTGCGGACGAGCGTGCTGCGGCCGAGGTTCAGGAGGCCGAAGCCGCCGGGCGCGCCGACCTGCCCCTGCGGGCCGGTCGGGCCCTGGACGCCGGCAGGGCCGGTCGAGCCGCGCAGTCCGGTGTAGCCGCGCGGCCCCGGAGCTCCCTGCGGGCCGGCGGGGCCGGCGGGCCCCTGCGGCCCCTCGGCGCCGGGCGGGCCGGCACCGCCGTTCGGCAACACGGATTTCGGGAACTTCCCGCCCTTGCCGAGCGGGAAGAGCTTGCCGGCCTTCGGCTTCTTCGAGGCGGCGATGTTCCCGACCTTGCCGGCGTTCTTGGCGAAGAGGGCGACGCGCGTGATCTTCTGGATGGCTGCGCCGCCGAGCGGCGTCACGCCGAGCACGGCGATGAGCAGAGCGGCCGCAGAAAGGGCCATGGGCAGAGCCCGGCGAATCATCGCCTTTCGGTTATCGACCGGGCGGCAGCCGGTCTTTAGCGTCGCGCAGGCTCGAGCTGGGCGATCTCGATGCCCGCGACCAGGCGCCCGGCCTCCCGCGGCTCGAAGCGGCCGGCGCCGAGCTCGAGCGTCGCCGCCGCGCCCGTGGCGACTGCGGCCCGCAGCGCCTCCTCTTCCGAGCGCTGCTCGAGCAGCGCTGCGACGAAGGCCGCGAGCAGGACGTCCCCCGAGCCGACCGCCGAGACGGGGTCGAGCCTGGGCGCGACCGCGTGGTATCGCCGCGGCTCGCGCTCGGACCGCAGGAGCCCCCAGCAGCCCGACTCGGCGGTGATCAGCACGTTGCGGGCCCCCAGCTCGGCGATCGCCTCCAGTCCCTCGAGGAAGTCCTCGTCGTCGTGGAACTCCTGGCCGACCAGGCTCTCGGCCTCCCGCTCGTTCGGGGAGACGAGAAACGGCTCTGCCTGGGTCCCGAGACGCAGCGGCTCGCCGTCGGAGTCGAGGACGGTCAGGACGCCACGGCGGTTCAGGTCGCGGATCGCCTCCGCGTAGAAGCCGTCGTCGACGCCGCGCGGGAGCGAGCCCGCGAAGACGACGTACCCGGCGCCGCGCGAGAGGTAGACGAGCTTCTCGAGCAGGATCTCCAGCTCCTCCGGCTGGACGTGCGGGCCCCACTCGTTCACCTCGGTGTAGCTGCCGCCGGTCGGGTCGACGATCGCCGTCGAGGTGCGCGACTCGTCCTCGATCCGGACGAAGTCGTTCAGGATCGCCTCGGCGGTCAGCTCCTCGACGATGCGCGTGCCGGTCTTGCCTCCCGCGAGGCCGGTCGCGACGACCGGGGCGCCGAGCCGCTTCAGCGCGCGGGCGATGTTGATCCCCTTGCCGCCCGCGAGGGTCAGGCCCTGGCTGGCGCGGTGGCGCTGGCCGCGCTGGAAGTTCGGAACGGTGAGCGTCCGGTCGATCGCGGCGTTCATGGTGACCGTGACGATCAGCTGAACCACCCCAGCATGTCGTGCAGGGTACGTGTCGCGTACCAGCCCACGCGGCCGGCCACTCCCGGGCGCGAGGACGAGCGCGAGGCAACGAGCGGCACGACGGCCAGCAGGCGGCCGCCCTGGTAGACACGGACCTGGCCCAGGGACTGTCCCTCGGCCACGGGCAGCGAGACCACGTCCGGGAAGACCACGCGCCGGACGAGCGGGCGGCCCACGGGAACGACCAGCCTCGGCGTGGCCGCGGCGACGAGCGCGAGCGGCCCGTGGCCGTAGCCGAGCAGGGCGGTCGCGTAGGCCTGCCCCCTCACCACCGGCCGGACGGCGACGTAGCGCGAAAAGCCCCAGTCGAGCAGCTTGACCAGGTCGGCGTTCCTCGTCGAGCGGTCCGGGCTCCCGAGCAGGGTGGCGTAGATCGAGACGCCGCGCCGGTGCGCGGCCGCGGTCTCGTTCCAGCCGGCTCCCGAGGTGTGCCCCGTCTTGACCCCGAAGATCCCGGGGTAGTTGTAGAGCAGGTCGTTCCAGGTGTGCAGGATGTGGCCGTCCGAGATCGTCGCGACGCGCATGCGGACGATCTGGCGGACGATCGGGTGATGCATCAGCAGCCGTGCGAGGAAGGTGACGTCATGCGCGCTCGAGAGATGGCCTGGCGCATCGAGCCCGTCGGGCCTGACGAAGTGCGTCTCGCGCAGGCCGAGCTGCTTCGCCCTCGCGTTCATCATCGCCACGAAGCTCGCCTCGCTCCCGTCGCCGACGTAGGACGCGAGCGCGTCGGCGGCGTCGTTTGCGCTGGCGATCAGCGCGGCCTCGAGCAGCTCGCGCACGGTCAGCCGCTCGCCGGCGCGGAAGGTGACGGTGGAGTCGCGCGTGGCCGCCGCCTCGCGGCTGACGGTGACGACGTCGTCCAGGTGCGTGTGCTCGAGCGTGAGCAGGACTGTCATCAGCTTCGTCAGGCTCGCGATCGGAACGGGGCGGTTCGCGTTGTGGGCGAGCAGCACCTGGCCCGTGGAGCCGTTCTCGACCAGCCAGGCCCGGCCGGTCACCTGCGGCGGTGCGCCGAGGACGGGCGAGACCAGGGCGAGAGCCGCGATCGCCGGCACGAGGAGGCGGCACTTCACGGAGCCGCAATCTACCGGTGGCCGTTCCTGAGCCTGTCCGTTTGGCCGTCCCCGGCGGGCTCAGCGAACGCGGATGCGCTGGCCGACGATCAGGGCGGTCGGCTTGACGTGCGGGTTGAGGGCGAGCAGCCGGTCGACCGTCGTCGAGAAGCGGACGGCGACGTCGCTGAGCGTCTCGCCGGCGCGGAGCTTGTAGTAGCGCGGGCCTCGCTTGACGGGCGCCGTGGTCGTCGTCCGCACCGTCGTCGTGACCGGCCCCGGCGCCGAGCGCTGTTGGAGGCCGGACCTGACGAGCAGGACGGCGATCGTGACCGCGAGCAGGAAGACGAGGGGCGCGCCGTAGCGCTTCAGCTCAGCCCGCCAGCCGCGTTTCACCTACAGCACCGCTTGCGGTGCTGTCACCAGGACGCACGAGCTTTGCTCGGGCGTCCGTCTGAAATGACCGGTCGACACACGCTGATCCGTCACCAGCCCTTTACCAGCCGGAGACGGCCCAGACCTCGCGCCGAAGCCTGGCCGCCTCGGCCGCGGCTGCCGTGCGCCAGTCCTCGCCGCTCCCGCGGAAGGCGTAGAGCACGCTCCGCGAGGCGCTCACGAGCGCGCTCGCCGGGCCGCTCGTGAAGGCGCGGGCGAGATCGGCAGGCGTCGCACCCTGCGCGCCGACGCCCGGGAGCAGCAGAACGGCCTGCGGCATCAGCCGGCGCGCCTCCCCCACCGCCCGAGGATGCGTCGCCCCGACGACCGCGCCGACGCTCGAGAGCCCGCGCGTCCCGGTCAGCTCCTGGCCGAGCTCGTTGACCAGGCTCGCGACGTTCTGCCAGAGCGGCCGGCCGTCCGAGAGCGCCAGGTCCTGGACGTCCGCCCCGCCCTCGTTCGAGCTCTTGACCACGCAGAAGAGCCCTGCGCCCTCACGCCGGCAGGCCGCGAGAAACGGCTCGAGCGAGTCGCGGCCGAAGTACGGGTTGACCGTCATCGCATCGGCCAGCGGCGGCGCACCGGCCCGCGGTCCGAGGAAGGCGGCCGAGTAGGCGCGGGCGGTCGAGCCGATGTCACCGCGCTTTGCGTCCGCGAGCACGATCAGCCCGGCCGCCCGGGCGTACGCGCAGACGTCCTCCAGCGCGCGGGCTCCGTCGGAGCCGAGCGCCTCGAAGAAGGCAAGCTGCGGCTTGACCCCGACGACATGCGGTGCGACCGAGTCGATGATCCCCCGGCAGAAGCGCGCGCAGCCGTCGGCGGCGGAGGCCCGGTCGACCTGCGCGTCGCCGACGAGCTCGACCGGCAGCAGGTCGGGACGCGGGTCGAGCCCGACGAGCAGCTGGGAGCGCTTCCGCTCGACCGCCTCGGCCAGCCGGTCGGCAAAGAGCGAGGTGGCCAGGGCCGGCTCGGCGCTCACGCGACAGAGGCTAGCTGCAAGTCCGGCCGTCGATGGACACAGCGCGAGGGCCGCTCGCGCGGCCCTCGGCTCGAAACTCGTCAAGGCGCCGACTTCGCGGCGCCGACTGGAGGCCGTGCGGGCTTTGCCCGTGCGGCCGTGTGATTTGCGGACGGGCTAGTAGCCGCCCCCCATGCCGCCGCCGGCCTTGACGGCCGACTTGAGCGTGCTGCCGGCGGAGAACTTCGGCACGGTGGCCGCCGGGATCGTCACCTTCTGGGACGGGTTGCGCGGGTTGACGCCCTGGCGCTCCTTCCGGTGCTGGGTCGAGAACTTCCCGAAGCCTGTGAAGTTGATCTCTCCACCCTGGGTCAGAATCTCTTGGATCGAGTCGAGCACGGCGTCGACCGCCTCGGCCGCGTCCTTCCTCGAGCCTCCGGTCTTCGACGCCACGCGGTCCACGAACTCTTGCTTCGTCACGTTCGCTCCTCTCTTCCCAGTTGTCGTTCCACCAGCGAAAGACCCTAACAGGTGAGCGCTTTCCGCTCAACCATGCGGTTTTGCGGCGCTTTTAGGAGCGCCGGCGAGCTCGGAGGCGAGGAACAGCGGCCGCAGGCGCACTCCGGCTGCGGCGAGCGCCTCCGCTCCGCCCTCTTCCCGGTCTACCACGCAGACGGCGTTCCGCACCTCGAGGCCGACCTCGCGCAGGGCCTCGACCGCGCCGAGCAGGGCTCCGCCGGAGGTGACGACGTCCTCGATCAGGCAGACCAGCTCGCCCGGGTCGAAGGCGCCTTCGATGCGGTTGGCGGTGCCGTACTCCTTCGCCTCGTCCCTGATGATCACGAAGGGCAGGCCGGACGCAAGCGACGCTGCCGTCGCCAAAGCGACCGCGCCCAGGACGGGACAGGCGAGCCGAACCGCGTCGGGCTCGAGCTCCCGCGCCGCGGCTGCCAGCTCCTCGCCGAGGGAGCGCAGGACGTCCGGTTGCGTCTCGAAGCGGAACTTGTCGAGGTAGTAGCTCGAGCGGCGGCCGGAACGGAGGACGAAGTCGCCCTCGAGGTAGGCGTGCTCCCGCAGGGCGGCGGCGAGGTTCACCCGCGGGCGGTCGCGAGCAGCCGGCGGGCCGAGGAGAGCAGGCGGTCGGCTCCGGGGGAGCCTGCGGAGAGCGTCACGAGCGAGCCGTCACCGAAGTAGAGCTCGACGCGCTCCCGCCGCCGCGCGGCGCGCCGGCCGAGGGCGATCGCGCCCGCCGCCGAGCCGGCCGCCACCACCAGGCCCGTGACGACGCTACGTCCCCGCATCGTCCGCCTTCTTGCGCGTGCTTGTCTTCTTGGCCGGCGCGCGCCTCGCCCGCGGCTTGGCGGCGGCCTTGGGCTTCTCCTCCCCGGCGAGGGCGCGCAGGCAGCTCTTGAGGTCGTAGAAGACGAGCCCGGCGGTCGGCTCGGGCCCGGTCGTCGCCGTGATCACGCGATCGCCGTCGGCGACGAGGAAGACGACGCCGTCCCGAAGCGCGACGTCGAGCTGGACCAGCGACTCCCCCTGCTCCTCGGCCGCCCCGAGCAGCTCGAGCGCGGCGCCGGCCAGCCTCCCGGCGCGCTCGTCGTCGAGGGTCGAGGCGACGACAGCGCCTTCGCGGTCGAGGACGACGGCGGCCTCGATCTGGGTCGAGATCTCGGTCAGCTCCCTGAGCGCGTCCGGCGTCTGGGCCATCGGCCTGACGCTACCAAGTTGAAGATACTCCAGGCATGCCGCTGCCCCAGCCGTTCCGGAAGTTCTTCGCCGACCGCGGGCCGCACCTGGCCGCGATGATCGCGTACTTTGCGCTCCTCTCCTTCGTGCCGCTGCTCTTTCTGACGGTCTCGCTGCTGGGCCTCGCCGGGCGCCCCGACGAATCGAGCTACCTGGTCACCGAGCTGAAGCGCGCATTCCCGAACAGCTCGGTCGCGAGCATCGTGCACACGGTCGACGCAGTCCGGAAGCACTCGACGGCGCTCGGAATCGTCGGCGCCGCCGCGCTGGTCTGGGCCTCACTCTCGCTGTTCAGCGTGCTCGAGTCGGCGATGAACATCGTGTACGGGCAGCCGAACCGCTCCTTCCTGCGCGGCAAGCTGCTCGCCGTCGGGCTGATGCTCCTCTCGCTCGTGACGATGTTCCTCGGGCTGCTCGCCGGGTCGTTCGGATTCGACCTGCTCCAGCGCTACGCGGCCGGGTTCGCCGGCAACTCCTACGTCGCTTACGGGCTCTCGGTCGCAGCCTCCTTTCTGGGCGTGTTCGCGTTCCTGGTGGCCGTCTACTACTTCCTGACCAACGTCGAGCACTCGCTGGTCGACGTGCTGCCCGGCGCCGTGCTCGCGGCGGTCGCGCTGGAGGCGAGCTTCCAGGTCCTGCCGCTGTACGTGCGCTACTCGGACAACGTGATCGCGCTGAAGGCGTTCGGCGGGCCGGTGCTGCTGCTCGTGTGGCTCTACGTGATGGCGAACGTGATCGTCTTCGGCGCCGAGGTCAACTGGTGGCTAGCGGCCCGCAGGGCCCGCCCCGAGGAGGCCGCCGGCCTGGCCTGATAACGCGAAAGCTGCTCGGGCCCGGTGGGAGTTGTGCGACTTCCACTCGTTCCCGAGCTCTGCGACGGTCCGCTCTTCGCCGTCGGGGATGAAGACCGGGTCGTAGCCGAACCCCTCCGAGCCGCGCGGCCTCTCCGCGATCCGGCCCTCGAGCACGCCCGAGCCGCGCAGCTCCCCGCCGCCCGGCCCGAGCAGGACGAGCTCGCACACGTAGCGGGCGCCCCGCTCCTCGACGCCGCGCAGCTCGGCGAGCAGCCGCTCGATCGCCTCGCCGCCCTCCGCGCCGTAGCGGGCCGAGCGAATCCCCGGGGCGCCGCCGAGGGCGTCGACCTCGAGCCCCGAGTCCTCGCCGAGCACCCAGGCGTCCGGCCTGACCTCGTGGCCGTAGCGCGCCTTGACCCGCGCGTTCTCGAGGTAGCTGTCGCTCCCCTCCTCCGGATACCCGTCGGCGCCCAGCGGTTCCAGCGGCCGGCCTAGCAGCGCCGAGAGCTCGCGCAGCTTGTTGGCATTTCTAGACGCGAGAATCAAGCAGCGTCGAGAGCCAGCTCCTGGGCCTCCCGGATCGTCGCGATCCCGGCGGCGCCGAGGTCGAGCACCTCGTCCAGCTGCTCCCGCGCGAACGGCGCCCGTTCGGCCGTCGCCTGCACCTCGACCAGCAGCCCTTCGCCGGTCATGACGACGTTCAGGTCGACCTCGGCGCCCGAGTCCTCCAAGTAGTCGAGGTCGAGCAGCAGCTCGCCGCCGACGATCCCGAGCGAGACGGCGGCGACCGAGTCGCGCAGGACG